>JASHQI010000267.1 GCA_030037645.1 Xanthobacteraceae bacterium
TGGTCGGGGTTAAAGAGGCAAAATTTCGTACCGCCGTGTTACCCGGCGATGCGCTCGAATTCGAAGGCAAGATCGTGCATGAGGGGTCCGGCTATACGGTCGGCGAGGCCAAGGGCCTGCGCGGCGGCAAATTGGTGTGCGACGCCCGTATCACGTATCGGTTGATGCCTTATCCAAGCCCGGAATTCCGCGTGGCGTTATGGGAATGGGCCGAGCGACTCAACATTCCGGTCAAGGAGATTGTTAGGTGATCGAACGCCGCGAGGTGTGGATCACCGGCGTCGGTCTCCTCACCTGTCTGGGCGAGGGCCTTGAGGCGACGTGGCATCACCTCAAGCAAGGCGATCCTCCACCATTTGACGACAAAAGCTTTGCGCCCTGCATCATACATCCGCTCGCGCCGATCAATTTCGATAAGCAGATCTCGAAAAAAAGCGATCAGCGGCAGATGGAGACGTGGCAGCGGCTCGGCGTTTACGCGGCGGGACTGGCGCTCGGCGACGCCGGCATTGCCGGCCACGCGGATTTGCTCGACCATACGGACATGATTGTTTCAGCCGGCGGCGGGGAGCGCGACATCGCCGTCGATACAGCAATCCTCGCCGGGATGCGCACGGCCGCCGACTCGGCCATCTTCCTGAATCAGCGCCTGATGAGCGACCTGCGTCCGACTCTGTTCCTGGCGCAGCTGCCAAATCTGCTCGCCGGCAATATATCGCTCATTCACGGCGTAGTCGGATCTTCGCGCACCTTCTTGGGTGAGGAATCCGCAGGCGTCGATGCGGTGCGGGTTGCACAGGCGCGCATCGCGGCAGGGCAAAGCGAGTTGACGCTGGTGGGCGGCGCCTTTAATGCGTCGCGCTGGGATATTTTGCTCGTCAACGAGGAGGCCGGCTTGCCGCTAAAGGGCAAGTTTGCTCCAGTTTGGGATCGCGGCCCACAGGGCGGCATCGCGTTCGGCAATATGAGCGCGTTTCTCGTACTCGAAAGCCGCGATCATGCGCAAAAGCGCGCGGCGCGCCCGCGAGCCCGGATGACCGCGATTCAATCGGGCCGCAACATGCGCCGGGCGGGGGACATCGAGGCAAGCTTGCGCCGACAATGGAAGGCGATCACGCCCAAGATCGACCTCGCGCGCGCCGCGATCGTTTCCGGCGCCAACGGGTTTGAGCCGGCGACGTCCGCGGAACTCCACGTGCTCAAAGAAATCGCTCTTCCCGTTCGCAATACAGGCACGTATATCGGACACGGGGTCGAGACCCAGTTTACTGCCAATCTGGCCATAGCCTGCGCGATGATCGAGGATGGCAACCTGTTCCCACCGATGGGCAGCGGAGATTGTGGCGAAACTCCGAGCCCTCTTTCGCAGGCCGTCGTCACCAGCGTCGGCTCATGGCGAGGCGAAGGACTTGCGCTGATCGAACGTATCGATTGAAGGAGAGCCATGGCGACCCCATTGCAAGGCCAGACGGCACGCACGGCGCCTGGGGCGACGCGCGACAAAGCAGGCCGCCCAGTGATCGCGGTCACGGGCATGGGTGTCGTCACTTCGCTTGGCGTTGGCAAAGAGGAAAATTGGGCGAAATTGACCGCCGGCGTTTCCGGCATCCGCAGGATTTCCCGCTTTCCGGTCGACGGTCTAAGAACCACGATCGCCGGCACCGTTGACAACGCCTGCAAAGAGTATCTCCCGCCCGCAAAACTCAGCGAGCGGATCGCGCTGCTTGCCGGTGAGGAGGCGATCTCACAATCCGGCATCGGCACGAAAGGCCGATTCCCCGGACCGCTTTTTCTGGCGCCGCCTCCGCTTGAAATCGAATGGCGCGATCGGATCACGATGGCGGAGATGGCGGCCGCGAATGCGAATGCGGCATATCCCGATTTGGTGCGCGTCGCGCGCGCATTCGGTACCGCCCACGGCATGGTGAAATTGGGCATGATTGCCGACCACCTCGCGGAACATTTCGGCACCGAAGGATCGCCAATCTCGCTCAACACTGCCTGTGCCTCCGGTGCCACCGCCATCCAGCTTGGTATCGAGGCCATTCGGCGCCAGGAGTGTCAGGCCGCCCTTGCGATCGGTGCCGACGGTTCGGTGACGCCGGAATCCGTCGTGCGCTTTTCGCTTCTCTCGGCGCTGTCGACCCAGAACGATCCTCCGCAACAAGCCTCGAAACCATTCTCAAAGAACCGCGACGGCTTTGTGATGGCGGAAGGCGCCGCCGCCCTCGTGTTGGAGGACTTCGATCATGCCTGCGCGCGCGGGGCGCGCGTGCTCGGCATCATCGAAGGCTGCGGGGAGAAATCGGATTCCTTTCATCGAACCAGATCGAGTCCAGACGGCAAGCCGATCATCGCCTGCATGCGCAACGCGCTGGCCGATGCCGCTATCGCTGCCGAGGATGTAGATTACATCAATGCGCACGGCACCAGCACCCCCGAAAACGACAAAATGGAATACTTGGGCATTTCCACCGTGTTCGGCGAGCGCATACGCGGCATTCCGATCTCATCAAACAAATCGATGATAGGACACACCTTGACGGCGGCCGGCGCGGTCGAAGCGGTATTCACTTTGCTAACGCTCGAGCATCAACGTATTCCACCGACCATCAACTACAATAATCCCGACCCGGCGATCCCGCTCGATGTGGTTCCGAACGTCGCCCGGGATGCGCGAGTCGATCGCGCGATTTCCAATTCATTTGGCTTTGGTGGCCAGAACGTTTGTCTGGTCATAACGCGGGAGCCGGCGTGAATGCGAATGCCGCAATCGCGAGTGACCGGCAGCCGCCGACGGCCCCGGCTTATTCCATGCGTGCGCTGACACTCGTCTCCGACCGCAAGCTCGAAGTGCTCAACGCTGCCGTCCCGCCGGCGCCGGCGGCCGGCGAGGCGCAAATCGCCGTCAAGGCGATCGGCCTCAATCACATCGATGTGTGGGGTTGGCGCGGCATGGCGTTCGCCAAGCGCAAGCTGCCGCTCATCGTCGGAGTCGAAGCGGCTGCCGAAGTCGTCGCTGTCGGCCCCGATGCGGCCGAGATCAAAGTCGGCGACCGCGTGGTCGCCTATGGCGCGCTCACCTGCGGGCACTGCCGGGCCTGCCGCGAGGGTCGCGACAATCTCTGTGAAAGCGTCGGTGGCATCATGGGATTCCACGTGGACGGTTTCGCCCGCGATCTAATCAATATGCCGGCGCGACTTCTCGTCCCGGTCCCTGCGGGCATAAGCTTCCGCGACGCGGCCTGCGCGCCGGTTGCCTTCGCGACCGTACAGCACATGCTGTTCGATAATGCCAGGCTTGAGCCGGGCGAGACTATCTTGGTGCAAGCTGGTGGTTCGGGGATCGGCACGGCTGCGATCAAAATGGCGAAGTCAATCGGCTGCACCGTCATCACCACCGTCGGTGACGATACCAAGGCGGAAAAGGCCAAGGCGCTTGGCGCCGACCACGTCATCAATTACCGCACGGAGCGATTTGAAGGCGTCGTGCGCAAGCTCACAGCCAAGAAGGGTGTCGACGTCGCTTTCGAGCATGTCGGCCCGGATACTTTCAACGGCTCGCTCCTATGTCTCAAGCGTGGTGGGCGCCTGGTCACTTGCGGCTCGACATCCGGCCAGTCGACCACGATCAACTTATTTCAGCTTTATTTGCAGCAATACCGTATTTTCGGCTCGTTTGGCGCCTCCATGCGCAACGTCCGCGAGAGCCTCGCCAAAATGGCATCGGGCCTCAAGCCAGTGATCGACACCGAGGTGGCGCTTGCCGATTTCGAGCGCGGCCTTGCCCGGCTGGAAAGCCGGCAAGTATTTGGCAAGATTATTGTCAACTTCTGATGTTCACCGGACGAACAAAGATTCTGTTCAACGCGACGATGGGCTCCCTTGCGGTTGGAACACTGCGTGCGTGCAAGCTCGCGAGTCGCAAGCAGTCGGCAAACCTCGCCGGAGCCCTTCTGCGCAAGATTGGCCCACTATTCGCGGAACATCGTATCGGCCGCGACAACCTGCGCGCTGCCTTCCCAAAGAAATCCGATGCTGAGATTGAAACGATCCTTGCCGGCGTATGGGATAATCTCGGTCGAGTAGCGGTCGAGTTCGTGCATCTTGACAAATTGCGCCTCACAGACTCCAGCCGCGCCCCGACCGATGCCGTCATGCTTTCGCCGGAAACGACGCAACGCTATGAACGCATCAGGCAGAACGGCAAGCCGATTGTCGCTTTCGCCTCGCATCTCGCTAACTGGGAGCTTCCTGGTCTCGCGATCAGGTCGCTCGGATTCGAATCGGCGATTCTGTATCGGCGGCCGAATATCGGCGCAATCAGCGATGCCGTGACCCGATTGCGGACGCCGCTGATGGGAGAATTGGTCCCGACGGGCTTCGACGCACCGGTCCGACTCGGGCGGCTTTTGCAAGCCGGCGTACATGTCGGGATGCTGGCCGATCAGCACTACGGCAAAGGCGTCGAGACGATCTTTTTCGGCCGCCCCTGCCTGACCAATCCATTGATTGCGCTTCTTGCCCGCCAGATGGAATGCCAGATCCATGGATTGCGCGTGGTTCGGCTGCCGGATCGCAACCGTTTCTGGGGCGAGATCACCGATCCTATCGAGCCAGTGCGGGACGCCGAAGGCCGCATCGACGTCAAGGGAACCACCCAGACCATCACCACGGTCATTGAAGGCTGGGTCCGCGAGCATCCCGAGCAGTGGCTTTGGCTACATCGACGATGGCGGTGAAGTCGCTCAATCCAGCGCTTGCAGTCAGAGCCACGTTGTCCACGATGATAGCTGCGTGCTCTTCGCGGCGGGCGCTCGATCACATTCCGGTCTTGACCCGCATCCACAGGCGGTTCATCAGCCGCTCGGTTTCCTCATCATGCGCGGAGATCGTGTAGAGGCGCGCCATTATCGCGGCATCCGGGTAGATGGTCCGGTCGTTCAGAATCGACTTCTTGATGAATTTCTGGCTCGCGAGGTTGCCGTTTGCGTATGTGACGAAGTTGGTGTTCTGCGCCGCGATCTCGGGCCTAAGCAGAAAATTGATGAACTCATGAGCCTCGGCAACGTCCGGCGCATCGCTCGGAATTGCAAAATTATCGAACCATAGTTGGGCACCCTCCTTCGGGATCGAATAGCCGATCGCAATGCCGCTCTTTGCCTGGGCCGTGCGCTCCTGCGCTTGTTTGATATCGCCGGAAAACCCGACGACAAAGCAAATCTCGCCGGTCGCGAGCGCATTGAGATATTCCGACACGTCGAACTTGCGCACATATGGCCTGATCTTCATGACCAGTTCCGCGGCTTTCTCCAGGTCCCGCGGATTGCGCGAGCTGGGATCAAGATGAAGATAGTGCAGCGCCGCCGGCAAAACGTCGTCGGATGAATCCAAGAGATAAATGCCGCAATCTTTGAACCGCGCAATCTTGTCCGGATCAAACACATCGTCCCAGCTATCGATTGTTGCGTTCGGCCCGAGTATTCTCTTCACGGCCGAAATGTTGAAACCGATGCCGGTCGTTCCCCACATGTAATTGACAGCATATTGATTGCCGGGGTCGTAAACCGCCATTCGGCTGGCGATTTCAGGCCAGACATTGACCAGATTCGGCAGCTTGGACTTGTCGAGTTTCTGGTAAACGCCGGCTGCAATTTCATGCGGTAGAAAGTATCCGGTCGGCACGACAACGTCATATCCTGAATTGCCGGCCAACAGTTTTGCGTCGAGCGTATCGGACGACTCAAACGTATCGTAGCGGACCCTGATGCCCGTCGCATTGGTGAACTCATCGAGCACGGCCGGATCGATATATTCCGACCAATTGTAAACGTTGACGAAGCGCTGCTGCGCTTCCGATCGAGCCGGGGCAACGCCCACCATCAGTACAATCCCGACCGCGACAATCAGTCCGCCCATCCCGGCGCCCGCGCAGCGGTGGATTTCCGCTATCGAGGCAACGAGCGGGAAATTTTTCGCAATCATCGTCAGGGGCGGCGGATCACATCTCGGTCGGCAGCCCGGCTGCCTTCCACGCCAGTATGCCGCCGGCAAGATGCGAGCCGTAGGCGAAGCCTTGCTGTTGCGCCGAGAGCGATGCGGTCACCGAGCGGCGGCCGGAGCGGCAAGCGAACACCACCTCGCGCCCTTCCGGTGGCGGGATGGAGGATGGATCGAATGCCGATAATGGCACCAGAACGGCGCCCGGGAAGCGCTCAAGCGCCGTCTCGTTCGGTTCTCGCACGTCGACCAGGATCATACGGCCTTCGTCGAGCCCGCGCGCAACCTCTTGCGGCGTCAGATCACGCACAGTGGGGGATTGATCCGACATCTCCGCCTCCACACGCTTGCAGGATAGCCAAAATCGTCTTTCAGCGTCGCAAAGGCCATTCGCCGGCACAATAGATGCCACGCGGACGCGCATCACGGCGCGTAATCTCTACCCTACGGGCTCAGGACGCAAAGGTGAAGACCTTAGATGGTGACCTGGGTACCGACCTCCACCACGCGGTCGGTTGGAATTTGGAAATAATCGGTGGCGTCATTGGCCGAACGGGCGAGCCATATGAACATGCGGTCTTGCCAGCGCGGCATTCCCGAATTCGGTGTCGGTCGCAGCGCACGCCGCGACAGGAAGAACGATGTCGACATGATATCAAAATGCCAGCCAAGCTTGCGCGCAATAGCCAGCGCTCTTGGAATATTGGGTGTCTCCATGTAGCCGAAACGCAGCAGCACCCGCATGAAAGTCGAGCCGACCGGCTCGATGCGCACGCGCCGTGAACTATCCACGCGCGGCGTATGCGTCGTCTCGACGCTGAGGATGACGTTTTTTTCGTGCAGCACCTTGTAATGCTTCAGACTGTGCAGCAATGCGGTCGGCGCGCTCTTCGGGTCGCTGGTGAGGAAAACCGCTGTGCCGGCAACCCGCTGCGGCGGCTTGCGCTCCAGGATGCGCACCAGATCGTCAAGCGGCGTTTCGAGTCGGCGGGTCTTGTCGTACAGGAGTTTGGTGCCACGTCGCCACGTATACATCACCAGCATCACCAAGCCGCCAAGGGCCAACGGTACCCAGCCGCCCTCCACAACCTTGAGCAGATTCGCCGACAGGAACGTCAGATCGATGAACAGGAATGGCACCATCAATGCTGCCGCCGCGATCGGCGACCACCGCCACATCCTCCAAATCACGATGAACGCCATCATTCCGGTGACAACCATCGTACCGGTGACGGCGATGCCGTAGGCCGAGGCAAGCGCGCTCGAGGAGCGGAACAACGCCACCAACAGCAACACTCCAATAAGCAGTAGCAAGTTGACGCGCGGCATATAGATCTGGCCGGCCTGCTGCGCCGAGGTGTGACGGATCTCGAGTCGCGGCAATAGACCGAGTTGTATGGCTTGGCTGGTGAGCGAATAGGCGCCGGTGATGACGGCTTGGCTCGCAATCACGGTCGCTATCGCCGCCAGCACCACTGCAGGGATCGTCAACCAACCGGGATAAAGCAAAAAGAACGGATTTTCGATTGCCCTTGGGTGGGCCAAAACCACGGCCCCTTGCCCCAGATAATTGATCGCCAGCGACGGCAAAACGAGGCCGAGCCAAGCGACCTGTATGGGGCCGCGGCCGAAATGTCCAAGATCGGCGTAGAGCGCCTCAGCTCCGGTGACAGCAAGGAAGACGGCGCCGAGCGTGTAAAGCGCAATCATGCCATGGTCGAGAAGGAAGTAGATGCCGTAGAACGGATTGAAAGCCCATAACACCCCTGGATCAGCGGCGATCCAACCCAAACCGGGGACGGCGATGGCTACAAACCAGACCACCATGACCGGACCGAACAACGCTGCGACCTTGGCGGTACCGCGCGACTGCATCGCGAACAGCACAAGCAAGATCAGTATCGTCAACGGCACCACGTAGGAATGAAACGCCGGCGTCGCGACATCGAGACCCTCGATAGCCGAAAGCACAGACAATGCCGGTGTGATGACGGCATCGCCATAAAACAATGCGGCGCTGATAATGCCCAGTAGCGCGACGATGGCGGCAGCCTTGGCGATGCGGCCGACCGCGCGCGACGCCAGCGCCATCAGTGTCAGCGTGCCGCCTTCCCCATTGTTGTCGGCGCGCAGCAGGATCAATACGTATTTCAACGTCACGACGATGATGAGCGCCCACAGGATCAACGACAGCACGCCCAGCACATTGCCACGCGCAAGAGCCTCACGCCCGCGCCTGATGGCCTCGTAGTGCCCGGGGCCGGAAGCGGCAATGATCGCTTCGTGAAAGGCGTATAGCGGGCTAGTACCGATGTCGCCATAGACGACGCCGATGCTACCGACCGCAAGCGCCCAAAGGCCAGTGTTGGAACGTGTGCCAGTGCCGCTCTTCACCGACAATTCGCTCCCAGAGGGAGCGGTCACGCTATCGGTCATGCAGTATCAAACAGGAACGCGTCCTGCTCCTGATGATGCATTGGAATGGGATGCAGGGCCGCGCCTATACACCCTTCAGGCCAAGGAGTCATGAGTACCTTTTGAGGACCCACCTTATCCAACGCGGAATCGAGCCACGGTTAATGCTCGAAATGCCCACCGCTGTCAGTTGATTACGCCACGTTCATCACGCAATAAGCGGCCGTTGGCACGCGTGCCATGCCAATCCGCCTCATCAGGGCTTCAAATTCGGAGGAACCGGGGGCGCCTCGCGCATCAGCGTGATCGTCACGCGGCGATTGGCCGCCATGAAAGGATCGTCGGGAAACAGCGGATCGGTATCGGCCTTGCCTGCCACCTCGTAGAAGTCGGATGACGGCAAGCCCGCTTCTTCGAGGATCTGGCGCACTGAATTGGCACGATCGACTGATAGATTCCAGGGTCCGTAATCGGCGGGCGGCGCTGTGTGCGTGGCGGCGGTATGTCCGGTGATCGAGACCCGGTAGGGCGTCGCCTTGAGCGGACCGGCGATCTTTTCGATGATCTGGCGCGTTCGTTCGTAGGGCTCCTTGGAGCCCTCCGGGAACATCGACCGGCCATCCTGATCAACAATCTCAATGTTGAGCCCTTCCTTGCTCTCTTCGATCATGATGTGTTTGGACGCCTCGGTCAGCTCGGGCATCTTCTGCAGGGCTTGGCGCAACGACGCCGCGGCGAGCGCGAACGCCCGATCCTTTTCCGCTTTGCTGCCGAAGTCGCGATTTTGGCCCTGTTGATCGGGCGTGGGAGTGCTTGAGGCATCCTTGGGCTGGATGTGCTCGGCGTTTTTAAGCCTCGGCCGGGTCGGCAGCCCATCGATCTCGATGATGCCGGAATAGCGCACGGTGTTCTGCACGCCGAAAGCGTCACGCATCGAGCCTGCAACGATCTGCAATTTCTGCTGGTCCTGGTTGGAGAATGCGACCAGCATGACAAAGAAGCTCACAAGCAGGCCCATGAGATCGGCGAAGGTGACAAACCAGCCGTGGCCCCCCGCATGACCTTCCTTGCGCCGCGCCATGTGTCACGCCCTTGCGCCGATCGGTCAGGCCGGAACCGGCTCCGGCTGCTCTTCTTCCCCCCTGTGCCTCTCGGGCAGATAGGCAAGCAGCATCTCGCGCACCAAGGAGGGGCTCTTCGACTCCCGCATCATCAGAACGCCGTCGATGATGAGTGTGCGATTGATCTCCTCGTCGGCCAGTTTGAGGTGCAGCTTATCGGCGATGGGCAGACAAATAATGTTCGCCACTACTGCGCCGTAGAGCGTCGCCAGCAGCGCTGTCGCCATAAACGGTCCGAGTTTGGACGGATCGGTCATGTTGGCAAACATCTGCACCATTCCGATCAAGGTGCCGACCATGCCGAAAGCGGGCGCGCAGTCGCCTACCGCGCGGTAGATCTTCTGGCCCTCGTCGAGTTGAGTCAGGAAATTATCGCGGTCGCGTTCGAGGTTGTCGCGGATGAACGCCGCCTCATAGCCATCGGCGACGAAGCGGATTCCCTTGGCAAGGAATGGGTCCTCGATTTCGACCTTCTCGAGTCCGATCGGTCCTTGCTTGCGCGCGATTTCGGCGAGCGAGGCGATCTCATCGACCAGTTCGCGCTGGCTAGTGCGCCGCATGGTGAAAGCGAATTTGACCCCCAGCGGCAAGCCGTGGAAGATCGTGGCTAGCGGGAAGCGGATCAACGTGGCGGCAAACGACCCGCCGAAAATGATGATGACGGCATGATCGCTCACGAACATGCGGAGGTCGCCGCCCATCAGCATTAGGGTACAGACGACGGTCGCCCCGGCAAGCAAGCCGAGGCCTGTTGCAATGTCCATGAACCCACTCCCAGCCGCGCCGGTGCGCCCCAACAGGCGCCACCGCAGGCTACCGTCACTGCGCTTAAAGGACGGTTACTGATGGAACATTGGTGCGGTTCCGCGGGTGCTTGGCGCGGGTAAATTGAGGTCTCATGAGTGCCCCAGTAGCCGTTCGAGCGGTACGCCGGTGCGTATTGCGGCCCGGGAGCGAACCGGTGGACAGGAGCTCGCGGCGGACGATGCTCCGGTGCTCAACCGCTCTTGCCCGGGATTGAAGCCGGCCCATTATCAGTGATCGGCGCAGGAAGCGTTCGGGCGACCCGGACGTGCTCGACCGCGGTCTTGATTTTCGGTTCCCACAATTTGCCCGGCGCGACGGCCTCCTTGTCCTGCCACAACCGCAACGTCTTCATGGTACGGCTGAGCTGGCCTCGGAGTTCACGCTGGATGCGTTCGCGCAGCGTCGACAGCGCGCCACGAGAATCGTCGCCATCCTGCCGCGAATAGTCGAAGAAGCCGACGAGTTCCGGATGATCAGACGACGATGAAATCGAACCGGCCGCCCAACACCAAACCGCAGAATAGACAAGCAAAAAACCACGCGTCGGAATGCCCCCTGTCTACCGCCGGCAAAAAGCAGCACAATGGACGACCGAGACGGCCGCCGCGCCGTTCAATTTTCAGGGAGAGAGTCATGCGCGAGATCGGCCACTTCGTCGGCGGCAAGGAGGTGAAGGGGACATCCGGGCGTTTCGGCGATGTGTTCAACCCGAATACCGGCGAAGTGCAAGCCCGGGTCGCTTACGCCAAGCATTCCGAGGTCGAGCACGCAATCGCCAACGCGGCGGCTGCCTTTCCGGCTTGGGCAGCCACCAACCCGCAACGCCGCGCCCGCGTTATGTTCAAGTTTCTGGAGCTCATCCACAATCAATTCGACGAGCTTGCCCGGCTGCTATCCTCCGAGCACGGCAAGACGTTCGCCGACTCCAAAGGCGACATCCAGCGGGGACTCGAAGTGGTCGAATTCGCTTGCGGCATCCCGCATTTGATGAAGGGCGAATTCTCCGAAGGCGCCGGTCCCGGCATCGATCTGTACTCGTTCCGCCAACCGCTTGGCGTCGTCGCCGGCATCACGCCGTTCAATTTCCCAGCGATGATCCCGCTATGGAAGTGCGCACCCGCCATTGCTTGCGGCAATGCCTTCATCCTCAAGCCGTCGGAACGCGACCCATCCGTGCCGATGCGGCTCGCTGAATTGTTCATCAAGGCAGGCTTGCCGCCGGGCGTGCTCAATGTCGTCAACGGTGACAAGGAAGCGGTCGACACGATCTTGACCGATCCGCGCATCCAGGCGGTCGGCTTCGTCGGCTCGTCCCCGATCGCCGAATACATTTATGCAACCGGCACGGCGAGCGGCAAACGCGTGCAGTGCTTCGGCGGCGCCAAGAACCACATGATCGTGATGCCCGATGCGGACATGGACCAGGCGGTCGATGCGCTCATCGGCGCCGGCTATGGCTCGGCGGGCGAGCGGTGCATGGCGGTGTCGGTCGCGGTGCCGGTTGGCAAGAAGACCGCCGACACTCTGGTCCAAAAGCTCATCCCGCGCGTCGAGAATCTGAAGATCGGGCCTGCAACAGATCCCCACGTCGACTACGGACCGCTGGTGACTCGCGCGCTCCTCACCAAAGTACGCGATTACATCGACATCGGCGTCAAGGAGGGCGCCAAGCTGTTGGTGGACGGACGCAACTTCAAGCTCCAGGGCTACGAAAACGGCAATTTCATCGGCGGCTGCTTGTTCGACGAGGTCGATCCCGACATGCGTATCTACAAGGAGGAGATTTTCGGCCCCGTCCTGTCCGTGGTGCGCGCCAAGAATTATGAGGAAGCGGTACGGTTACCGTCCGAGAATGAATACGGCAACGGCGTCGCGATTTTCACCCGCGATGGCGACACCGCGCGCGACTTCACCAGCCGCGTGCAGGTCGGCATGGTCGGCGTCAATTTCGCGATTCCGGTGCCGCTGTCCTATTACACGTTCGGCGGCTGGAAGCGCTCGGGTTTTGGCGACCTCAACCAGCACGGGCCGGACTCGATCCGCTTCTACACCAAGACCAAGACGGTGACGGCGCGCTGGCCGTCGGGCACCAAGGAAGGCGCCGAATTCGTCATCCCGACGATGCGGTGATCGGACAGCGCTGAATTAAGGCTCGCCAGCGCGGCTCGTCATGGCCCCTTGCATCAGCCCTCCCGATTGGCCTTTGATCAGCGGATGATGGGCGTGGGGTGCATATTCATGGGGCGGGGCACGGCGACAGCCGCAGCCGCATTGATCGCGCTGGTTGCCTGTGCCGTGCTTGCCGCCTGCACCGTCAACCAGAACCCCGAGCCGGCGCCGAGCGATACTGCTGCCCAGGCCCCACCTCCGCCACCGACGCCGCCCCCCGTCGATCTGTCCGGCAAGTGGACACTGTCCGCGGCGGGCGGCAGTTCGTGCGTGATGACCTTCGGCGATACTGCCGGGACCGACCATGGCACCATTCAGCCCGCCGGAGGCTGCCCCGGCAACTTCTTCACCAGCCGCAAGTGGGCGTTCGAAAATGGTGCATTGATCATTCGCGACTACAAGGGCAATTCCCTGGCGCAGCTCTCGTTCTCCGCAGATCACTTCCAAGGACAAGGGACTAACGGGACGGCGCTCACGCTCTCGCGCTAGTGTCCGGATTCCGAGGTTCGCATGACTACGCAGCACGCTCGGTTGCGAACTTTGGAATTGAAAGGACACTGGCAAATATTAGTAGCAAGTTCGTCAGCTTCGGATTGAACGTCGCCATGGCCGAATATCAGCTCTACTGTTTTGCCCAATCGGGCAACGCCTATCGCGCGGCACTGATGCTCAACCTGATCGGCGCCGCCTGGGAACCGCTGTTTGTCGATTATTTTGCCAAAGGCGTGACGCGCACGCCGGAATATCGCAGCACGGTCAACGAAATGGGCGAAGTGCCCGTGCTCGTCCACGGCGACAAGAAGCTCAGTCAGTCCGGCGTGATCCTGACCTATCTTGCCGAGCGGTCGAAGAAATTCCTGCCGCGCAACGAGGACGACCGGCTCGAAGCTTTACGCTGGATCATTTTCGATAATCAGAAGGTCAACGGCTTCCTCGGACCGTTCCGTTTCCTGCGCATGTTTGCCAAGCCCCCGGGTCATCCCGTCGTGCTCGAATTTCTCAAAGGCCGGATCGATAATTCGCTTGGCATTCTCGATAAGCGCCTCAACGGCCGCCGCTACCTGATCGGATCAGAACCGACCATCGCGGACCTGTCGCTGGTCGCCTATCTTTATTATCCCGCCGAGGAATTCGGTTTCGACATCGCATCGCAATTCAAAAACATCGCCGCCTGGCTCGACCGCATCAAAGCGCTACCCGGCTGGGCGCATCCCTATGACCTGATGCCCGGCCATCCGTTGCCAAAATAATTTCCATTTCGTGGCTTGGTCTTCGCATCCGCCACTGCGGACGATCCAGTCAGCACCGACACCTGGCATTGCACAGCGCAACAAGCGCATAGGCCGATGTCCGAATGCTCCGCCGTCGCGGCGCATGACTGATAAATCAGAGCGGGATGTTGAAGGATTTGGGCGTCGGCACGGGCGTCGGCATGGACGGCGAAGGTATCAACACTTTCGGCGGCGGCGTGGGCGCCGACGCCGCTGCGCTGGCGTGCGGTGTGGGCGCCGATGCCGTGGTGGCAACGGGTGCTGTTGGCGTAGGTCTTGGCGCTTGAGCCGCGGGCACGTCCGCGGGCCGGGGCGGCTGTGGCGGTTGCGGCTCTGGTTCGTCCACGTATTTCACCAGAAGCGCGCGGGCGCTGGCGAGCAGCCTCGCGCCATCGACCTTGTGCTCCTTCATTTGCCGAAGCCAACTCTCGATGACCGGTTCGGTGGCCTTGCGCCAGTGCGCGACCGCCTCCGGTAACAGCGTGATAATGGGATCGCCGCGCTGACCCACGATATCGGCGACGGCGGCGGCCTTGAGATCCCACATAGCGCCAGCCATGCCAGCGGCCACCTGACCCGAATTGTGGTCAATAACCGTCTTGAGGTCGTGCGGCAGCCGGTTATACGCCGCTTTGTTCATGGCCAGCACGAAAGTCGTCGAGCTCAGCGAGGAGTCGGAAAACTCGGTGTGCGCCTTGAGCAGGTCGCTGAGTCTGAGCGCCGGCACCATGTCCCAAGGATCGACACAGCCGTCGACCACGTGCCGGGCGATCGCCAGCGGAAGCTGCGCGCTCGGCATTGGCACCGGGACTGCGCCTAGCGCGTGCAGCGCTGCAACGGCCAGGCGGGTTTGGACATGCAGCCGAAGACCCCTCATTTCCTCGACCGTGTGGATAAGGCGATGGCTGTGCAAAACGCCGCGGTCCGAGCAGGAGAAACAAATTGCATGGACTCCGCCGAATTCGTCGACCAAGTTGAGGCGCGCGTAGTCCTCGATGGCCTTCGAACTCACCAGCGCGCGGCGAGACGGCACGAACGGCAGTTCGAACGCTTCGATCTTCGGGAAGCGCCCGGGCGTCTGTCTCGGCGCCGCCCATACCAAGTCGGCAGTCCCGTCGCGCGCCTGATCGAAAAGCTGCGCCGGCGCGCCGCCAAGCTCCATCGCCGGAAAAATGTCGATATGGATGCGGCCGTTCGATTGAGACTCGACCTGATGCACCCAGGGCGCCAGGAACTGGTTATGGAGGCTCGACACCGACGAGTACGAATGATGCAACTTGAGCCTGAATTGGGGCACATCGGCCCGTGCCAGGCGACAAACGGCCGGTGCCGCCAGCGACGCCATCGTCCAGGCCAGGAAGCTGCGGCGGGCAAGTCGCATAGATTGTCTTTCGACGCCATTTCACGGACGCGCCGAGGATGCAGCTCAATTGAGGCGCGACGGACGATCTTCGTTGTCGGCCGGCCGCACAATCGGCGTAGCGCCAGGCGCCGGTTGCGGCGCGGCGGCCTGGGGCGCATCTTCTCCGGACTTTTGCGACCGTCGCTCGTGTTCGCGATAGGACAGCCAGCCGAACGGCAAGCTGACGAGATAGGCCAGCGTACCGGCCGTCAGCAAGATCCACGGATAGGCGATCAGCAGTGCCACGAAGAGCACCACCACCACGATGAGCGGTCCCACCAATTCGGGTGGGACGCGCGTGCCGATACGCTTGCCGGAAAAAACCGGCAACCGCGAACCCATCAGCGAAGCGATGCCGACCGTGTAGAACATGGTCAGCCAGATCAAAAAAGCAGATCGCGGAACGCCGAGGAACACCACATAGATCGGCAACAGGACCGTAATGGCGCCGGCTGGCGCCGGCATGCCAACGAAGAAGTTGGCGGTCCAAGCCGGGCGATCCGGCTCTTCGATCATCACGTTGAAGCGGGCAAGCCGCAGGCCAGCGCAGATCGCAAAAACCATGGCTGCGATCCAACCGGCCGACTTCAAATCGTGCAGGCCCCAAAAATAGAGGATCAACGCCGGGGCAACGCCGAAATTGACGAAGTCGGAGAGGCTGTCCAACTCTGCGCCAAAGCGCGAGGTCCCCTTCAATAGCCGCGCCAAACGGCCGTCGATGCCGTCGAGCACAGCGGCGAGGACGATCGCCGCGAGCGCCAACACATAGTGGTTCTCGAACGCCATCCGGATTGCGGTCAGGCCGGCACACAACGCAAGCAGCGTGATCACGTTGGGCGCGAGTGTCCGCACCGGAATAGGACGGAAGCGGCGCTTCGCAAGGCGCGGACGATTGGACCCGGGCTGATGCACGATCATGGCACAGAGTATAACCATTCGAGGGCGCGGTCGCCACGAGGACCGAAAATCTGGCTAGCACCCTGTCAGATCACGCGAAACGTCCGAGCCGCCTCCGCCGAGCGCAGATCCGCGAGTAACGTCTCCCCGGCGAGCGCGGTCTGCCCCTCGGCGACCAGCGGCCTGCTGCCATCCGGCAGATAGACGTCGACACGAGAGCCGAACCGGATCATGCCGATCCGCTGACCAGCGGCGATCGCCTCGCCTTCGCGCACAAACGAAACGATGCGGCGCGCCACAAGCCCGGCGATCTGTATGACCACGATCCGGACCCCATTGCCGGCCGCAATAACGAAGGCGTTCCGTTCGTTATCTTCGCTCGCTTTGTCGAGATCGGCGCTGATGAATTTGCCGGCCCGATACACGATGCGTTCGATGCGGCCGGCAACCGGGCTGCGGTTCACGTGGCAATCGAACACGCTCATGAATATGGAAATGCGCACCAACGGTCGCTCGCCGAGACCAAGCTCCTTCGGCGGTACCGCATTGGCGATCTGGCTCACACGACCGTCGGCCGGCGCAACGACGATTCCCTCGCGCATCGGCGTCACGCGCTGCGGATCGCGGAAGAAATAGGCACACCACAGCGTAGCGAGCGTACCGAGCCAGCCGAGCGGCGGCCACAGCCAAAACAAAAACAGGCTGAGGAGCGCAAAGCCCCCAATGAAGGGATAGCCCTCCGGATGGATCGGCGTGAGTTGCTTGCGGATCGAGGCGATGACGGACATGCGATTGACGATCGTTTTCCACAACTGTCGTCATCCGCGAAAGCGGACGATCCAGTCATCATTGACGGCCGTGACCTGGGTCGGGTTAATCATTACCGGCTATCCCGCCTTTCCCAGGTATGGCAACGCAAAGCCGGCGCTACTCCGCAGCATCAGCGGTCGCAGCAGGCAACAGTTCCTCCTCCACTTCCGTTACCGCCGGCGGGCTGCGATTTGGCGCTTCTCCATCCTCCTCGCCAACCTCTGCCAGAATATCGCGCGCTATCTGCGCTTCGCGCTGGCGGTTCCACATGCTGGCGTAAAGGCCGCCATGGGCGAGAAGCTGATGGTGAGTGCCACGCTCGACGATCGCGCCCTCATCGAGCACCAGGATAAGATCGGCGTCGACAATAGTGGATAGCCGGTGCGCGATGACGAGCGTCGTGCGGTTCTCCGCCACGCGGTCGAGCTCGTCCTGGATGTCCTTTTCGGTGTGGCTGTCCAGCGCCGAGGTCGCCTCGTCGAGCAGAAGAATCGGCGGCCCTTTCAGGATGGTGCGAGCAATGGCGACACGCTGTTTTTCGCCGCCGGAGAGTTTCAAGCCGCGTTCGCCGACTTCGGTGTCGTAGCCCTTGGGCGCGAGCCGAATGAACTCGTCGATTTGCGCCTGGCGCGCCGCCTCTTCGACCTCGGCGTCGCTCGCATCCCAGCGGCCGTAACGGATATTGTAGCGAATCGTATCGTTGAATAGCACGGTATCCTGCGGCACCATGCCGATAGCGGCGCGCAGTGATACTTGCGTCACGTCGCGGATATCATGGCCGTCGATGAGGATGCGGCCACCGGTGACGTCGTAGAAACGAAACAACAGCCGCGAGATCGTCGACTTGCCGGCTCCGGACGGCCCGACGATAGCGACGGTGTGGCCGGCGGCCACGTCGAAGCTCAAACCCTTGAGGATCGGCCGCTCGGCTTCATAGGCAAACGACACATTCTCGAAGCGGACTGTGCCGGAGCGCACTTGTAACGGCTTGGCGCCCGTCCGGTCCTCGATCTCCGGCTTGCGCGCCAGCATGGCGAACATGATCTCAATATCGATCACTGCCTGCTTGATCTCGCGATAGACCATGCCCATGAAGTTCAGCGGCTGATAGAGCTGGATCATCATCGCGTTGATCATGACAAAATCGCCGACCGTGTTGGTGCCGCGCTTGATACCGTAGGCGCACAGCACCATGGTGGCGGCGAGTCCGAGCGTGAATACGACTGCTTGCCCGGCATTGAGCACCGTCAGCGAAACGTAGGCCTTGACGCTTGCTTCCTCGTAGCGCGCCATCGAGCGGTCGTAACGCTGGGCTTCGCGCACCTCGGCCGAAAAATATTTGACGGTTTCGTAGTTGAGCAGCGAATCGATCGCCTTGGCATTGGCATCGCTATCGCTTGAGTTCATCTCGCGGCGGATGCCGATGCGCCATTCGGTGGCGACGAACGTAAACCAGATGTAGAGCGCAACGGTGATCGTCACCGCAACCACGTAGCGCCAGTCGAAGTGGAACAGCAGAACGGCAACGATCATCACCAGCTCGACGATGGTTGGCGCGAGCTGCAGCAGCACCATGCGCACGATGGTCTCGATCGCATTGCGCCCCCGCTCGAGAACGCGGGTAATTCCGCCTGTTTTTCGTTCGAGATGGAAGCGCAACGACAGCAGGTGGATGTGGTCGAAGGTGAGTATCGCCAGCCGCCGCACCGCATTCATGGCGACCTTGGCGAAAATGCCGTCGCGCATCTGGGTGAGCAGCGACATCAGGATGCGCATTCCGCCGTAAGCGAGCGTCATCATGACCGGCGTCGCCAGCGCCCAAGCAATCACGTCGTCGGGTCCGAGCGGGGCCGTGCCGTGACCAGCGAGCGCATCTGTCGCCCACTTGAACGTGAACGGCACCGCGATGGTCGCAAGCTTGGCGGCAAAGATGAGAAGCGTCGCCAAAATAACGCGAGCCTTCAGGTCGAGGCGGTCGGCCGGCCAGATGTAGGGCCACAGCTGCACGAGTGTGGAGAAAAGCGCTCCGCCCTCGGCGCTCACCTCACGCTTGAGCCTGTGAGTGGGTCGTTGAATGTCGCTCATCGCAAGCCCGACCTGGACGGGCCGCCATGGCCGCCGCTGTTCGTCATATAGAGGGTTTTACCTTGCTCTGCATCGGGACGCATCAATGGCCAAAGAGCTTGCGGCGCACCCGAATCGACGCCACATGTAACTCTCAATGAGAATAACTCCATGAACAAAATCAATGCGGTGTGCGTCTATTGCGGGTCCAGCCCGGGCGCCGACCCGGCCTTTGTCGAAGCAGCGAAGAACTTCGGCAAAATCCTCGCCGATAACGGCGTGAGGCTGATCTTTGGCGGCGGCTCGGTCGGGCTGATGGGAGCGCTGGCGGATGCCGTGCTCGACCACGGCGGCGCGGCCACCGGCATCATTCCGGAATTTTTGACTGCACGGGAGCAACCGCGCCGGCTGGCGCAAGATTTGATCGTCACGCGCGACATGCATGAGCGCAAGCGCACGATGTTCGAGCGTGCCGACGCGTTCGTCGCCTTGCCGGGTGGCCTTGGCACACTCGAAGAACTTGTCGAACAGCTCACTTGGGCGCAGCTCGGCCGCCACAAGAAGCCCATCCTGATCGCAAACATCAATGGTTATTGGGACCCGCTGTTGTCGCTATTCGCCCACATGCGCGCGCTCAAGTTCATTCCGGCGGCATTGCGCGTCAATGTTCTCGTCGCCAAACGCGTCGAGGACATCTTGCCCAATCTGCGCGCGGCGGCCCGAACCGTTGCCAACGCCGAGGCTATGGCGATCCCGGCCGAGCGAATGTGAAGCGCACTACTCCGCTGCGTTTTGCAAGAACGTCACCGCTTCGATGCGGTTGCCGTCAAAATCGCAGATAAAGGCCGCATAATAGTGCGACGCATATTGCGGCCGAGGTCCGGGTGCGCCGGCGGATTTGGCGCCCGCCGCGAGCGCCGCCGCGTGGAACGCATCGACCGCCGTGGTGTCCGGCGCACGCAGGCAAATGTGAGCCCCGCTGTCGGCGGGCAACGGTTTGAGGTGAATGCGCTCGTTGAGCCAGAACTCCGGATAGATTTTGCCGTAGCCGATGCTTTTCGGCGCTTCGCGCACACGCGTCATGCCGAGCGGTGCCAGCAAGGCTTCGTAAAACCTCGCCGACGCCTTGAGATCGCGCACTGCGATCGAGACGTGGTCGATCATGAAGTGCCCCCTTCGCCTCCCCGCGTGCGGGAGAGAAAGCCAATCTCACGCCGGCGCGCCGGACTTCACTAACTTGTAAATAATGGAATCCATCAACGCCTGGAACGACGCGTCAATGATGTTCGGCGATACGCCGATCGTAGTCCAGTGCTCGCCGCTGTCGTCGGTGCTTTCGATCAAGACCCGCGTGACCGCCTCGGTGCCGGCGTTGAGGATACGCACGCGGTAGTCGGTGAGCTCGAGCCCCGTGATGAAGGTCTGATACTTGCCGAGGTCCTTGCGGAGCGCGAGATCGAGCGCGTTGACCGGGCCGATGCCTTCCGACGCCGAGATTAGGATATCGTCGCCGACCCGCACCTTGACGACGGCCTGGCTCACGGTAACGCGCTCTCCTCTGGCGTTGGTACGCTGCTCGACGCTGACGTCGAATTTCTCGACGTCGAAATAATGCGGCACTTTGCCGAGCATACGGCGCGCCAGCAATTCGAACGACGCATCGGCCGCTTCATAGGCGTAGCCCACCGCCTCGCGATCTTTCACCTCATCGAGCAGACGGATCACGCGTGGATCGTCCTTGTCGATAGCAAGTCCGATACGTTCAAGCTCGGCAAGCACATTTGAGCGCCCGGATTGATCGGAGACCAGAAGCTTGCGTCGATTGCCCACCTTTTCCGGCGCGACATGCTCGTAGGTCGCCGGCTCTTTCATGATCGCCGAGGCATGGATACCGGCCTTGGTGGCAAACGCGCTTTCCCCGACATAAGCCGCGTGGCGGTCGGACGCACGATTAAGCATCTCGTCGAGCGCATGCGAAACGTGAGCAAGCTGGTGAAGCTTCTCATCCGACACGCCGATGTCGAATTTTTCCGAAAACTCCGGCTTGAGCTTCAACGTCGGGATGATGGAAATGAGGTTGGCGTTGCCGCAACGCTCGCCGAGGCCATTGAGCGCGCCCTGAATCTGGCGCGCGCCGGCGCGCACCGCGGCGAAGCTATTGGCAACCGCCTGCTCGGTGTCGTTGTGGGCGTGAATACCGACGTGATCGCCGGGAATCATCTTGCAGACCTCGGCGACAATCCTTTCCACTTCGTGCGGCAGCGTGCCGCCGTTGGTGTCGCACAGCACGACCCAGCGCGCACCCTCGTCATAGGCCGCCTTGGCGCAGGCGAGCGCATAGGCCGGCTTGGCCTTGTAACCGTCAAAAAAATGCTCGCAGTCGAGCAGAACCTCGCGGCCCTTGGCCTTTGCCGCGCGCACGCTGTCGCGGATCGACGCGAGCATTTCCTCCTCCGTGGTCTC
>JASHQI010000268.1 GCA_030037645.1 Xanthobacteraceae bacterium
GGGTCCGCATAGGTGCAGAGCCGCAAATCCTCGATCCGGCCGACCCCGGCGCGGCCGAGCCGCGCCGCGATATAGCCGCCGAGGTCAAACAGCGCATGACCGTCGCGCGCCGCCGGGCGGAAGAAGCGTTCGCTGCCTTCATCCTCGGCGGCAAAGCGGGCGATCAGATCAGGGCCGACCTCGTAATTGTCCTGCCGGATCATTGGGCCGAGCGCGGCGCAGATTCTTTCGCGCTCGGCGCCGAGCCGCTCCATTGCCGCGACCGCCGCTTCGGCGATGCCGGCCAGCGCGCCGCGCCAGCCGGCGTGCGCGGCGCCGATCACGCGCGCCTGCGGATCGGCGAGCAGGACCGGTCCACAATCGGCTGTCGTTATGCCGATCGCCAGTCCGGGTGTGCGCGTGACAATACCGTCGGCGTGGGGGCGCGCTTGCTGCGTCCAGTGTGTTTCGGCAACCACGACGCGCGGCGAATGGACCTGATACGCCGTAATGAACCGCTCAGGCTTGACCCCGATCACGGCCGCCATGCGCGCGCGATTTTCGACGACATGAGCGACGCTGTCGCCCGAACCGATGCCGCCGTTGAGGCTGGCGTAGAGCCCGCTGGAAACGCCGCCTTGGCGCGTGAAGAATCCGTGATGGATGCCGTCAATTGTGAGGGAAGGAGCCTCGATCATCATGATGACGTCTCAAATCCCGGAAGCGCACCGAGTTTCGGATCCGCGATGGCGAGCACTTTGAACAATTCTCCCATCCCCCGCGCGCTCATGGCCGTCAAGCGTGCCAGCGCGCGGTCGATCTCAAGGGCTTTCTCGTGCACCGCGTTGGCCTTGAGCGCGGCCGCCCGCTTATCAATGCCGAGATGGAGAAGAAAATCGCGCTGCGTAATCGGCCCATGAACGCGACCGCCGACGATGTCGGCGCGTTGCGCCAGGGCGTCGAAATCGACGTGCGCCGTGATATCGGCCTCACCCGGCGCACGTAATGGGTTGGTGTAGGCATGTCCTGCGACCGCCTGCAGTGTGTCGCCCAATGCGCACTGAACGTGCCCGTAGTCCAGGATCAGCGCCGCGCCGTCGCTTCGCACTCGTCGCCCGAGTTCGAGCGCAATGGCGTCCGCGCGCCACTCAAAAATTGAGCCGTTGGCGCAATGACGAAGGCCGTCCGGCAATGTCGCCTCGAAGTGAGGCAGAGGATCGTAGTTCAAGCCGAAGACAAGATTGCCGTCGGAGTCGACTTCAATGACTCGCTCGTACCAGCCGCTGGGCCGTTTGACGGCCTGATGAACCGGTAACGCGTCGATGAATTCGTTGGCGATGATGATGCAGGGACCATCGGGAACTTCCTCAAGTGCAGTGTGCCAAAATTTGGGCACGTCGAGGCTTTTCAGCCGCTCGTTCTGCATCCGCTGGAGTGCCGTACTGATCTCGACCAGATGCAACGTGACCGCGGCGTGGAAGCGGTCGACCACTCTCACCGCCCGCAACGCGTCGATCAGCAAGGTTCCACGGCCGGGCCCGAGCTCGATGACGCGCAGGCTTTGTGGCGCGCCCATTTGCCGCCAGACTGTGGCCATCCACAGGCCGATCAGTTCGCCGAACATCTGGCTGATCTCGGGCGCGGTGATGAAATCGCCGCGGGCGCCGAATGGATCGCGATTGATGTAATAGCCGTACTGCGGATGGGTCAGGCATAGCCGCATATAGTCGGCGACGCTGATTGGCCCGCCCACAGCGATGCGCCGGCGAATTTCGCTCTCCAGCGGGGAGAGGTTGTCAGCCATCTTCCGGTTTCTGTTCTCGCGTCAGCGCGAAGGTGAGAACGGCGACGCCGGCCAACATGAGCGGAATGCAGAGCAGCATTCCCATCGTGAGTCCACCCCATAGAAAGCCGAGTTGAGGATCGGGCTCGCGGAACAGCTCGCAGATGATGCGGGCGACTCCGTAGCCGAGTGCAAAGGCTCCCGTGACCAGGCCCGGCCGCTTGAGGGCGCCGCCGCGCACCATCAGCCCGAGCACGACAAGGAGCATAATGCCTTCCAGCGCCGCTTCATAAAGCTGGCTGGGATGGCGTGGGATCGGGCCGCCGTTGGGAAACACCATCGCCCAGGGCACATCAGTCGGCCGGCCCCACAATTCCCCATTGATGAAATTTGCGATGCGGCCGAGAAACAGGCCGATCGGAGCGACAGCCGTGGTGACATCGCCGAGCGACAGCATCGGGATGCCGCGATGCAGCGCGAACAAGACGGTCGCGACGATGCAGCCGAGCACGCCGCCGTGGAACGACATGCCGCCATTCCACAGCTCGAAGATCTGGATCGGATGCGACGCAAAAAGCGGAAGGTTGTAAAACAGCACATAGCCGGTTCGACCGCCGAGGATGATGCCGAGCGTGATCCAGACGACGAAATCGTCGAAGTCGATGACGCTGAACGGTGCCGGCCCGCCCCACAGACGTTCCGAAGCAATAATGGCGCGCGCATAGAACCAGCCGGCGACGATGCCGACGATATAGGCAAGCGCATACCAGCGCACCGCCAGCGGCCCCAGGTGAATCAGCACCGGATTGATCGCGGGATATGGAATGACAGGCAGAACGAACATCAGGTAGGCTTCCCTGCGGGGGCGAAGCGCCCGCATTCATGAGCGTCGCCCTCTTAAGGACCGCTCGGCCCCTTGCGACTGCGCCGCACCATCGCCATTGTTCGCAAGCATAGCAAGCGGGACGCGCCCGCAGGGTGCGGAGGCAGTCATGGCCCAGACGACGAACCGTTTCTTCGACGAAGTCGCTCGATTGATGAACGATGCGGCGGGGGTCACGCAAGGCGTGCGACGCGAATTCGAGACATTTTTCCGCGGCCAGGCGGAGCGAATTTTGCGCGATCTCGACGTTGTCCAACGGGAAGAATTCGAGGCCGTCAAGGAGATGGCCCGCTTGGCCCGCGAGGAGAACGACGCGCTCAAGGCTCGCGTCGACGCACTCGAAGCGGCGCTCGGCAAGGCGACAACGTCGGCCGCGGCACACTCGGGGGGCGCCACCGGGAAGGCTGGTGAGCGTTAGTCAAGGTTCAAGATGGGCGATGGGCGGCATCGGTAACGTCTCAGTCGAATTTTAACGAGCCAGATGCCGAACTTTTTCGATGATGTCCCGCGACCCCATTCCTTGTTTTTCACAACCCGCGCCGCTATAAGCGCGGCGACCGCGGCCCCAGCACCCCTGGAGGCTGCCGCGGCACGGCATGCCCGTAAGCGGGCTTACAACGAGGATCAGACATTATGGCGACCGTCAATGTGATCAAGGCGGCGGCGCGACCGCGGGCCGGCAAGGGGGCCGCCCGGGTCGAGCGTCGCGCCGGCCGCGTACCCGGAATCATTTATGGCGACGGCAAGCCGCCGCTGCCGATCTCGCTGGATTACGCCGACTTGCGCCAGCGCATTTATGCCGGACATTTTCTGACAACCATTCACGATGTCGAGATCGACGGTGTGAAGCACCGGGTTATTCCGCGCGATTTCCAGCTCGACGCTGTCCACGACCTGCCGCTGCACGTCGACTTCATGCGGCTTGGTGAGGGCGCGACGATCCGCGTCAATATCCCGATCCACGTCAAGAATGCGGACCAATCACCGGGCGTCAAACGCGGCGGCACTGTCAGCATCGTGACCCACACCATCGAAGTGCGATGCCTGGCCGATGCGATCCCGGGCGCCATCGAGGTCGACGTCTCGAGCCTCGAGATCAACCACTCCAAGCACCTGAGCGACGTCACGCTGCCCCAGGGCGTGCGGGTCGTCACCGGCAGGGACATCACCTTGGTCACGGTGGTGCCGCCGTCGGGCTATGCGGAAGAGATGAAAGCACTGGCCGAAGCCGCCGCGGCGGCTGCTGCTGCT
>JASHQI010000269.1 GCA_030037645.1 Xanthobacteraceae bacterium
AGACGCTGCCCAAGGAGGCGCACAAGGTGGCGCATTTCTGCTCCATGTGCGGGCCGAAATTCTGCTCGATGAAGATCACCGCCGACGTTCGCGATTACGCCGCCGGCCTCACCGACAACGAGAAGGCCGCGCTTTATCCGGATGCCGCGAAGCAGGGGATGGAGCAGATGTCCAAGAAGTTCCTCGACATGGGGGCGGAGGTTTATGTCGAGGCGGATAAGGTGAAGGACGCGAATAAGGCGCTTTGAGCCTCATCCTGAGGTGCACGCGCGAAGCGCGGGCCTCGAAGGATCGCCTACGGAGTGGGAGAGGACGCTCAAGTTCTCTCATACGTCATGCCCGGCCTTGTGCCGGGCATCCACGTCTTTATGCTCAGGTTCGTTGAAACAGTGAGACGTGGATGGCCGGGACAAGCTCGGCCATGACGAACGAGTGGCCTATGCGGCTGGGAATCGACCGCGCGGCGGACGCGGCTTATCTCGACCTGATCCGACTGACCGCGAACTCGTCGAGACGGAATCGTGAGATCGGAAATGAAGCAGACACCAGAGATTGAGGAGATCAAGGCCGTCTTGAAGCGTGCCGCATACCGAGCGATCCACGGTACGCGCGAGGAGCGCTCGGGGCGATTCCTGCCTGAGAAAAAGCCCCGCGGACCGTCGGTTGATAGCAGGACGAACGGGTCGTCTAGCGAAAGTCGGCGCAAGGGCGCGGGAACGCGAGGCCGATGAAGGCCCCTTACTTCGTCATGCGCGGGCTTGACCCGCGCATCCATGCTGACTCATCATGTATGCACACAGGGGTGCTCGAATTCGCGGATTTGAATGCACTGTCACCGCAATTCTGGTGGGGAGAGGCCGCGAGCGGAGCGAGCGGGCGAGGGGGCCTTTACTTCGTCATGCGCGGGCTTGACCCGCGCATCCATGCTGACTCATCATGTAACTGTCAGCGCCGCAATGCTCTCGATCGCTAACGCCCAGCATGGATTGCCGGGTCAAGCCCGATTACGCGATTACGGCGATTACGCGATTACGGTGACAGTGCACTTAATTGACGTGGCCGTCAATCCGCGCCATGATAGCGCATGGCCCGTCTCTCCCGCGTCGTCATCCCGATTACGGTGACAGTGTACTTAATTGACGTAACCGTCAATCCGCGCCATGATAGCGTATGGCCCGTCTCTCCCGCGTCGTCATCCCGGGTCTGCCGCATCACGTCACCCAGCGCGGCAATGGCCGCGCGCGTACCTTCTTCGCCGACGCGGATTACGCGCTCTATCGCGATCTGCTCGCAGAACATTGTCGTGCGGCAAAAGTCGAGGTCTGGGCGTGGTGCCTGATGCCCACCCATGTGCATCTCATCCTGGTGCCCTCTGACAGCGATGGCTTGCGCCGGGCGCTGGCTGCCACGCATCGTCGCTACGCCGGCATCATTCACGCGCGGCGCAGGCGCACCGGCCATTTCTGGCAGGGCCGTTTCGGCGCCGTGGTCATGGACGAGGAGCATCTCGCCGCCGCGCTGCGCTACGTCTCGCTCAATCCGGTCCGGGCGCGGCTGGTCGAACGGGCGCGGGATTGGCGCTGGTCGAGCGCGCGCGCGCATCTTTCCGGCAAGAGCGACGGCATCACCGCGCTTAACCCGATCCGCCAGCGCTTTCCCCGCTTCGCCGATCTGCTCGGCGACGAGCCGGAGGTAAACCTGTTCGATCGCCTGCGCGCCGCCGAGAGCATCGGTCGCCCGCTCGGCAACGATCGTTTCTTTGCCCGCATCGAGCGCCTGACCGCACGCACCCTGCGACCCGGCAAACGCGGGCCGAAACCATACGGTCCGGCGCTCGACGAGGAGCAAGACGAACACCATTAAGTGCACTGTCACCGTAACCCGTAACCCCGTAACCCCGTAATCCTGTCACCGTAATCATGGCGCTCGACGAGGAGCAAGACGAACACCATTAAGTGCACTGTCACCGTAATCCCATTAAGTGTACTGTCACCGTAATCCTGTCACCGTAATCCACTTCCGGCCGGATTCACTTGGCTCGTCCGGGCTGCTCGCTCAATTCAGGCGATTTGCTGGCGGCTTTTGCTCGCCGGTCTTGATAACGTCAAAGTTGCCACGCTGGATTTCGTCTAAGCTGTCGAGTTGCCGCGTGAGGAGTCATTTCGAGTAAGGAGTCATGTGATGAAATCGACATGGGTTTTGGCCGCCGCGGTCGCGGCGTGCGCATCGGCGATCAGCATCCCGGCAGAGGCGCAGGGCATAAACCTGTCCGGTCAATTCCAGTGCGTGCAGGTGTGCCGCGGCCCAGGTCCGGCCTTTGTGACGCAGAACCGCTGGGACTTGAATCTCGTCAATGAAGTCGGCCAGCCGTCGCGGGCCTGGATCGACTATCCGGGCCACATCTGGGCGCAATACTGGGATATGGGCGCGGTCTACTCCCCCGACGGCATGACGATACAGTTCGATAACGGCTCCGTCTGGCAACGTGTCGTGCTCGTGCCGGTGCTGCCGCCGCCGCCACCCCCGCCGCCGGTCTTGCGAAGCCGCGGCTAGAGCATGATGATTTTTGATTGATTCGAGGGCGGTCTACGCTTGCTTCGCCTCTCCCCGAGGGGAGAGGCGAATTATTTCTTCAGTGCCTATTTGACCGTGATCACCAGGCCGTTGAGGTCCGCGCTGACGATCGCGCCGACCGAGCTGCCGGTCAGCGTCAGCACTGCCCCGTGCTGGTTGGTCAGCACGATCGCCTGCGCGCCGCGCCCGACGGCCGCGCCGACGTTGCCCGCGGCATAGACGCCGGAAACGTCCGAGGGGCCGCGGATGTGGCTCACGGTGCCGCGGAAGCGCGTCTCGGAAGCGCCGAAGGTGAACCCATAGCTGAGGCCGCCGATGCCGAGCGGGTAGCGCTGGCCGTGAAAGAAGAGCGTGCCCGAGCCGGCCGAGCCGCCGATGACAAAGCCCGCCTTGATCACACTGAAGGTGATGCCGCCTTCGTCGGCGTATGCGGCGGACGCGAACGTGACGCCGGCCAGCGCCAGGAATGCGATCAGGCTTGCACGAAACGCGGATGCGGTACGCATGAGTTTCCCTCCCGTAGATGTGTGACGATGCGAATCGGCCTTTCGGCCGGGGACCATACCGCGCGGGCGGCCTTTCCTCCAAAGGGGGAGCCAAATTTGCCTTTCCCAGAGCATGATCCGGAAAAAGCCTGCCCTCGGACTTGATCCGAGGGTGGATACCGGTTTTCCGAAAAGATCATGCTCCATCAAAATGCTAGCGCCCAATCGATTCAAGTTGAAACGATGGCGCTCTAGGACCTTACCCTTCCACCATCGACATTGAGCGTCTGGCCGGTCATGAAGGCGGCGTCGTCGCTGGTCAGAAACGACAGCGCGCCGACCAGATCGTCCGGCACTTCCGGCCGCTTGATCGCCTGCATCTTGGCGATGGCGACGAATTCCTCGTCCATGTTGGCGAAGCCGGGACGCGGCTTGCGCGCAATCGTTCCCGGCGAGCGCGTCAGCCCCGGCGCGATGGCGTTGACGGTGATGCCGTCGGCGGCGAGGTCGCCCGCGAGCCCGCGGGTGAAGCCGATCACGCCGCCCTTCGAGGCGACGTAATGGGCAAAGCCGGTGGTCACCGAGCCGAACGTGCTCGAGGCCATGTTGACGATGCGTCCCCACCTGCGCACGCGCATCCCGGGAACGAAGGCGGCGGTCACCAGGAACGTGCCGTCGAGATTGATGGCAAGCACGCGCCGCCAATCGGCAAAGGTCATGGTGGCGAAGTCACATTGCGGATAAATGCCGGCGCAATTCACCACAATATCAACGTGGCCGAATTTTGCCTGCACCTGTTTGGCCATCGCCGCGACCGAGTCTTCCTTGGACACGTCGCATGTGATCGCGAGCGCATTGCGCTCCGCGGCTTCGACCAGCGCCACGGTCTCGCGTCCGTCGGCCATATCGACGATGGCGACCTGCACGCCGTCCTCGGCGAGCCGTTTGGCGAAGGCCTGCCCGATGCCATTGGCGCCGCCGGTGATCACGGCGACCTTATCCTTGTGCCCTTTTGCCATGACACCCCCCTTTGATTGCCGGCGCACCATGCCGAGGGAATTTTACCTGCGTTTCCTCGGCGCGCGTAGCCCGATACAAAAGGTGATCAGTTTTGCTTTCGCTCAACCCCTCCGATGCGTTCTCGCTTCACCTTTCCCCGTTGGAGAAAGGTTTCGAACGAAGCGAGCGGGTTGGGGGGAGCAAACAGTGCAGAATTATTCGGTCGGTTCCCCGCACCCGGCAATTGCTAGTTACTGAAACGGCCACCCGATTAGGCTCAGCAAAACAAAGACGGCAGTCCCGGTTGTCATAACCATGACACGGGTTTTCGGGGATATTGCCGGCGAAAGTGCAAAGACGATCGAGGCAACGATCGCTATCGGCACGGTGCCAACCGGCAATTGGCCGAAATCCTTACCGGCGATCGCATAAGCGAGGACAACGCCAAGCCCCCAGCCGAATGGTAGCGCCAAAATAACGGCGGCGGCGATCAGGAGGGACGGAGGGATTCGCATGCCGGCCACCGCGTGCGCTACGCCGGATTGGCCTAGTAGCGCCGGCGCAGTCTATGCGGCGATGATTGAGATTTCCTCAAAGCGCCGCGCAGTGGCGCGTCCGGCAACGACCGTCGAAGCAGCCGGTGAGCCTCTGCCCGACAGGGAGAGGCGAATTTTGCTCGGTCAGCCTTCGATTTCGCACCCGTTCAATCCGCGCTAGACTTGCTTGAGCCCATGCGACGGATGAACCCAACGGGTCCCGCCCGAGATATCCGGCCAAACGTGGCCGACCCGGCTAAACGCTAAAGCGACATCTGCCGTATCCGACTGACCGTTCGTGCCTGGCCCGCTCACTGCCGAAAGGAGAAATGCCATGGTTCGGACATTCGATCACATCACGCGAGCTTGCCGAGTGGCACTGAGCAAGACCGCGGGGGAAACGCGATGAGCAACGATAGTTCACTCTCGCTCGCCGAACTCGAGGATCGCATCGCCGTCGCGCGCGCCAATATCCGTCAGCTCATCGAACAGGCGGCGGCGCTGTCGGGGGCCGGCGACGAAGCGCGCAACGCCGATCGGATCGCGCGGCAGAACGAGGAGCTGGAAGAGCTGATCAAGCAACGCGATGCGCTGTTGAAGAAATAACAGGCGCGGCCGTCATCCGGCGAGCTGAAATCTCCGCCTGGCCGCGCGGCAGCATGGATCGTCGGTCACAGCCGGCGGCGATGAGGTCAGGTCATGATTACGCTCTACTCCTATCCCGAGCTGTTCGGCGTCGCCGACAATAACGGTTACGGGCTCAAGGTTTTCGCCTTCATGCGGCTGGCGTGCGTACCCTTCCGGCATGAGCACATTTTCGATGCGTCGAAGGCGCCGCGAGGGCAGCTTCCCTACATCGTCGACGACGGCGACACCATCGGGGACAGCGAGACCATCATCGCTCATCTCATCGACAAATATGGCCTGACCATCGACGCGGCGCTCGGCGCCAAACAGCGCGGCCAAAACCTGCTCATCACCCGCATGCTCGACGATCTCTATTGGGTGATGTCCTATTCGCGCTGGAAGGACGAGCGCTATTTTCCGGCGTTCCGCGATGCGCTGATGCGCGAACATGCAAGCCTCGCTGAAGCCGGCTTGCTCAAGGCCAAGGAGTTCAACGCCCAGCGCTACTACTTCCAGGGCATAGGCCGTTACGCGCCGGAGGCAGCCTATGCGCGCGGTCTTGCCGATCTGAAAGTGCTGGTCGATCTCGTTCCAGCCACAGGCTACGTGCACGGGCCGCAGCCGACCAGCATCGATGCCGGCATCTACGGCTTCATTGCCAACATTTATTTCTTCGACATCGATACGCCGCTCAAGCAATTCGTCTCCGCGCAGCCGAATCTGGTGCGCCATTGCAGCGCCATCCATGACGCGGTGATGCGGGCGCAGTCAGCGTAGCTCGCTTCGAACCTCGCCGCACAATCCCCGCATTTTGCTTCGCTAAATCGGGCCGGCTGATATTGCCCTATCGAAGGCGGGGAACGCGCGTGATCAAGGCAGCAGCTTGCATCGTCGTGTTGCTGGCAACCGCCATGCCGGTCGGCGTCGGAGCCAGGGTGCCGCTGGCCGCGGTCTATTCGCAGCGGGGCGGACGGACCGCAAGCGGCGAGGCCTATTCTCCCCTCAAGCTCACGGCCGCGCACCGCACTTTGCCGTTCGGCACGCTGGTCCGCGTCACTAACTTGCGTGACGGCCAGACCGTCATCGTGCGCATCAATGATCGCGGGCCATTCAACAAGGGTCGAATCATCGATCTCACTCCGGCCGCGGCGAAGCAACTTCATTTTTCCGGCTTGGCGCCGGTCGCGCTCGAGGTCGTCGGTCCTCGACGCTAAACCTCCAGCGCGGCAACGATCGCGTGCGCAAAATCCTGGCGAGGCGCGCGCCTTCGCGCCGGCGCCTCAGCGCCGGTCCGCCATCCACGCCGTGATCCGGAATAACGCGCTCGATGCACGCTTTTTCCCCCTTCTGCCGGCGAAAAGGGAATGGTTAACAGTTTATTTAGCGCCGTGCAGGCAGTGTCGGCCGACGGACGCACGAAGTCAGCGCGCAGCCAGTAAGCCGCACCCGATCGGGCCGGCGTTTTCAGTAGCGTTGCGAGTGCTTTCGCGCGATCACGCGGTTTTGCAAGATCAAAAGCAAAGGGCAAGTCGCATGCACACGATCGCCATGGTTTCGCGCAAGGGCGGCACCGGCAAAAGCACGCTGGCCATCGGCCTTGCGGTCGCAGCCATGGAGGAGGGCCACAAACTGTGCGTGCTGGAAGCCGATCCGCTCGGCACGGTGTCGAACTGGCGTCGGCGCCGCGCCACGGCGGAGCCGAGCGTCGAGGTCGTTCATGACGGCTATGCGCTCTATCATCGCGTGCCGGCGCTGGCGCGCGGCGGCATCACGCTGACGATCATCGATACCGCGGGCGGCTGGAGCGACGCGAGCCGCGCCGCCATCGCTGCGGCCGACTTGTGCCTCATCCCGGCAAGGCCGAGCCCGGCCGATATCGAAGCGGCAGCACCGACGCTCGCTGCCATCCGCCAGGACGGCAAGCCGTTCGCCTTCGTGCTCAATCAGACGCAAGGCCGCAGCGCCCGCCTGTACAACAAGGCAGGCTCGCTCGGCCAGACGGCGGCGGCGCCGGATATGGTGGACGTGTTGGCACTGCCCGCCATCGCGTTGCGCAACGATCACCAGGATGCGCTCGGCCTGGGCCTCGGCGTTACCGAATATGCGCGTGCCGGAAAGTCGGCGGAGGAAATCCGCGCGCTGTGGCAATGGGTGTGGGGACGGCTCACATTCCTCGCGCTGGCCGATACGGATGTACTCGACGCCGCCAAGCTCGACGCGCTCGCCGCCGCGCCGCCGGCCAACCAGCAAGTGGCCTTGCGCGCCGCGGGTTAGGACGAATACTGCCTACGGTGCTACGCTTTCATCTCGCCGTCGCGCGCCGGAGAATGAATACGCGCTACTTCGCCTTGAGCTGGTCCGCGGCTTTGAGAATGATCTCGGGCTTGCCCTTGTAGAGACTGACCAGGCCAGTGATATCCACCGTCTTGCCGTTGAGCGCGTGCACAATCGGAAACTTTCCGGAGTCGCCGGCGAAAATCACCGCGGTGAAGGCGCTGTCGGGATAGCGGCCGCCGAGATTGACAAAGGTCGTGCCGGAGCGGGCGGTGTAGACGTCGCTGACGGCGCCTTCGATCGTGACGGTTTGACCGACATGCGCCTTGGCATCGTTCGGCGCGATGGCTTGCGCCAGCGCCGGCGTCGCCGCCAGCGTCAAGCAAAGAGCGAGAACGTATGGTTTCATGCCGATTCCCTCCTGCACGCACTGGCAAGTGTAGCAAGCGTAACCGGAATCGCGTGAGAGGACATCGCTCGGTTACGACTTTCCGGCCGCTTGGCGCAGCGCGGCGTTGATGCGGTCCTGCCAGCCCGGCCCATCCTGTTGAAAAAAGTCGAGCACGTCGCGGTCGATGCGCAGCGACACCGTCCCCTTGGCGCCGGGCAGCGACGGCGGCTTCGGCGGCAATTCCGACGGTTTGGGCGCGGTCACCGCCTTGAAGGCTTTCTCGGCCGCGCTGCGGGCGTCGGGTGTGCGTCGGGTCATGCCGGACTTATAGCAGACACAGGCGGCGTTGAGCACTCCGGTCCCGGCCGCATCAGTCCCGGATCTGGCGCTGGCCGATCCGGGCTATTTGCCGGCGCCGTCATTGATGGCGCGAAGCAGCGCCAGCAGCGCGCAGTTGTACGGCGTGGCAATGCCGTGCCGTTCGGCAGCGGCAACGATGGCGCCGGTCAGTGCCTCGACCTCCATTTGACGGCCGGCGAGGCGATCGAAATACATCGAGGTGCCGAGTTCGCCGGAAAACGTGAACAGCGTCGCCATCGCGCGCACGCCTTCGTCCGTGGCGAGCTGCGCGCCTTCGGCGCGGCCGACCGCAATCGCCTCGTCGAGCACCGCACGACAAAGCGCCTGCACGTCGGTGCGCCGCAACACCGCCTGGCGTTGCAGTGTCAGCGCGGTGATCGGGCTGGCGATGGCGTTGATCAAGAGCTTGCGCCACGCCAGCGTGACGAAATCGTTGCCGAGCTGCACGCGGAGCGGCGTGCCTTCGAACAATGTCGTGAAGGCGCGCCCATTGTCGTCGTCGGCCACCACGAGATCGGCATGTGCGCCCTGCCGAAACCGAACCCGATTCTGCGCCAGCCGCTCGCCGTTGTAATAGACGATCACCGGCATGACGGTGGCGCCATCGGCAAAGGGCGCGACGCGCGCCACTTGATCGATGCCGTTTTGCAGGACGGCGACGCGCGTTGACGGAGCGCACAGGTGCTCAAGCCAAGGCGACGCCGCCTCGGTCTGATGCGTCTTGGTGCAAAGCAACGCCCAGTCGACCGTCTTGGTCTGCGCCGGGTCGGTCAGCGCGGCAAGCGGGACCTCGACTGTGCCGGCCGGTTGTTCGAGTGTGAGTCGTTCGATCGGTTGGCGTACGCAGGCGATGACGTCGTGCCGGCCGGCAGCGGCGAGACAGCCTGCAACGACACCGCCGATGCTGCCGAGGCCGATAACCGCGACACTGGACCGCAGATTAGAGATTGCTGGCACCGTTGTCCTCACGTGTGATCATTTTGCCTCACTCTTGCCTATAGTTGCCATAGCTCCGCCGCGCCGCCGCAACGCCATGGCAGTGCCGCGCAATCGCCTTGATTTGCCGGCATGCGGCAGCATCTCCAAACAGAGGAGGAATCGCAGCGTGAAGTACCATGTCGTATTTGCGGCGGTCGTCGCCGCATCGTTCGTCTGGCCGCTCGCGGCGCAGGCCCAAGGCATTCCCGATGGCGTCGCACACGGCGTTTATGTGGGGACACAGGCGGCCGGTCCGGTCGGTGCAGTGGTTGGCGGAGCTGTTGGCGGCGTCATCGGCGGCGTCGATGGCTTGCTCGGCATCCGCCCGGTCGCCTATCCGGTTGCGCCGCGGCCGCCCGTGTTTCGTCGCCGTCATTATATCAGGCATTCGTATCGCTACGTTCGCCACAGACACACGACGGGTTGAAACGGCCCCTGGCCGGCGCTGCGATGCAACGAATAGCGCCAATCGAAACCCGGCCGCACGTGACCGGGTTTCTGTTTTCGCCGCAACTCGGATCACGAGTCGCATGGTCCGTCGAAGCATGAAGCTGCCGAAAATCGGAACTCCCACGGATTAAGTCCGGCGCAGACTTTCGCGTTCGGGGCAGACCGTTTCGGAATTCATGCTTGGCGGTTATTGCCGCTTCGTACTGCCGCGCTCGTTTGACTGCACGGTGTGAAATCCGGGCCATAGTCGTTGCCGAAATATGAGCCGGGATAATCTCCTTTTTCACTGCTTATGACAATTCAGCAGGAAGCTTTTTTGTTCGCTCAAAAGATTAAATGAGGGAACTGTCATCGACGGAACAATCCTCGCGTGGTGAAGATGACGGCGTGCGCAACCGACTCTCCGCTTCCGCACAATTAGGGTTCCCGTCGCTCCACGCGGCGAGCAAAGATGCAGCGCGTTCCCGATTGGCAATTAAAACGGCGCGTCGCCCACCACAGCGGTGCGTTCCATGCGCCGGCGCTCCGGATAATAGTCGTTTGCGGCATAGTGCTGGGTCGACCTGTTGTCCCAAAATACAATAGTGCCGGACGCCCAACGCAGCCGGAATTGATATTCGGGAACTCGCGCCTGCGCGAACAGCACATCGAGAATGGCGCGACTCTCGGCCGCTTCGAGGCCTTCGATGCGCAACGTGAATTGTGGATTGACGTAGATACTTTTTCGACGGGTCGTGGGATGCGTGCGCACCACCGGATGCGACGGGTTCGGAAACAACTCCTCCATCTTGCGCAGCTTGGCGCGATCCTCCTCGGTATTCCTGAACAGCACGCGAAAATTCTGAAAGTCATGCACCGCGCGCAAGCCGCCGATCATGGTTTTGAACGCTTCGCTCAGCCCGTCATAGGCTGCTTCCATGTTGGCCCATAACGTGTCGCCGCCGAGCTTCGGCATGATCTGACAACGCAGGATCGTATATTTGGTCGGGTTTCTGCGAAACGTGGTGTCGCTGTGCCAGACGTCCGTCGACAGCACCGGATTGTCCTTGTGATTGTCGAGCACCAAAATTTCCGGAAACTCGCCCTGCGGCCGCATCGGATGGACCTCGAGCTCGCCGAACAGGCGGCTCAAGCGTACATGCTGCTCGGTCGTCAGATTCTGGTCGCGCAACACCAGCACCTTGTGCTCGATCAAGGCGGCTTCGAAGGCCTGAAAGGTCGCGGAATCCATCGGCTCGTTGAGATCGATGCCGTGCACTTCGGCGCCAAGGCTTGCACCGAGGCGCTCGACGCGCAGCGGCTCGGCTTTGCCGTCGTTCAATTTCTCGGGCGCGACCGTGACGTTCATCGAAGACCTCGTGCGCTTCTGGTCGGACATTGACTAGCGCAGGATCGTGGACCTAATCAACGGCCTGCCGGAGGCCTGCAACGCCATGCCCGACTATATTGAATTCGACCCTGCGCTCGTCGAAAAGCGCCAAGTCTATCGCCTGCTCGTCGGCTCGGTCGTGCCGCGTCCGATCGGCTGGGCTTCGACGCTGGGCAGGAACGGCGTCCCCAACCTTGCGCCGTTCTCCTTTTTCACGGTGGTGTGCGTCATCCCGCCGATGATTTCGTTGACCATCGCGCGCAATCCCGACGGCAGCGAGAAGCACACGCTCAAAAACGTTCGCGAAACCGGCGAGTTCTGCTTCAACGTCGTGACGCATCCGGTGTGGAGGCAGATGGTGGACAGTGCCAATGCCTTCCCGGCGGACGATTCCGAATTCGCGGAGACCGGCCTTACTCCGATCCCAAGCGTGAAGATCAAGCCGCCGCGCGTCAAAGAGGTGCCGATCCATTTCGAATGCAGGTTGCATCAGGTCATCGAGCTTGGCCCCAACCGCCATCCGTTGGTGATCGGCGAGGTGGTCTATATGCATGTCGATCCGGACTGCATGGCTGGCCAATATATCGATATGCGCAAGCTCGATCCGATCGGCCGCCTCAACGGCTTTCTCTATGCGACGCTGGGCGAAATTCTCGAGCGCAAATTCGACGATGGAATGCCGCGGTAGGGCGCAATCCGGAAAAAACCCGCCCTCGGACTTGATCCGAGGGTGGACGCAGGTCTTCCGAAAAGATCATGCCGATGAAAATGATTGCGCCCACGCCAAGCTGCGCAGATTCCACTGACTACATCAGCGGGTGGCCGGTATAGGCGGCGATCAGAACGCCGATGGCGATAATCAGTGCCATCAGCAACAGCGGCATCAGAAGCCGCGCATCGTTTCTGTGATTGAGGTCGTGCTGGTCGGACATCACACCCGCAAAGCTCTCTGCAAGCTAAACGCGTGCGCGTGCCGTGAAGTTCCTGAAATGTTGGCCCCTCCGCCATGCTGCTTACCCGACGGAGGTGCCGGATTGTCGCAGCCAGGACGGCGCCGTGCCTACCAGTAATAATAGGTGTGGCAGCGATACTTGCCGATGACGAGGTCCCGGTAACACTTGACTATCTTGTGCTTCCCGACGCGGTGCTCGGAATATTGAGCTTGCGCGTTTTGGCAGAACGCAAGGCCGAGAATGGCGGCGAAGCCGAGAGCGGCGATCGTTTTGGTCATCGGTTTTCCCCCGTAATGAGACGCCCCGCAGCAGGCTATCGCGGTCTGTTCCGCTTCTGCAAGCGGGAGGGTTCGCCAGTGACGTGCCACCGTTCGGGAGTGCGCGGCTTAGTTTTTCTTGAAGACGTCGAGCCGCAGCGGCAGCACCGCGCCGAACCAGGCGGCGTGCGCGGTATGGTCGGTGTAGTTATCGCCGGTCTCGGGATGCAGCAGGATGGTCAAGCCGTCGCGATTGAGCATCAGCCACGGCACGAATTTTTCCAGCATCTGCGGAGAGAATGCGATCTGATACATCGACTGTGGATGCGGTCCGACCAGCTCGTCGTGCCAACGGCCGAGCTTGGCTATTGGGAATTCCCTTGCCACGCGTTCGCGCAGCTGCTCGGCGCGGCCGCGGCTTGTCGCCGGATCGTAATAGATATGCGCATGGTATTGCGTGATCGCGCTTATGTCCGAAGGGGGCGCATTGCCAGGACGTTGTGCCATCGCAGTTCAGCTTCACAACACGGAATTCGCGCAATAGTTATCTTGCCGGATGCAATCTGACAATCCATCGTCCGCGATCAAGCCCCGCAGATCGGCGTCCGGCATGTATTTTGTCGTCGTTGTGTTGTTGATGTTCG
>JASHQI010000270.1 GCA_030037645.1 Xanthobacteraceae bacterium
GCAGGCGTAATCGACGCCCATCGCGTCCATCCATTCCAGCGTCATGGCGATGTCGCGATGCTTGCCGTCCGCCGGCACCTTCTGCAGCCGGCGCAGATTGGAGCGGGTGATGCGGCCGCCGAGGTTTTGATTGCCGACCGATGAATTGAGCATCGCGGAGCGGCCGGGACGCGACGACGAGTCGATGATGTCGCGGCGGATCACCGGACTCTCGATATATTGGAAGACCTCTTTGTAAGATTCGTTCTCGTAGTGGTGCGCGTCGACGTCGACGATCAAGAAATCCTGAAAGTTGCGGGCGTGCGCCTGTTGTGCGGCGTGCTCGAGATGCTTGGCGGTCGAGTAATCGTCGAAATTGAGCTTGCGAACGTCGCTCGGAACCGTGTCCATGCTCTTTCTCCCTCAAGCGACCACAAAAATATCATCGCCGCGCCGCACCACCTCGAATTTTTTCAGCTTCAGCCTGCGGTCGCCGACGCATCGGCCGGTCGTGAGCTCGTATTCGTAGCCGTGCCAAGGGCAGACAAAATGCATTTCGTCGGAGAATGTCTGGCCCTGATAGGTGCGGTCGGCGGCGATGAGGTCGACGACCTTGCTGATCAAGAGGCCTTCGCAAGCCGGTCCGCCGGAATGAACGCAATAATTGCTGTATGCGTAATACGCGCCGCCCTGATGAAACACGCCGATTTCGTCCTTTCCGGCCACGACAATGCGCCGGTCGCCGTCGGAAAAGTCCGATGCCTTGGCGACGAACCATTCTGCCATCGAGCGCTCCCACCGCTGCGCGTTCGCGTCAGTATAAATGGGCCACGGCCGCAGCAACAAGTCAGCTTCCACGGTTCGAGCCAGCTATGCCTGCACGCCACCGTCATCCCATGAGGTCATAGGCCCCGAGCGAGGGACGCGATCGTGGTGCGGACGCAAATCGAGCCAACGCTTTTGCCGCCGCTGCCAAAGCCGCTCGACGGCGTGGCGCGGCTACGACGATGTCCTGCTCCGGAGGCTGGTGTGCTTTGCAATTTCGCTGCGCGTGGCGGGTCGTTCTTGCTCGACCGCTTGATTGACCGGGTGGTTTAGGCAATCTTGCCGCCCTCTGCTATCAGGGGGCACGGCGAATCAGGAGTTTCGATGACAACCACCACACCCGAACAGGGCGGCAGCGTGGAGCCTCGGCCGATCATTGCGGCCCTGGCGCCGTTCTATACCCGCTTTGCACGCGAGATATCTTACCCGCTGATCCGCGTTACGGTCGGCGGGACGCTATTGGTCCACGGCATCAACAGGGCGATGATTCCGCTCTCCCGCGCCTCCGAAGAGATGGCAAAGGGAGGACTCGAGCCGGCTTTGTTGTTCGCGATCATCGCCTTGATCAACGAAACCGTCGGCGCGGTCTGCGTTGCTCTGGGTCTGTTCACGCGCCTGTTCGCGGCCTCGATCGCGATCGAATTGGCGATCATCTCCGCCAAGTTTGTCCCGAACGGCTACGCCTGGAGCAAGCACGGCTGGGAATTCGTCTTCCTGTGGGGTCTGATCTTCCTCGCCATCGCGCTGCGCGGCGGCGGCCCCTATTCGCTCGACCGCAAGATCGGCTGGGAGCTGTAGCATCCGTTTCGTTCGCAGCGCGCCCTTGTTTCGGCCGGCGGCCGCCGCTAAATACGGCGCGCGCTGCTCAAACACCGGAGAGGTGGCAGAGTGGTTGAATGCACCGCACTCGAAATGCGGCATACGGGCAACCGTATCGGGGGTTCGAATCCCTCCCTCTCCGCCACTCCCAATAGCGAACCCCCGATTTATCCCGCTCCTCGCTGCTGCCTTCGACAGAGCGAGGAGCGAAAAGAACGCGCTCGCGTAGCGAGCGCTACGGGTTCGAATCCCTCCCTCTCCGCCACCTAACAAAATCAATCACGTGATAGAGTGATCTGGTCGCACCTGGGCGCTGGGCAACCGGACGCGCGCTCCGTCCTTCGCCCCGAAGCCGCCTGCCACGCAATCATGTGACCCGCGTGGCTCCTTCCGATAGACGCGTGTCGCGATTGATGTGGATGAGGCGATGAGACAGTCGTTAAAAAGCCGCGCGATACGATCGCTGTCCATGGGCGCACTTGCATTGAATTTGATGTCCGCCGCCGGGTCTGCCGCGATAGCCACTTCCACGAAGCAGCCGGCGACTAGTCCAGCCCCGTCTCCTGCGGCAATGGCCGCGTATGACCGCGCCTTGGCGGCCTATACCAAGGCGCGCGCAGCGTACGATCTGGCCGACAAAGTCTATTGGAACGCCATTCAGCGAAAGCGGAAGATTCGAGTTGCCAAGTTGGCTCACGGCGAGCCGATTCTGCTCGATGACTATGTGCTCACCCAACCGCCGGTGTATGCGGGGCCGGCAAGGCCGGTGAATCCGTCGGTGCCGCCAAAACGAGTTTCACCGCCTTACGTGCCCATCGTGGCCGATTTCTTGAACGCGGCAAAACGGGAATTCGATTTTGTTCCACAGAAGCCGCGGAACGAACGGGAGTTCAAAAACGCGTATGCCGCGGCGGCCTTGGCTGCCGGCTTGACGCCCCATCAGGCTGTCCGAACTTATGCATTCGAGGCGACCGGTAACGGCACTTACGACGTGCAGGCGGGGCTTGAGACAAACTCGCCGAAGGCGCACGCGATCACCACCGCGCTCGGCTACAATCAGTTGCTGACAACCAACAGCGTCGAAGCGCTGGCCGAGGCGGGAAATCGATTCATCAACGTCTTGAGCGCGAGATCGAAGCGGCTGACCGGCAAGGCAAGGGATACCCTGGAAGCAAAAATTGCAATTCTGCGGACGATGATGCGCTTTGCGAGAAGCGTGCCCGATGACTGGTCGCAACTCGAAGTCCTTGCGTCGAGCCCAAAAGGCCTCGCCATTCAGGCCTTGAATCTGGACGTCGATATCGGTCCGTTGCTTCAGGCGCAGGACCTCGCAACGTCGGTTGCCTTTGCTCGGAGACACGGCCGGACCGAAGCGCTGGACGCGGCCGAACTTGAGATGATGAATCTGACGGGCGATGGCAATGGATTTGACATGATCACGCTGTCGCCGGATTGGCAGAGCAAAGTGCCCACTGCAAATTTCTTCCAAGAGAGCGGCTACTTGGATAACCCGGTCGCGCAGCGCAATAACGTCGTCTCAAGGCTTCTTGCCGCGACCAATGCCCAAATGGATGTAGAAGCGCAAAAGCCGGGCGCGCGAGACCTCGCAACGGCCTTTGCCAGATCAGTTGGCGCAACGTCGCCTGATATCGGCCAACCCGATTAGAGCATGATCCGGAAAAAGCCTGTCCTCGGACTTGATCCGGGGATGGACACCGGTTTTCCGAACAGATCATGCTCCACCGAAACTCCAGCTCCGCGCCTCACGTCCGCGGGCCGTAATACCACTCGCGAAGCTTGACGTAGGTGATCGGCTCATAAAGCGCGGGCCGGGCCGGACCCCGGCACGTCGGCAAGACCTCGATCAGTGCATCGCCGCTCGGGCCGAAGAACACCGGGATCGAGTAGCGGTCCACGTCGTGGGTATTGATGACCCGGTGCTTGGTCGACAGATATTCGTTATTGGTCCAGCGCACCATCAGGTTACCGGTGTTGACCAGCAATGCTCCGGGAACGATGTCGACTTCGCGCCAGTGGCCCGAAGGCATCCGCACCGCGAGGCCGCGGACGTCTTTCTGAGCGAGGAAGGTCATCAGCGCGTTGTCGGTGTGCGGCGCAATCCCATATTGCCGCTCGCCGACCACCTTCTGCGGCGGGTAGTAGAGCAGATTCATGGTGACGTGAGGCGTCGCAAAAAATTTATCGAAATAGTCCGGCGGCAGGTTGAGCGATGCCGCCCACAGCGGAAGGAACTGGCGGCCCAGCTTCTCGATCCGGCCGTGGTATTCGAGCAAGGTCTCTCTGAATCCCGGCAGATTTTGCGGCCAGATGTTGACGCGCGCTTGGCGCTCCGCATCCGACATGCTCAAGCCGCCGGAACCGCCCTCGCGATTGATCGCGAATTTGGCAACGAGATTCGGCTTGGCGCCCGAGATGATATTGATGTTGGTCCGCTGATAGCCGTCGTTGAAGCACGGTTGATAGCCGGACTTGAACCCGCCGGTATCGAAATAGGGAATTGCCGTTTTCACTTCGATCGGCAGGGCGTGAAACCGTCGCGATTCGGCAAAGACCCGATCGATGAGAGCTTGCGGGATACCGTGTCCCTTGAGGTAAAAAAAGCCGACCCTCTTGCTGATGTCGTGCAATTGCGTGGCGACCCTCTCGTGGCCGCCCGATCGAGCGCCGAGATACGGAGCTATATCCAGAGTGGGAATTTCTTCGGTCGAATCCGGATGATCCATCAGATAAACGGATTCATCGTCATCTTTCATCTCACCGCGAACGTCGCGCACCTTCAGATCTTCCACCGCAGCCTCCCATGACCAGGATTAGCCGAATGCTTCCACGCAATAAGCACGAACGCAATCGGCAATCCGCGTTACGGCAAAGCAGTAGCCGATCGGCCGTGCCCGCTTTGGCACGATGATCGCCTGAACGATTGCGCTCCGCCATGTCCTCGGCGGCCAGAAGCACCTGGAACGCTTCAACCGCAATATCCTTTGCGGGCTTCAAGAAGACTGAACATTCTCGCCGCACTTGTCCGTTGGCCACATAGAAGCGCGGAATGCAAAAAACGCAGATTTCCTCCGCAATTGCGGCGATGGAACAGGTTCAAGCATTCCACGTTGATTCTTGGATTCTGGCGGACTGCGGGGCTGTTTGGAGCGTGTTGTGGAGTACGCCCGATTTGGCTTTGCGTCTATTCGACCATCGCCGCCATCAATCCCGCAGAAAAAACCTGCGCCGCTACGTTTGATGGCCGACATAATCTCCACGCGATCCGGCCTGCGAGAGTTGCTTCTCCTTCCGTTTGCAGTTGTCGCGTTTGCGACTGCTGCGAATGAAGCGAGGGCGACCTGGAAGCCGGATTATGCCAATGCCTCGCCGGAAGTGCAGGCCTGGTATCGCAACGCTCAATTGACCGAAGCCGCGCAGAAGCGCTTCGGCTTCAAAAGCTGTTGTGCGCATTCGGACGTTGTAAAGACCGAATTCCGCGTCGACAAGGCAACCAACGGCGACGAATGGTATTGGCTCAACAATGGCCGCTGGATACAGATTCCAAGCGACATCATTCACTGGGGCGAAAGTGCACCAGACCGGCAACCGACGCTGTTTGCCATCGGAAATTTGCCGACCTGCTTCTATCCGGGTCAAGGAGGGCTTTGATGCTTTGCATCCTGGTCAACGACGCAAGGCTCAAAGCCGATACTTGCTGCGGCTATTGCCGCAAGGAGATTGGCGACAGTTACGTCCGCGAAATACGCACCCACCGGATCTATTGCGATCACGATTGCTACTGCTTCGCAGTCGGCGCGCCGACGCCGACTTTGGAATATTTCGCGCGGCCGCTGAACGCCTGGAGGTTCAGCTCGTGATGCTGCGTTGTGACCATTGTCGCGGAAAGCTTGGGCTCAGCGTGCAGCGCTACTGGCATATGCGATTTTGTTCTTCAGCTTGCGTGGCGGCCTACCAGCAACGGCTGGACGAGGAAACCAAGATCAAAAATACGGCGACTGGATTTGCCGGCGAATGACAATTTGCCGATCTTGGGCTTCCGCCTGCTCACAAGTCTCGCCCGCCATTTGCCACTCTAATTTCCGGCCACCGCCGTTCCAATGCGGAGATCATGAATTTGCTGCCATTTGGGGGAGCAAGCAGCAAGAGCGGCCAATCCAAAGATCGCACCGGAATAACAAATAACCGCCGCGTGCCTTCGATTTCGAAGTTTTCTTGCCTGCGCGCCCCGAACGCATGCAAATTTCGCAATGGGAGCAACGGGATCGCTTTGACCGCTGGCGCGTTGGCTATGGCCAGTGTGCGGCTTATTTCTTGGTCGAGCGATGAAGGGCGTAAACTTCGGATTTGTCCGCGGGACTATCCTGGCGCGACCGCTGTTTGTGCGCCCGATCGACATCTTGACCGTCATTTTAGCCATTGCTGCTCCGACTGCGGCTGCGGCCGCCGCATCGTCGCAAGGCGCATCGTCGGGCGGCTCCGAAGTGATCTTTATTGCCGAACTTGGCCTTTTGCTTCTGGTCGGCCGCTTCTTGGGCGAGGCGGCACAGCGGCTTGGTCAGCCGGCTCTGATGGGGCAACTCATCGGCGGTCTGCTGCTTGGGCCGTCGGTGCTTGGCCTCATCTGGCCTGCGGCGCAGCACGTCCTGTTCCCCGGCAGCGCCGCGCAGAAGAGCATGATCAATGCCGTTTCGCAGCTTGGCGTTTTGATGCTGTTGCTGCTGACCGGCATGGAAACCGACCTGCAACTGGTCAAGCGGGTGGGCCGCGCCGCGGTGACAGTGGCGGCGGCGGGCGTGGCACTTCCCTTCTTGTGCGGCTTCGCGCTCGGGGAGATGCTGCCGCCGCAACTTTTGCCCAATCCGAATGCCCGCCTCGTCACTGCGGTCTTTCTTGGAACGGCGCTGTCGATATCTTCGGTGAAGATCGTGGCGATGGTCGTGCGCGAAATGAATTTCATGCGCCGCGATCTTGGGCAAATCATCGTCGCCTCGGCGATCCTGGAGGACACGATCGGCTGGGTCATCATCGCCATCGCCTTGGGGCTGGCGTCGGCGGGACACATTGACGTCTGGTCCGTCGCACGCGCCGTGATGGGAACGGCGTTGTTTCTGGCGGTGAGCCTGACAATCGGCAGACGTATCGTGTTCAGCCTGATCCGCGCCGCAAACGATAATTTCCAAAGCGAGTTTCCGGTCATCACGGTCATCCTGGTGATCATGGTGGTGATGGCGCTGACCACGCAATTCATCGGCGTCAACACCGTCCTCGGCGCATTCGTCGCCGGCATTCTGATCGGCGAATCACCCATTTTGACGCGTCACATCGATGAGCAGCTTCGCGGCCTGATCGTGGCATTGTTCATGCCGATTTTCTTCGGCATGTCAGGCTTGAATGCGGACCTCACCATTCTCAAAAGCCCCGACCTCGCACTGCTTGCCGTCGGGCTCATCCTCATTGCCAGCATCGGAAAATTCCTGGGCGCGTTTGCCGGCGGCAAGCTTGGCGGCCTCACGCGCGCGGAATCGCTCGCGCTTGGCTGCGGCATGAATGCGCGTGGATCGACCGAGGTGATCGTCGCCTCGATCGGCTTGTCTGTCGGCGTACTCAATCAGAGTCTTTACACGCTGGTCGTGACTATGGCGGTGGTGACAACCGTGGCGATGCCGACCCAGTTGCGCTGGGCGCTGAAGCGGCTGCCGATGCGCAAGAAAGAACGGCTGCGGCTCGAACGCGAGGCACTCGACGCCAAGGGATTTGTGACCAATCTCGAACGCCTGCTGCTCGCGACCGACGATAGCAGCAATGGCAAATTTGCAACGCAACTCGCCGGCGTGATTGCCGGGTCGAGCGGCATGCCGACGACCATCCTCGATATGTCCAGGGACGATCGAAACGGAAAGGCCGCACGATCCAAGGAGAAGAAACCAGGGGCGATGGCCACGACGGCAGAGGGGGCATCGCAGACCGAGAAGTCGGAACAGGAGATCAAAACTGCGGCCGAACGGACGACTACACTCGAAGCGCATGGCGACGACGAAAGACCGGGCAGCGTCGAGGTGACAACGCGGCGACAGGACTCGATCGACGCCGACATGATCGCAGGCGAAGCGCGCAAAGGCTACGACCTCATGGTCGTCGGGATCGCCACGACGCGCAGTCAGAAAGGCGGTTTCAGCAAGGATATTTCGGTCATAACCAAAGGCTTCGAGGGACCGCTGGCGGTTGTCGACTTTCGCGAAACGCGCAGCGATCAACCGCCCCACCAATATGGAAAGATTCTCGCTCCGGTGAATGGGACTGAGGTGTCACGCCGCGCCGCGGAAATTGCGCTGACACTCGCGCGGGCAAATGATGCGCGGGTCACGGCGCTGTACGTCACGCGTTCCACCGGCTCTGGCGCCGGCCGCAAGAGCGCCCCGCGTCGGCGCGCAGTCCGGCGCGGCGAACAAGCGGTGCTCAAAGACATTTCCACACTGGCCGAGCGCTACGAAGTCGACTTGCAAACCGCGACGCGCGTGAATTTGGCCCCCGATGAGGCCATTCTGCGCGAGGCAAAGCGCGGTTACGATCTGATCGTGCTCGGCGTGAGCCGGCGGCCGGGTGACTCGCTGTTCTTCGGCAATACCGCGGCTGCCGTACTCGACCATTCGGAGACGTCGAATTTGTTCGTCGCGAGTTGAATCATGACGAGACGTGCGACATCGACTCTCGACATTTGTAACAATAAATCCGGCTGGGTTGCGGGACAGGGCGTACACTTTCGCGCATCATCGGCCGAGAATGGGACGGCAACGGGCGCCGCCGACGGAAATACCGATTGCGCTCCGCTTCTCACCCCGGGAGAACGCCCATGTCGATAATTCCGCTCTTGGCAAAATCCTCGTTCGATCCCGAATTCATCGAAACCCTGGTCGCGGCCTATGAGGACGCCTGGCAGAAGGTCGAGCAATCGGGCAGCGCCTTTGCATCACCGCGCTATAGGCGGGCGGCACAGGAAATCATCGCAAAACGCATTATAGATATGGCCCAGCGCGGTGAAATCGAGCTGCATCGGCTGGCCGACGACGCGGTCGCCTACCTCGCGCAATCCTACGTGTAACGGAGCCCCGCGGTCGGGAACGTCGGCGCGGCCAAGAACGGTCCCGTAGCGTCATTTGATTGGCTGCATTTCTGTTGATGGCTGCGCCGTCAGCATGGCGTCCGGAACCCGGGGTAGGCTTATCGGTTGTCTGTTTATTGCGGCTGGGCGCGGCGACGGTAGCACAGTGGAACTTCTGTTCTCTTTGGCATGGCTCGCAGTGGTATCATGGTTGATTGGGCGGGCCGTCAATCAACGGGGCCTGTTGCCGCGCATTGCTCCAACGTCGCCACATCGGCAAGAAGATGCGCCGCATGTCACGGTAATCGTGCCGGCGCGCGATGAGGCGGCAAATATCGCCCGCTGCCTGAATTCCATGCTGTCTCAGGACTACCCGGCGGGACATTTGAACATTCTCGTCGTCGACGACCATTCCGCGGACCAGACCGCCGCGATCGTGCGCCGCATCGTCACACACGATTCGCGCGTCAGTCTAATGTCGAGTCCTCCGCTGCCGCCGCGTTGGACGGGCAAATCGCATGCCTGTTGGATCGGCGCGCGCGCTGCAGCTCCCGAGAGCGGATGGCTGTGCTTCGTCGATGCCGATGTCTGGGGCGCCCCCAACCTGATATCGAACGCCATGCATGCTGCGCTGGCGCAAAAACTCGATCTTCTGTCGCTTGCGCCGCGCCAGGAGCTGCAAAGCTTTGCCGAGCGATTGATTTTGCCGTGCGGACTCATCCTGCTTTCGTTCATCCAGAATCTGCGGCGAGTGCAGGGAGAGTCGACCAGCGACGCGACCGCAACCGGACAGTTCATGCTGATCCGGCGCGACAGCTACGAAGCCGTCGGCGGCCATGCCGCCGTCTGCCGCGCAATTTGCGAGGACCTGGAATTCGCGCGCCGCCTCAAGCAGTCCAACCGATCCGTCCTGTTGATGGATGGCGCGCCCGTTATTTCGACGCGCATGTACACCGGCTGGCGGACACTCTGGCCCGGCTTTGCGAAGAATCTGGTCGAGACGCTCGGCGGTCCAGCGGCGACGCTGACGTTGGCTGCTGTGGCCGTCATATTGGCTTGGGCCGCCATAGTCGTTCCGCTGATGGATCTCGCTGGCGCTGCGCAAGGCCTGCAGGGCGCGAGTGCCGCACTGATCATTGCGCTGATTGGATCGGCTGCAGCACTTGGACTGCATATCGCCGCCACTTTCTATTTTCGCATTCCTTGCTGGTATGGTCTGTTGTTCCCACTCGGCTATACGGTCGGCGCGATGATGGCGATTGACAGCGTATGCCGGCGGCTGCGCGGGCGGGTTAGCTGGAAGGGTCGAATCTATTCATGAACGCTCCCAGGACCAGAAGCCAGGAACCGCGGCCCACCGCCAATGGCCACGTTCCCAAGGCTCTGGATAGTGGGGAGGTTCGGATCGTCCTGCTGACCGCAGGCGGCCTTGCGGTTTTTCTTTATTTCATCCGCCTCATCCTGCTGCCCTTCGTGCTTGCGGTCGTCGTCGCCTATATCTGCACGCCACCGCTGGACTGGTTGGCGCAGCGGACGCGGCTGCCACGCCTGCTCTTCGCGATCGTATTGTTTTTGCTCCTGGTGGGCTGTGTCGGCTCCTTGTTGTTTTTTGCCGGCCAGCATGTCGTTGCCGAAACAAAAGGTATTGCAAGCGGCCTGCAAGGCATGATCGAGAAATTCGCTGGCCAGTTGATCGGCAATGGGTCGATAAACCTGTTCGGACAGTCGATGAATGCCAGCCAGATTTCCAAGGCAGTCGTTGACCAGATTCGCGATTGGTTCGGGCAGAACAACCAATTTGCGATCATCGCCGGCTACGGCGTTGCCAGCGTCATGGGCGTCTTTTTGACGATGGTGCTGCTGTTTTATTTCCTGGTCAGCGGGCGAAGTGTGGCGCGCGGGGTGTTATGGATCGTGCCGCCGCATCGGCGTCACCTTGTGGAACGGATCTGGGCGCGGCTCGACCCGGTGCTGATGCGGTACTTCCTTGGCGTGATTGCAGTCGTGATCTACGCGACAATCGCGGCGTATATCGGTCTCGGCCTCATTCTCCACATTCACCATGCCGCGCTGCTGGCCCTGCTGACCGGAATTCTTGAAGCCGTGCCGGTCATCGGCCCAACCTCTGCGGCGATCATTGCCGGTTTGGTATCGCTGCAAACGGCGACTGGGGTTATGAGTATCCTCGCCTATGCCCTCTACGCGACGATACTGCGCCTATCGATCGACCAGATCATCGGACCGGTTGTACTTGGGCATGCGGGGCGCGTGCATCCAGTCCTGATCATTTTCTGCTTTCTCGCCGGGGGCGTGTTACTGGGCATTCCCGGAGTTATTCTCGCCGTGCCGGTCGCGTTGACCATAAACAACACGTTGGCAACGCTATATGGCGACGACCGACCATAAACTGCGGCCGCGCCGAAGCCGCGCTTGCCTGAAAATCGGTGCAACTTTTCGAGCGCAGGATCGTTATCCTGCAGCATTTTAGAGGTTTGCCAAGGCTTTGATCCCTGGGAAACGCCAGCTTTCGAGAATTACCGCACACAAGGCATGGGGCGATTAGGGTTTTCATATCTGAGTAAGGCGAGATCCGCCCATGAGCGTTTGCGATTCCGCACAAGAGGGCGCGCGGTTTAGTCATCCCTGGCTGGCGAAGGCCCTCTATGCATTGGACGTCCGATTGCGCCGTCGACACCAGGTGATCGAATACAGCTCCCATCCGTCATGCATTTTCCGCCTCGAATTCGCTCGTTCCTCCCGCACCTGCGTTCTGTCAGATGGGACATGTCTTCGCCGCGGTGAGCGCATCGCGCGCCTGCATTTTTGGAACGAGCAGATTCCGCCCCTGCCGCACGATGGCGCGACCATCGGCTGGGCGCGGCGGATGCGGCAAGGCATCGCGGTATCGCTGCGGGAGCTGTCGCACTATCTCTCGTCGCGGCCTGAATTAAACGATATCGCCGTGATTGGCGGCGATATCCCGTCCGGCACCCCGGCGCAAAGCATTCAGCTAGTGCGCATCATGGCGTACTACGGCTTCGAGACAATCGCTGAACCTGGCCATTTGTCGATGGCCGAGCGCGTACACCGCATCGGCGAGAACATTCTCATATCGCTCTTCGTGATTGCGCGAAACGCCAATGCGCTCCGGCCCGATACGCTCAAGCGCGTGCGGTTACCGACCTACCTGTCGCGATGCACGCTCAGACAAAGATTCGGCAGCAAGCACGAGCCGCTCTCGGCAGCGATGGAAACATCATGATTACGGCCGACCGCATTCCCGATTTGGTGTCGCTCTTGGGATCGCTGTGCGACATTTGCCTTGCGATAGCGTTCGTCGGTTGCGTCTTTACACTGCTTGAGTCGGCGCTGGTGCTCGGCTTTCCGCTGGAGCAGCGCGAAGAGTCCGCGGTGCAACCGCCGGTCACGGTTCTCAAGCCTCTCCACCGCGCAGAACCGGGCCTAAGGACTCGCCTCACCGCTTTGTGCCGACAGCATTATGGGGCGCCAGTTCAGATCGTATGCGGCGCGCAAGAGCTCGGCTCTTCGGCCATCGATGTGGTGCGACAGATCAAGGTCGAATTTCCCGGTAACGCGATCGAGCTCAACATCGATCCCCGCAGTCACGGCGCCAATCGCAAGATATCCAATCTGATCAACATGCTACCGCGCACGCATCATGACACGATCGTACTCTCGGACAGCGATATATTGGTCGAATCCGGTTATCTTCGGGGCGTTACCGCACCGCTCGCGGCGCCGCACGTCGGCGCCGTGACCTGCCTCTATTATGGCCTCGGCAGCGAGGGGCTATGGGCGCGGCTCTCCGCTCTCGCGATAAACTCTCACTTCCTGCCGCAAGCGATCGCAGCGATCAGCCTCAAACTCGGTAAGCCGTGTTGCGGGGCGACGATTGCCTTGCGTCGATCCACGCTCGATCGGATCGGCGGCTTTGGTGCCTTCGCCGACGCGCTGGCCGACGATTATGCCATTGGCGTGGCAGTGCGCTCCGCCGGATACGAGGTTGTGACCGCGCCGTTTGTGGTCGGCCACCGATGTTTCGAAGGCAGTTTGCGTCAGCTCTTGCGGCATCAGATGCGGGTCGCACGCACAATCAGAAGCATCGATCCGATTGGCTATGCCGGAACGATCGTGACGCATCCATGGCCGCTGGCGCTGATCGGTATGCTGTCGGGAAGCGCCGACGGAGCTCTTCTTGCCATCGCGGCTCTCATCGCGCGGGTGATGCTGTGCCGTTGTGTCGAACGTCGGTTTGCGCTAGCGCGGCAGAATTACTGGCTCATTCCGCTGCAAGATATTATGGCATTTGCCGTCTACGTGGCGAGCTTCAGCAGGGCTACGGTTCATTGGCGCGGCGTTGATTACCGGGTGGCGGACGACGGCCACCTGATCGAGAACAAAACCTGAGGGGCTGTCATGATGAAAACCTTATTTCTTCAGGCTCCTTCATTCGACGGCTTCGACGGCGGCGCTGGTTCGCGTTATCAAGCGCGGCGCGAAATCCGGTCATTCTGGTTTCCGACATGGTTGGCGCAGGTTGCCGCCCTGGTCCCCGACAGCAAGCTCATCGATGCGGTGCCGCATGGGCTGACGCTTGACGACATCCTGCGCCAAGCGCGCCAATATGATCTCGCTGTGCTGCATACCTCGACCCCGTCGTTCGGCTCCGATGTCAGCGTCGTCGAGGCACTCAAGGCCGCCAATCCGGCCCTGAAAGCAGGCTTCGTCGGCGCTAGGGTTGCGGTCGAGCCCCACGCCAGCCTCGCGGCCTCAGCGGCGATTGATTTCGTAGCCGGCAACGAATTCGATTTCACCATCAAGGAACTCGCAGAAGGGCGCGACTTGAGCACCATCACGGGGCTGTCGTATCGCGATGCTGCAGGCGCGATCAGGCATAACCCGCCGCGAGCCATTCTCGATGACATGGATCAACTGCCGTTCGTCACGCCCGTTTACAAGCGTGACCTGACCATCGAGAAATACTTCATCGGTTATCTCAAGCACCCCTACTTGTCGCTCTACACCGGGCGCGGCTGCAAATCGCGTTGCTCCTTCTGCCTGTGGCCGCAAACAGTCGGCGGCCATCGCTATCGAACCCGAAGCGTCGGCAATGTGGTGGAGGAGATCCGCTGGGCGCAGCGGGCGTTTCCGCAAGTCAAGGAGTTTTTCTTCGACGACGATACCTTTACCGACGATCGGCCGCGCACCGAAGCGATCGCGCGGGAACTGGGCGCAATCGGCGTCACCTGGTCGTGCAATGCCAAGGCCAACGTGCCGCGCGAGACGCTCAAGGTGATGCGCGACAACGGCCTGCGACTGCTGCTGGTCGGTTATGAAAGCGGCAATCAGCAAATCCTGCACAACATCCGCAAAGGCATGCGTGTCGACGTGGCGCGGCGCTTCACCAGGGATTGCCACGAACTCGGCATCACGATCCACGGTACTTTCATCCTTGGCCTACCCGGTGAGACGCGGCAGACCATCGAGGAGACGATCCGTTTCGCCCGCGAAATCAATCCGCACACGATCCAGGTCTCAATCGCGGCGCCTTATCCAGGGACGGAACTTTATCGCCAGGCCCTCGAACATGGCTGGCTGGACCAAGAGCACGCTGATCTCGTCGATGCCCACGGCGTGCAGATCGCGCCGCTGCACTACCCGCACCTGAGCCACACCGAGATCTTCCAATCGGTCGAGGAGTTCTATCGGCGCTTTTATTTTCGCGCCCCTAAAATCGCAACAATCGTATCCGAAATGGCACGCAGCCCACAGATGATGACCCGTCGCCTGCGCGAGGGCGTGGAATTTTTTGCGTTTCTGCGGGAAAGGAGAGCGCAAGTTCACTGAAGCGTCTCGTCATAACTGCCGGTAATGTCGAACTCGGTGAAGTTATCGGCACCGCTAGGAAGGTGGCGTAGAGCGCCGACCATTTGCGCCCGGCGACATCAAAGGCGTTCGGGCTCTGTGCCCAACGATCAGTTTAGCGAGGAGTTCGCCGCTTCGTGCGACACGAATGTATGAGCGACAGTGCGACGATCGGACTATTCCACAGGTGTTTGTGCAGACATTTCCGCTGCGAGCACAGGAACTGTTTGCGACGGACTGGCGAGTCAGCGCGGATAATGGTAGCTCTCACGATAGCTAGCAGATGTGCGACTCACGTCCGGGGGAGGCGCACGCGTCATGGCGGCGCCGACTCGAGGTTTCGCGGGGGAACAAATCCATGAAATCGAGCTTACCCAGACGGTTGTTAATACAATTAATTCGCCCTCGTCCGTTTGGTCGAGAGCGGGCCTAGCTCTGCACACTCCCTGTTTCGGAGTGGGACACGAGTTTTATCGCAGGCGCGAGGCAAAGGTATCTCATGGAATCCCAATTGCGGTACGCGGGGGCGACCCTGACCGATACACTGGTGGATCCTGCCGACGGCGCCGATTTAGGCCAGGTCGCCGACCTCACCCAACATTGCCGCCGCATCGTCATCGCATTTGTCGGTATGTCGTTCGAGGCGAAGATCGCCGCTGGACCGGGTGTGCTGGTCTTTAGCCGCAGAACGCGTCGTGAGCTGACGGCGATGGCCGCAACCGCCGCCCGGCAAGGCTATCGTGGCATCATAAGTTTCGGCGTCGCCGGGGGCCTTGCACCCAACCTCCGGCCTGGAGATTGGGTCGTGGCGTCGGCCATCCTCGAATCGGAAACCGTTCGTGAAACCGACCCAGCATGGTCGAGAAAGCTCCTTGGGGCGATTGCCGGAGCGAGCCACTCGCTGATCCTTGGCGCGGATACGCCGATCGCAGAGCCGGCCATGAAACGGGAGTTGCACCAGGCAACCGGGGCGGCCGCGGTGGACATGGAATCCCATGTGGTGGCGCGGCTGGCGGCCGAGCACGGCTTGGCTTTCGCCTCGGTGCGCGTCGTCGTCGACGCCGCCGATCGGGCGATCCCGCGCGCCGCCCTCCGCGGCATGACTGATGACGGCCGAACCGACGGCGTAGCGGTGTTGCGCGATCTCATCGCACGACCCTCGCAGCTTTCGCCGCTCGCCCGAATCGCCGTCGATGCATTGGTGGCGCGCTCCGAAATGCTGCGCGTTCGACAACTGCTCGGCCCACACTTCGGGCTCGTCGATTTTACCTGATCGCGCAGGGCGCGATGCCCGGCTGGAGCCGGGCATGCCAAATTTTATCCTTGGGAGATAAATTTGGTGACCAGATAGGCGCCCAATCCCTCGATGCCGCCCTCGCTGCCGTGGCCGCTTTCCTTGACGCCGCCAAACGGCGTCTCCGGCGTCGAGATGGCGATCGAGTTGACGCCGACCATGCCGGACTCCAGCGCATCGCCGATCGCCGCGGCGGTCGCATTTGATGAGGTGAACGCGTAAGCCGCAAGCCCGTATTCCAGCGAGTTGGCGCGCTCGACGACCTCATCGAAGGTCTTGAACGTCACCACCGGCGCCAGCGGCCCGAACGGCTCGTTCTTCATCACCTTGGCGTCGTCCGGCACGTCGGTGATCACGGTCGGCTCGTAGAAGAAGCCTTGGTTGCCGCGCCGCTTACCGCCCGTCTGAATCTTCCCGCCACGGCCCTTGGCGTCGTTGACAAATGTCTCCATCGCCTCAATGCGCCGCGCATTCGCCATCGGCCCCATGGTGATGCCGCGCTCCAAGCCGTCACCGACCTTGACGCCGTTGGCATATTCGGTGAAGCGCTTGAGAAAGCGCGAATAGACGTCCTCCTGCACGTAGAACCGGGTCGGTGAGATGCAGACTTGGCCGGCGTTGCGGTACTTGAACGCCGCGATGGTGTCAGCGGCCTTCTCCGGATCGGCGTCGGCGAACACCACGACCGGCGAATGACCGCCGAGTTCCATGGTGGTGCGCTTCATGCCCTTGGCCGCAAGCGCAGCCAGATGCTTGCCGACCGGGATCGAGCCGGTGAAGGAAATCTTGCGGACCGCGTCCTTGGCGAGCAGATACTCGGAGACTTCCGCCGGCACGCCGAAAACCAGATTGAGCACGCCCGCCGGTAATCCGGCATCGGCGAAGCAGCGCACCATCTCGACGCAAGCGCCCGGCGTCTCCTCCGACGCCTTGAGAATGAGCGAACAGCCTGCGGCCAGCGCGCCGCCGATCTTCCGCGCCGGAGTGAGCACCGGAAAGTTCCACGGCGTGAACGCGGCGACCACGCCGATCGGCTCTTGGACCACGAGCTGGCGCACGCCCTTGCCGCGACCGGGCACGATGCGGCCGTACGAGCGGCGACCCTCTTCGGCGTACCAATCGATGATGTCGGCAGAGGTGACGACCTCGGCGCGGGCTTCCGGATAGACCTTGCCCTGCTCCTGCACCATGATTTTGGAGATTGCATCGTAGCGCTCGCGCATCAGATCCGCAGCCTTGCGCATGATCTTGGCGCGATCGTAGGCGGAGGTGGCGCGCCAGACCGCGAGCCCTTTCTTCGCCGCCTCAAGCGCGGCATCGAGATCGGCCTTACTCGCATGCGGTAGATGCGCCAGCGGCTTCTCGGTCGCCGGATTGATCACGTCCTCGCCCTTGCGGCCATCGCCGCCGTACCACTTGCCATCGATGAACAGTTCAAGATTGGAATACATGGCGTCCTCACTGGGCTTACTCTTTGACGCATGGATTAGCAGGTTTTCGCAGCCGATTCACCCTTCCTTCTCCCCTAGCGAAGAAGGAATTTTCCTTGCCGCTATCCCACCCGCGTCGGATCGATCACGAAATTGGTGAAACCGCCATTGCGGTCATCCATGCCGGCAAGCACGTCGTTGACCTTGGACAACGGCGAAACGCGGTGCTCGAGCGCGGCGAGATTCAGCGTGCCGGCGCCCGCCATCGCCGCCATGTCCTCGCCCTCCCCCGTCGTGAACCAGACCGAACCTTGCAAGCCAATCCGGTTTGTCATCATCCAGAACGCATTGACCGGCAGCGTTTCCAGAACAGCGCCGACATTGACCGCCCGCCCGCCGCGCCGCAGGCAGAACAGTGCGCGCATCATCGCACTTGCCGGGGCGCCGGGCGGCAGGCAATCGATCATGCCGTCGACGCCGTGACCGTCGGTCGCCTGCTTTGCCCAGGCGACGAGCGGGTCTGTCGGCCCGTGCGGCGCATTCGGTACCGAAAGAACATCGATGCGCGCCGGCGCCAATATCTTGACCCGGTCGAGCAATGCTTGATTGCGGCCGGTGCCGAGGATTTTCGTCGCACCCATGGCCAATGCGAGCTGCGCGGCATTGAGACCGAGTTGTCCGCTAATGCCGTTGATCAGCAAGGTCTGACCGGGCCCGACACCGACCTTACGCATCGCCGAATAGGCGGTGCCGAGATAGCCGAACCGCGCCGCAGACTCGAAACTCAAATTGTCGGGGAGCTTGACCAGGGCCGTGGCGGGCGCAGTGATGAATTGCGCCAACCCGCCGTACGGATAGGCCCGCATAATGTCCTGCGAGCGGCCGAAATAACCTTGCAGCGTCCAGTTCGGGCAATCGTACGGCTGGCCGCCGCGGCACATACGGCACGAACCGCACGAGCGTCCCGGATTGACATAGACGCGTTCGCCCGGACGAACCGACCATACCTGGCTGCCGACCTTGGCAACGACGCCGGCCGGATCGAGACCGAAAATCGCCGGCAGCGGCGGCATCATCTTGTTGTCGGGCGTGAGCGTGCCGAAGAAATTGCTGACGACCCGCGCCAGATTGGGAACGACGCCGCAGGCCTTGACCTCGACCAACACGTCGTTCGGCCGCGGCTCCGGCACCTCGATGCGATCGAGCGTCATCGGCGAGCCGTAAGCATGCAGCCGCGCCGCGATCATGGTGGGCATCAGTTCCCCCTCGCTTCACTCTCCGGCGCGCAAGTTCGCAGTGCGGAGACGCGCCGTTTCTCCAAATATGCTCGGCTGTTCAAGGCCAAGCTGTTACTTTGCCCCGAACCCGAACTTGATCGCAACGATCTTAGCCGCAACGATCATGGACCGCTTGGCGATCTGGCAGCATATCGGCACCCTGGTTAGGGCCTACAAACCGCGCTGGCGCTTCTGCGTGCGTATGACCGCATCGGCTCTTGTGGCGTTCGCCGCCGCCCAGGCTCTGCAGATTCCGTTGCGGGGCCTGTGGGTTATCATCACCGCCATCGTGGTGACGCAAATGAGCGCCGGCGGATCGTTGCGCGCGACGCTCGAATACATCACTGGCACAGTCGGAGGTGCGATCTATGCCGCCATCATTGGCGTGCTCATTCCGCACGGCACAGCGCTGGCGTTGGCCGGCGTCCTGGCGCTGACGGTTGCGCCACTGGCGCTGCTTGCCGCGTTCAATCCAAACTTCCGTGTCGCGCCGTTTTCGGCGGTGCTGGTGATCATGGTCGCTGGACAGTTCGGCCAGGGTCCGGTCGAATCGGCCATCACTCGCTCGTCGGAAGTCGCGCTGGGCGGCATCATCGCCGTGATCGTCTCGCTCTTGGTATTTCCCGAGCGTGCCCACCAGATGCGGCTGAAGGCGGCCATTCGCCTATTGCAACACTTCGCGCGCGAGCTGCCGCGGCTGCTGGCCGGTTTCACGGACGGGCTCGATGCGGCCGCAAACAGCCGCATTCAGAACGAAATCGGCGCCGCGGTATCGAGCTTCCAGCAGATTACGACAGAGGCGCGGCACGAGCTGTTGATCACGCTGGCGGCGCGGCCCGATCCCGGCCCGCTGTCGCGCACGATGCTGCGGCTGCGCCACGATCTCGTGCTCATCGGCCGCGCCGGAACAAGACCGCTGCCTGATCCGTTACGGGTCCGCCTGGGCGCACCGCTGACCCGCATCGGCGTGGCGGCAAGAGATTTCCTCGATGACAGCGCAACTACGCTGGGTCAGCGGAGCGCACCGCCGCTGCTCGATGCTTTCGAATCGGCGCTTGCTGCGTATACCGCCGAGGTCGAGGCGGCGCGCAGCGAAGGCCTGACGCGGCCGCTGACGAGCAACGAAATCGAACCGGTCTTTGCGCTCGGCTTTGCGCTTGAGCAACTCCGGCAGAATTTCATCGATCTGCGGCGCTGCGTTCAGGACCATGCGCGGCGTCCAAGACGGAGGAAAGCGGCAAGAGCTTCGTAATCCGTCATTCTGAGGTGCGAGCGCAGCGAGCCTCGAAGGATGAGCGGCCCCGGTGCCCCGGCCGTCGCCCTTCGAGGCTCGGCGCCGTAGCGCGTCGAAGATGCGCGTAAACGCGCTGATGGCGCCGAGCACCTCAGGGTGACGGACGAAAGCATCGCTAATCCCTCAAGCTGTCCAGCTTCACCGCCCCGTCGAACAGCGCGCCGGTCAGTTTCAGCGCGGCGGCGGCGCGGGCATCGCTCCAGCCGCCGTGCTTGGCGTTGAGCAGAAACTTGTCTTCGATGTCGGCTCGCGTCAGCGGCTCTTGCGCGCCGCCGCGCATATAGGATTGGCGCTCTTCGACCGCCGAACCATCGCGCAGCGTGGCGCGGATGTGGCCGGTGAAGTTCTTTGGATAGGGATTTTGCGGATCGATCGCGTAGCGCACCTTGGCGGCAAGCGCCAGCACCGCGGGATCGCGCACGGCGGCATCGGTGAAGTCGCCTAAGCCGACATTGCCGCGGACGAAGCCGGCGGCAATGCAATAAGGCGTGGAGAATTTGCCGGCGTAGCCATTGGCCGGCCGCTGCTTGGCGGCGAGCGGCTCCCACAGCCGATGCACAGTGCCTTCCCCGACCTCGCACACCATATCGACGACATCGTCCGCTTTGACGCGGGCCGCGAGCCGACGCGCGCAGTCGATATAGGGATGCGTCATGGTTCCGCACGGATAGGGCTTGAATGCCAGCGTCTCCATCACCCATTTTCTGCCAAAATCGCCGACCAGCGCGGCGTAATCGCCCTTGGTGGTGTGCGCGAAGGCATGGAAGAAACCGTGCACGCCTTCGAACACGGTGCGCGGACCCAAGAAGTTCGCTCGTCCGAGAAGTGCGGCGCGGATGCCGGATTGCGCCGCCCAGCCGGCATGCAGCCTTTTGGTCCACGCGCCCTCGGCGAGATATTCGATGATGCCGCTTGCCATCGATGCGGCGGTGCCGAGCGCATCGACCATTTGCCGCGGCGTGAGCTTGAGCGCCGCGCCGACGCCGGCCGCGGCGCCCATGGCGCCGAACACTGCGGTCGGATGGAATCCGGCCTTATGCGTGAGCGTCGGTGCAACGGTGGAAAGCCGGCACATGGTTTCCGCGCCCACAGCGATGCCAAAGAGCGCGGCACGGCCGTCGAGATGATGCCGCTCGCACGCCGCCAGCACCGCCGGCACGATCACCGCGCCGGCATGCACCGGGCCGCCCTCGAACGTGTCGTCGAAATCCTCGCCGTGGATCGCCGTGCCGTTGACGAGAGCGGCAGCGGAAGCCGACAGCGTGCGCGTGTGGCCGATCACGGTGCACGGCCCGTCGTCGTCGCAAGCCGCGAGCGCCGCCTTGACGTAATCCTCGTTGCGCGCAGTGACGGCGAGGCCGACGACGTCGATCAAGAGCTCCTCGCACTTCGTCCGCACCGCTTGCGGCAGGTGTGTGGCGTCCAGCGCGCAGATTTTTTGCGCGAGAATTTC
>JASHQI010000042.1 GCA_030037645.1 Xanthobacteraceae bacterium
TCGACGCGAAACTCGGCAAGCTTCCGCTTGGGCTCGACCTTGGCGACGGCGAAGTGGCCGCGGTCAGCCTTCGTCGTGCTTTGCACCTTGCGCTGGCCGGCGCCGAGCTGGAGCGCGACGTATCCGTTCTTGTCCTTGGTGCGGTGGCCCACAACCTGGCAGTTGGCCAGCCGCAACACCGTCACCGGCACGTGCTCGCCGGCCTCGGTGAACAGCCGCATCATCCCGACTTTCTGCGCCAGCACTCCGGAACGCATCGTCTATTCCTTTCGCGCTTCTAGAGCTTGATCTCGACGTCGACGCCGGCGGCGAGATCGAGCTTCATCAGCGCATCAACGGTCTGCGGCGTCGGATCGACGATGTCGAGCAGCCGCTTGTGCGTGCGCATCTCGAATTGTTCGCGGCTCTTCTTGTCGATGTGCGGCGATCGATTGACCGTAAACTTTTCGATCTTGGTCGGCAGCGGGATCGGCCCGCGCACCTGCGCCCCGGTGCGTTTTGCCGTATTGACGATCTCGCGCGTCGACGCATCGAGGATACGATGATCGAACGCCTTGAGCCGGATTCGGATGTTCTGGCCGTTCATTTCTCTTCCCCGCGAGTGGCAAATTGCGAATGACGAATGCAGATCGACCCATTTGCCATTCGCTACTCCCTATTCGCTACTCGATAATATTTGCGACCACGCCGGCGCCGACCGTCTTGCCGCCTTCGCGAATGGCGAAGCGCAGCTTCTCCTCCATGGCGATCGGAACGATCAGCGTCACCTCCATTGCGATATTGTCGCCCGGCATCACCATCTCGGTGCCTTCCGGCAGCGTCACCACACCGGTCACGTCGGTGGTCCGAAAGTAGAATTGCGGTCGATAATTGGTGAAGAACGGCGTGTGGCGTCCACCCTCCTCCTTGGTAAGGATGTAGGCCTCGGCCTTGAACTTGGTATGCGGCTTCACCGAGCCCGGCTTGCAAAGGACTTGGCCGCGCTCCACCTCTTCGCGCTTCGTGCCGCGAAGCAGACATCCAATATTGTCACCGGCCTCGCCCTGATCGAGCAGCTTGCGGAACATCTCGACGCCGGTGACGACGGTCTTCTGCGTCGGCTTGATGCCGACGATTTCGACTTCCTCGCCGACCTTGATGACGCCGCGCTCGACGCGCCCGGTGCACACCGTGCCGCGGCCCGAGATGGAGAACACATCCTCGACCGGCATCAGGAACGGTTGATCCTTGGGCCGTTCCGGCTGCGGGATATTTTCATCCACGGCCTTCATCAGCGCCATGATCGAGTTCTTGCCGAGCTCTTCGTTCTTACCCTCAAGCGCGAACAGCGCCGAACCCTTGACAAACGGAATCTTGTCGCCGGGGAAATTGTATTTGGAGAGCAGCTCGCGCACTTCCAGCTCGACGAGCTCGAGAAGCTCCGGATCGTCCACCATATCGACCTTGTTGAGGTAGACGACGAGCGCCGGCACGCCAACCTGGCGGGCCAGCAAAATATGCTCGCGGGTTTGCGGCATCGGACCGTCGGCCGCGCTCACCACCAGAATCGCGCCGTCCATCTGCGCGGCCCCGGTGATCATATTCTTCACATAGTCGGCGTGACCGGGGCAGTCGACATGGGCGTAGTGGCGCTTGTCGGTTTCGTACTCGACATGCGCCGTGGCGATAGTGATGCCGCGCGCCTTCTCTTCCGGCGCCTTATCGATCTGGTCGTAGGCCGTGAATTGCGCCTGACCTTTTTCCGCCAATACCTTGGTGATCGCCGCGGTCAACGTCGTCTTGCCATGATCGACATGGCCGATCGTGCCGATGTTGCAATGCGGTTTCGTGCGCTGGAATTTTTCCTTTGCCATAGGACTCTCCGTTCCGGCTCTCTTTGACCTTCGTAAAGCGTGATGATCAGGCGTACTTCGCCTGAACCTCGTCTGCGATGCCTTTCGGCACCTCAGCGTAATGATCGAATTGCATGGTGAATGTCGCGCGACCCTGACTCATCGAGCGCAGGTTGTTGACGTAAGAGAACATGTTTGCGAGCGGCACCATGGCCGCGATGACATTGGCGTTGCCGCGCATGTCTTGGCCCTGGATGTGACCGCGGCGTGAATTGAGGTCGCCGATGACAGAGCCGGTATATTCCTCCGGCGTTACGACCTCGACCCTCATGATGGGCTCGAGCAGCACCGGAGCGCCCTTCTGAAGCGCCTCGCGCATCGCCGCGCGCGCGCAAATCTCGAATGCCATCGACGAGGAATCGACATCGTGAGAGTCGCCGTCGATCAGCGTGACTTTGAGATCAACCACCGGGAAGCCGGCGAGCACGCCTGAGCCCATCTCACCTTCGAGTCCCTTTTCGACCGCCGGCACGAATTCCTTCGGCACCGCCCCGCCGACGACATCGTTTTCGAACTCGAAGCCGGCGCCGGGCACGCTCGGCTCGGCGGTGATCTTGATGCGCGCAAACTGACCGTGCCCGCCGGTTTGCTTCTTGTGCGTATAGTCGACGGTCGCCGGCCGGGTGATCTTTTCGCGATAGGCCACCTGCGGGGCACCGATATTGGCATCGACTTTGTAGGTCCGCTTGAGAATGTCGACTTTGATATCGAGGTGCAGTTCGCCCATCCCTTTGATGATGGTCTGGCCCGACTCGATGTCCGTCGTGACGCGGAACGACGGGTCCTCGGCCACCAGCTTGGCCAGCGCCACGCCGAGCTTCTCTTGGTCGGCCTTCGATTTTGGCTCGATGGCGATTTCGATGACCGGATCGGGGAATTCCATCTTTTCCAGAATGACGGGCTTCTGCGGATCGCAGAGCGTGTCGCCGGTGCGTACCTCTTTGAGGCCGGCCAGCGCCACTATGTCGCCGGCAAAGGCCTCCTTGATGTCTTCGCGGTTGTTGGCGTGCATCAAGAGCATGCGACCGACGCGTTCCTTGCGGTCCTTGGTCGAATTCATCACCCCGGTGCCGCTTTCGAGCTTTCCGGAATAGATGCGGCAGAAGGTGATCGTGCCGACGAACGGATCGTCCATGATCTTGAACGCCAGCAGCGCCAGCGGCTCGGAATCCGACGGCTTGCGCACGACCTCGTGGCCCTTGAGATCGACGCCCTTCATCGGCGGCACGTCGATCGGCGACGGCAGGTAGTCGACAACGGCGTCGAGCAACGGCTGCACACCCTTGTTCTTGAACGCGGAGCCGCAAAACACCGGAAAGAACAGGCCCTCGATGGTGGCCTTGCGGATCAGGCGCTTAAGCGTTGCCTCATCGGGCTCCTTGCCCTCGAGGTAGGCCGTCATCGCCGCGTCATCCAACTCGACCGCCGCTTCGATCAGTTTCTCGCGATATTCCGTTGCCTGGCCCTTCAGCTCGGCCGGAATTTCGATGTCGTGATATTTCGCGCCGAGCGTCTCCTCGTCCCAGACGACGCCGACCATGCGGATGAGGTCGATGACGCCCTTGAACTGGTTCTCGGCGCCGATCGGGAGTTGGACCGCCACCGGCTTGGCACCGAGGCGGTCGACGATATCTTTGAGGCACTGGAAAAAATCAGCGCCGATCTTGTCCATTTTGTTGCAGAATACGATGCGGGGGACTTTGTAGCGGTCGCCCTGCCGCCACACCGTCTCGGTTTGCGGCTCTACGCCTTGGTTGGAATCGAGCACGCAGATCGCGCCGTCGAGCACGCGCAGCGAGCGCTCCACTTCAATCGTAAAATCGACGTGGCCCGGCGTATCGATGATGTTCAGGCGTTTTCCGTTCCAGAACGCGGTGGTCGCGGCCGAGGTAATGGTGATGCCGCGCTCCTGCTCCTGCTCCATCCAATCCATGGTCGCGGCGCCTTCGTGCACCTCGCCCATTTTGTGGCTTTTACCGGTGTAGTAGAGGATGCGTTCCGTCGTCGTCGTCTTGCCCGCATCGATGTGGGCCATGATGCCGAAATTGCGATAGTCCTCGATTGGATGGATGCGGGGCATGGGGAAAATTCCTTCGCTGTCGCCAGCTTCACCAGCGATAGTGCGAGAATGCCCGATTGGCTTCCGCCATCCGGTGCGTGTCCTCGCGTTTCTTCACGGCATTCCCCCTGTTATTCGATGCGTCGAGCAGCTCCGCGGAGAGCCGCTCTGTCATTGTCTTCTCGTTGCGTTCACGTGCCGCGGAAATGATCCAGCGGATACCGAGCGCCTGACGCCGCGATGAACGCACTTCGACGGGCACTTGGTAAGTGGCGCCGCCGACGCGACGCGAGCGCACCTCGATCGACGGCATCACATTGTCGAGCGCCTGCTCGAATACCGCGACCGGATTTTGCCTAGTCTTGCCCTCGATGATGTCCAAGGCGCCATAGACAATATTCTCCGCCACCGACTTTTTGCCGGCATGCATGACGGAATTCATGAATTTCGTGACCACGACGTTCCCGAATTTCGGGTCCGGCAGGATCTCACGCTTGTCTGCCCTATGGCGTCGGGACATCTGTCTTTGCCTTCTTCTCTTCCTTTGTCATGGCTGGGCTCGTCCCCACCATCCCAAGTCTTGAGCTCACCTCGCGCGTTCCCCGGGTCTCGCTGCGCTCACCCGGGGATCTACGCAAAACGACCCAATTACTTGGGTCGTTTTGCTCCGTATTTCGATCGCCGCTGCTTGCGGTTTTTCACGCCCTGCGTATCGAGCACACCGCGAAGAATGTGGTAGCGCACGCCGGGCAAATCTTTGACGCGGCCGCCGCGGATCATCACCACCGAGTGTTCCTGGAGGTTATGACCCTCGCCGGGAATGTAGCCGATGACCTCGAAACCATTGGTCAACCGAACCTTTGCGACTTTGCGCAGCGCCGAATTCGGCTTCTTCGGCGTCGTCGTATAGACGCGGGTGCAGACGCCGCGCTTTTGCGGGCTCTGCTGCAGCGCCGGCACCTTCTTCTTGGCGTGCTGCACCACTCGCGGCTTGCGAATAAGCTGATTGACCGTCGGCATCCGCTATCGTCTCTCCAAGATCGGCCTTGCGGCCCTTTCCACCTTCACGTCCTTGCGGGGGCTTTCGCCCTATCGCGTCACGCGAATCCAATCGCGCAAAACCAAATCGCGCCATCCGCTTTCCGCGCGGAAGGTCGCTTGGCCTTCGCAGAGGACCACGATGCGTCGACCGCGGTCATGCCCCAGATATCTGACTTTTCGAAGTCAGAGGCAGCGTTTGAGCTTCCTACGTCGAGGCGTCAGGCCACGTCCCTTGACCGAAATGACCGGAGCCAAGAAAGCAACGACTTTCAATAGCTTATACGGGGACCCGGCAGGCCGTTCCGACGGGCGAAGCTCACCGCCTGCCGAAAAGTGGGGCGTATGTATCGACGCTGTGGATCGAAGTCAAGCCAATCTGGGCCAAAAAGCGCGATGGCGTGGGCACATCTGCGCTGTGCTGGCCGCGGGAGTTGGCTCAGCCCGGCTCCATGCCCCTCGCCCGGATGAGGTGAACCACCTCCGGCATCCCCATAAACGCGATGAAGGTGCGCGCAGTCGCTGAATTCCGGGCGTGCGGGGCAAGCCCTGCCGCATAGACGATGATATTTTGCAATTCGGCCGGCAGCGGACCGGCCAATTCGGCGCCTTGGACCGGCAGGATCGCAACGATCTGTTGGATGCCGATCTCGGCCTCGCCTTTTGCGACGAGTTCCGCCACCGGGCCGGTTGCCAACCTCGTTTTCGGCTTCATCGCGGCCGCGATGCCAAGCCGCTCCAGCAGGCCGCCGACATAGGCGCCGCTCGGCCCGTCGCTGTAGGTGATGGAGGCTGCGCGCTGCAACATGCCCCTGAAAGCGTCGATCGTTGCGATATTCGGCTTTGCTGCGCCGGCGCGCACCGCGACACCGATGGCGGAACGCGTGATGTCCGTTTGCGTGCCGGCCGCTACCTTGCCCTGCTGGGCCAACTCATCGAGTTCCGGCCGTGGCAGCACTGCGATATCGAACGGCACGCCGTCCGCGATCGCCTTCTTTAACGCCGAGGTCAGGCCGAATCCGAACGTCACCTTGGCGCCGCTGCCACGCTCGAACAGCGGCACGATGTCATCCATCAGCCCGCGCATGGCGCCGCCGCATAAGATCTTGATCTCGGCGGCGCGCTCGGCGACCGAACTGCTCATACGATGTCGCAACCGATCAATGCCGTTTCGACCTTCGGCCGTCAGGACGGCATACGCCGCTCACGCAGGGCGCTCAGGAGTCGAAACACCTCGCAAGCCGCCACCAACCCGATCAGCCACAGCAGGCTCAAGACGCCGAGGTGGCCCACGATTGCGACCGTGAAGTCGCCGGCGCCGCCCAGGAACGGCGTCGCTGAGAACAGCACGAGCTCATAGGCCGCAAAGGCAGCGATCAACGCTGCAGCCAGGCTCACGACAGTGCCGGCGCGCTCCGTCACTCGCAGCACCGCGACGGACACCGCGGTTGCCGCAAGCGCCGCGGCGCCAATAACGAAGCCCCACACGATCGTGCTCGTGTCGACAGGATAGTGCAAAAAACCGAAGCCGATTGCTTGGTTGACCAACCATGCGGCCGCGGTCACGAGAAGCGCCGATTGCAACGGCAGCGTCGCCGCGGCGACCACGGCAAAGGCCGCGAACGGCGGGGCACAAGCGAAGACAAAGCTAGCCAGCGCACAAGCAGCGGTCAGCAATACGAAGCAGAACACCGGCGCATATCGCGGTTCGACCGGCGCGAGCCGACGGGACGCAGCAATAGCACCACGCACGATGGCAGCGGGCATGATAAGTCTCCTTTACCGTGCATGTAGCACAATTTGACGGCAAGTTCGATTGCCGTTGGCATCAATGTGGCGCCTCCGCAGGCTCCTCAAGTTCGGGCGACTCGGAGCGTTCATGCGCGGAAAGCCATGCGGCAAGCGTTGCCAGCGATTGGTCCGTCGCTCGCAATTGGCGCAGCGCGACGCGCACCGTGGCGCGGGCAAATCGATCGTTGTCGATCGGGATTGCGGCGGGGTCCTCGCCTGACTTAACCGACGCGATAACGCGCTGCTTGAGTACAAGCCGTTGCGGATCGCCATAGCGCGCCAATAAAACCTGGAAGGCGGCATGGTTCTCGGCTTGGAAGAAAAGCCGGGGTTTACCGAATCGATCGCGAGCCGGATGTGGCGGGTAGAAATGCGCGCACGGAATCAAGCCGGTCGGCAGCGGTTCGTTCGCCGAGTGCGTACGGCCGTGCGCCAGCAATTTCGGAAGCACGTGCGTGTGGGGCCCGCTCGGGCTCTTGCCGGCCGCCGGCGGGATCGGCTGATAAACCTCGATGCGGCCAAGGCGGCTGACAAAGACGCGATGCGGATTGGCCGCCAGGATCACTTTCATGGCTCCGCTGCCCAGACTGAATACGGATTTTCCTGCACAACCTCGCAACGCAGCGACAACCTCTGCGTCGCTGCTGCGGACATAAAAATCGGCATGCAACGCCCCGAGCCCGAGATCGAACAAGACGCCGGCGCGGTCTTCCTCGCGCAGTGCCTCGCGGTCGGGGCCAACTTCGGTGAGCTCGTTGCGTCCACTCATCGCGCAGGCAGTTTCCGGCAGGCACAGCGCAACGCGATGGGTCCAGCTTTCTGTGGTGGGGGACTCGGACGCAATCAGGCGAAGCTCTGGATGGCGTACGACACGCAGGGCGCCACGCGCCGTGACCATTGACACAGTCCCGTCGTTGCGATCCAGCGCGACCGGCTCGTCAGCATCACGCGTGAATTCGGCGATGGCACCGAACGTGCCGAGACTCCATACGACCTCGCTGTCGGCGGCCTGTTCAGCAAGAAATTCCGCGAGATCGGATGTCACATCACACCTTGGCTGCGCGGCGTCGGGCTTGGCGGCACCGGACCCACACCGTTTGCCGCGGTCGCGGCTGGCGGCGCCGCGCTCGATGCGACACCACCCATCGTGAGCCGGATGCCCGCATAAGCGCCGAAGCCGGGACGCATAAAGCCGAGTGGATCTTCGTACTGTGCGTTGAACAGATTATCGATCCTGGCGAACAAGGTGACATCGTCGCGCAGGGCATAATTCGCCGCAAGATTGACCGTGGTGAAACCGGGTGCCTGGACGTAGAGATTCTCACCGAGAATCGGGCTGACCGGCACGAGCTGACGGGTAATATCCCACCACGAGCCGACATAGAGCAGCGTTGCCGAGAGCGAGAGCCGATCGGTCGTCTGCCAATTCGCCGTCAAGGAAGCTTTATTCTTCGGCCGCCGCAGTAATTCCTGACCCGCGCAGGGAGGAGACGTACATCCAGGCGTGGATTCGGCTAACGCGACCGTATAGGTATAGTCGGCGCGAAGGTTAAGGCGGCTGTTAACCTGCCATGCCGCAAAATTCTCGAAGCCCCATGTCGTGGCTTGATCTATATTTCCGAGGCTCTCGACGCCGGGCGTCGAGGTCGTGACGGTCTCGATCAGATTATCGATGTCATTGCGGAAGTAGGTGGAGCCGAACCGAAATTGGCCGTTTGCGATCGGCTGCTCGAATCCAACATCCCATCCGGTACTTTCCTCGGGTTTCAAATTGGGATTGGCAACAAAGCCCGGCAGAAAATTTACATACAGGTCTTCCAGCGACGGCGCCTTGAAGCCGGTCCCATAGCTGGCCAACAGCTTGGTATCGGTCTGCGGAACGATATAGACCGGGGCCACGCGAAAAGTCGTATGATCGCCGAAGTCCTCGTTGGCGTCGTAGCGGATGTTCGAGACCAAGTAGAACTGCCTAGTCAACTGGTTTTGCAGTTCCAGCCAGCCCGCATCGTTTCGTCTCTCGGCATTCGTTATGAAAAAGGTTTCGCAGCAGAATGAGGGATCGACGACGCTGCTCGAATTGGTCATCAGTGTCTCGTTCTGGTCCTGAGCGCCGAAAAGAAGCAATTGCCCAGGCGCCACTTGCAGTTCGCCGCGATAGTCCTCCTCTACCCGCGTGCCCAGATTAACCATCGGTGGCAATACCGCGGGCGATATGAAGCCAGTGTCCATGTTCGGATCGAGATTCCAGGTCCATGAATTCGTGTAATTCACGCCGAAGAAGTCCTTGAACGTGGAGGTGGGTGACCAGACAAGTTCGGCGCGTCCGGCGAATTGGTGGTCTATCTGTGTGCTCTGAATCGGCTCGGCAAAGCTCATTGGATAGAAGTCGACAAAATCGTCGTTGGTGTAGTTAAGCCTCGAATCGGTGTATCGGCCCACCACGTTGACGGCCCAAGTATCGCTGAGTTTTTCCCCGAGTTTCGTCGAATAGGTCCAGTTGTCGTAGAAATCGTTGTTTCTCTGCTCGCCCGGTGCGAGGTCGTATGACGGGGTCACCGGCGTCGATGCCGACTGGAAGTGCTGGATATTGAAGACGTAATTGAAATCGGCCTGCGAACCGCTGAGGCCGGCGCGTTCGTTTGTCGTCCCGAACGATCCGCCCTCTGTCGAGAGCGTGACTTTCGGCGGACCATTGCCGCTCTTGGTCGTGATCGAGATCACCCCGCCGATCGCGTCCGCGCCGTAGAGTC
>JASHQI010000271.1 GCA_030037645.1 Xanthobacteraceae bacterium
GCGGTACTGACGCTGAGAAACGTCGCCGGCTTGCCGCCACGCGAATGCTTTAGGACCACCCGGGGCTGGATATAGTCCGGCACCGCATCGGCCACGGCGCCACCGGCCATTTCCGAGACGATTTCGAGCACTAGGCGCGAGCGCGTCACGTTCGGGTTGGTGACAGGCGCGCCGCCCGGTGCTGCATCGGGAGCGGCCATGGCCTAGGGCTTGACCGGCACGAATTGCGTCGAGAACAGCGTGGAGTCGGGCGGCTTGGCGGCGAGTGTGCCCATCTCGATATAGGACTGCTTGAGGGCCGCGACAGCCTGCGGATCGAAGCGGCCGTCGTCGATGAACATGCCGACCTCGAAATCGTAAACCTTGCGCGCCAGTGCCGGGCTCTGGTTCAGCACGCGTTCGGCGACCGCCGATGTCTCGTCCCGGTGGTTCTTGATGAAGGCGATCGCGGCAAAGAATCCCTTGAGGAAGCGCGACACCAGCGCCGGTTTGTCCGCCACCAGGGACTTCCGGGCGAACACCACGTGGGTGATGAAGTGCGGCGCGTAGCGATCCATCGTCGTCAGCACGCGGCCTTCGTTGCGTTCCTCGAGCGCGAAGCCGGCTTCCGTCGCCAGCACGACGGCATCGACCTGCCGCGCCTTGAGGGCCGCGACGCTGGTCTGGATCGCGCCGAGCGGCACGGCGCGGATGCCGTCCTGACCCCAGCCTTCCTGGATCGCCATTTGCTTGGCAAGCCAATCGCTGAGCGAGCCGACCGTCGAGACGGCGATGACCTTGCCCTTGAGACCGGAGACGGTCTTGATCGGCGAGTCGGCACGCACGATCGCGGAAATGTTGCGCGGCGCGCCGGCGAAGGCGGCGACGCCGATCGCCGGTGAGCCCTTGGCGACAAACGCCATACCGGGCCCACTGCCGAGCCCGATATCGATGCTGCCGGCCGCCAGCGCCTGCTGCACCTTGGCGTCGCCGCCGAGACTGGAAATCTGGATGTCGAGGCCCTGCTTGGCGAAGAAGCCTTGCGCGACGCCGATGTCTACCGGCAGGAAAGTCCAGGCGCGGCCTTGCGCCTTGCCGACGCGGATCAGCTCATCGGCGCGCGCCGCTCCCGCTCCTGCGCCGAGTAGCGTGAAAGCGGCAATCAGCAGGACCGCGCAGCGGTGCGTGCGTTGGGAAGCGCGCATGGTATTGGCTGGATTTTGCTGCATGATTTTTTCGGAAGACCGGTATCCACCCCGGGATCAAGTCCGAGGGCAGGCTTTCATCTGGCGCCCCACAGTTGCTTCGAGGCGAGCCGCGCGCCTTCGGACAGCGCCTTGAACTTCGCCCAGACGATGGAGGGATGCACTTCCTTGGAGCCCGCGAAGGTGGCGAAGCCGCAATCGGAGCCCGCGATGACGTTGTCGCGGCCGACGACGCCGGCAAAGCGCACGATGCGGTCGGCGACCAGCTCGGGATGCTCGACCAGGATGGTCGAGTGCGAGATCACGCCCGGGATCAGGACTTTGCCGGCCGGCAGCTTGACGTTCTTCCACACTTTCCATTCGTGCTCATGGCGCGGGTTTGCCGCTTCAAACGAATAGGCGCCGGCACGGATTTTCAAAATAATGTCGACGATATCCTTGAGCTCCATGTCATGGATGCGCGGACCCATATTGATGCCATAGCAAGTGTGGAAGCGGATTTTCTCTTCCGGTATGTCGCGCAGCGCATGATTGAGCGCTTCGACGCGCACTTCGGCCCACTTGCGGCAGTCGGCAATGCTCGCGTCGGGATGGATGATGTAATAGGTGACGAGCCGCGGATCGTCGATCTGCACCAGGAAGCCGGCATCGACGATCGCCTTGTACTCCTCGCGCATCGCATCAGCGATGGCAAAGACGTAGTCCTCTTGCGACTTGTAATAGGCGTTCTTCTGCCAGTCCTCGATATTGGACGGCGAAATCGCCGGCATGAAAACCTCGGCGATATTGACGCCCTTGAGCGCGGCCTTGAGATTTTCGATGTCGCGCTTGAGCTGCGCATGACCCTTGTAGGTGATCGGTCCGGTGCAGACCATGTGCGTATGGCGCGAGGCGACGTGGGTTTGCGCATAAAATTCCGGAAACGATAATCCCTCGCGCGAAGCCGCCCACTGGTTGCGCGGACCGGCAACCGTGTCGACCTCGTAACCGCCGAGCCGGTCATTGATGTAGCTGACGAAGCTCGGCTTGCCGAACTCGCCGTCGTCGATCACGTCGATGCCGAGTTCGGCCTGCTTGCGCACGATTTCGCCGACGGCCTTGCGTAGCCGCTCGGCATGAACGCCCTGATCAAACGCCTTGGCGCCGCCCGCCTGCACCAGGTCGAGCAGGTCCGCCGGCCGCGGCAGGCTGCCGGCGTGGGTGGTGAGAATTCTGTCGGTGCTGTGTTTCATCGGGACGATCGCTCGCTTGAATACCACGCCAGAATGTCGTTTCACTCTATTCCGGCCATCTTCACTCCATCTGCATATGGAATTCGCGGATCGTGGGCGCTGCGTCATTGACCGTGTCGACGAGCACCTTTTCGAATTCTTCCGGCGTGGTCGCGATCGGGATGTTTCCGGATTTTTCCATAAATTTTCTGTATTCGTCGGTGTTCACGATCGAGACGATATCGCGGTTGAGCAGGTCGATGATCGACTGCGGCGTGCCCGCGCCGGCACACACGCCCAGCCAGCCGTAAGGCGTCAATGCGAAGCCGCGCTCGGTCAAGGTCGGAATATCCGGAAAGCTTTGCAGGCGCTGCGGGCTCGTCACCGCAAGGACCTTCAACTTGCCGCTCTTGTAATAGGGGCCTATGGCGATCGGCGGACCAACCTGGAAATGGATGCGGCCGGCCAGCATTTCCTGCGTGATCTGATTGGCGCCCTTGAACGGCACCTTGGTCATTTTGATGCCGGCGGCCTTTTCCAGTTCGTGAGCCACCAGCTCCTGCGTCGATCCGGCGCCGACCGTGCCGTACAGGATCTCTCCCGGATGCGCTTTGGCATAGCGCACGAATTCATCGAACGTGTCTACCGGAACCGATTTGGCGAGCGCCAGCATGTAATAATACTTGGAGATCAGGCTCACCGGCGCGATGTCGCTGAGCTTGTACGAGACGTTCTTGTAGAGAAGGGTGTTGATGGCGTCGAAGTAGGTACAAAGCTGAAGATTGTAGCCGTCGCGCGGCTGCGACAGCACGTCGTTGAGCGCGATCATGCCGCCGGCGCCCGGCTTGTCCTCGACAAACACCTTCTGGCCGAGCTGCGTACTCAACCGATCGGCGATAAAGCGCGCCGGGATATCGGTTGGCCCTCCCGCGAGGAAGCCGACCACCAGTCTGATCGGTCGCGTCGGATAGGGCCCGGCTGCCGTGCTCGGCAGGACGCTGCCGAGAAGGATTGCGATAGCAGTCCAACCGAGCCGTGAACGTCTTTGCCACATAGCAAGCCTCGATTTCGTGTCGGAAGCGCGATCCGGCTCAATCAAGCGTGACATGCGCCGACGTGATGACATTCTTCCAGCGCTGCATGTCCTCGTGGAAGTAGGTCGCGGTCTGCTGCGGCGTGCCGCCGACCGGCTCGGACGACAGGGTGGCAAGCCGCTTTTGAACGCCCGGATCGTGCAGCGCTTCGTCGACGCCGGCATTGATCTTGTCGACGATCGCGGCTGGCGTCTTCGGCGGCGCGACGAGCGCAAACCACGTCACCGACGCAAAACCCGGTAAGGTTTCGGCGACGGTCGGCACTTGCGGCAAACTCGCCACTCGGTCCGGCGACGCTACCGCGATGAGCTTCAGCCTGCCGGTTTTTACAAACTGCATCGAGACACCGATATTGTCGAACATGCAATCGACATTGCCCGCCACGAGATCGTTGAGCGCGGGCGCGGAACCGCGATACGGCACGTTCTGTAATTTCACATGCGCCATCATCTGAAACAATTCGGAGGTCAGATGCGAGGTCGTGCCGTTGCCTTGGGTCGCGTCGGTCACCTTGCCAGGATTGGCTTGCGCGTAGGCGATGAAGCCTTTGACGGTATTGGCCTTGATTTTGGACGGGTTGACTACCAGCGCGTTCGGCACGCGGGCGATGATGACAATGGGTACAAACTGAGAGGGATCGAAATCGAGGTGCGGATAGAGGTTCTGATTGATGACCAGCGGCGGTGGCGGCGACGCCAGCAATGTGTAGCCGTCGGGGTCAGATTTGGCCACGACTTCTGCGCCGATATTGCCGCCGGCGCCTGCCCGGTCGTCGATGATGACAGACTGCCCCCATTTGCGCGAAAGCCATTCGGCAATGATGCGTGGCATGACGTCGGCGGTGCCGCCGGCGGGAAACGGCACTACGACCCTGACCGTTCGCGTCGGGTAATCTTGCGCCCGTGCAGCCGAATGGGCCGCGGCACTGAGAGAGAGGATCACCGCCGCTATCGCCCATCCAAGGTGCCAACAGGGCTTGTTGTGGAGACGGTGCATGGTTCCCCCCTTTGTGTCGTTGCTGCGCGGCTTTGTGAGGCGAACGCGTCCGAACGGGCTCGTGTCGCGATAGGTTGTGAACTTAGCCAAAGCGTGCCGCGGCCGCCAGTGCACGGTCGCCTGCGTCGGTCGCAAAGGGACGCTCGACCCGATGTGACCTCTTTTGCCAACATTGAATGGCGACCGGTCCGAATGCGGACGTCGCCCCAAGCCATCCACGTTGCGTGCACAGACACTTCAAACCCGCGACCCGACACGTCCGCAGCCTGCGCAATCCGCGAATTCCGATCGCTCCTGGGACCGGCTTGTCGAGCGAACCGCGTAATCTGCCGGCAACATGGCAGGGCTGGGCGCCGTCGCGATATCGCCCTGAAATCCCAAGGCTTTGCGTAACTCCTTCTTAAGCGCCTCGCTAGTAGAACATTAACGACTTGGGTCAGGCGAGGCGGTCGGCCATGACGGGCGACGGACAGTCCGTCGAACAACTACGGAAGTATCTCCGGAAGCTCAAGCCGGAGGCACGCGCGACGCTTGTCGTGGAGCTGGAGCGCGACCTCTTACGCGGTGAGGAATCCGCGGGGAACGAATTCGTGCTGCAGGAGCTTCGGCGGGCGATCCGCGCCGCGGCACAGCCGGTGCCCCGTATCGGCGACGCCGCCCGACGATTCTTCGTTCCGCTTGAGCCGTTCCTGACTGACCGCAGTGGCGATCACAAGCGTGCAGGCCGCATCTCACGCTCCTCGCTGGAGCCGATTTGGATGTGGATTGGTCGCGATCTTATGCCGGCCGAAACCAAGGCTTTGTCCGAAGACATCAATCGCGCCTTGCTGGCCAATGACTCGACCAAGGCCGACCAACTGGTCCGCGCGCTCCACGAGCGCGCCATACGGCGGATCAAGGAAACGCTCGCCACGATCGGCTCGGATGAGGGGGTGCAACGCCGGTTCGCCATGCACGTCGGCACATCGCGGGCACTTGAGGATGTGACGACGCTGCTGGGCATCCTTGAGGTCCGAGACGTCCTTGCCGACTTGGCTTGGCGCTTGCCGGATCATATTCCCGTCTTCGACCGCACTGAGATCGGTGCGGTGAAGAGGAACGTCGACGCCGCGACAACCTGGAAACTGCTTGAAGTTGCGCCGGAGCGGAAATCCGACGTGATGCTCTATGGTCTTATCATGGTGCTGGGCCGGCTCGCCGTGCCATGGCAGATCATTCGTCTCGCCACCCGCGCCGCCGATACCGACGACACGGCGCGCGTTGCTGCGAATCCTTATGGAGTAGCAGTGACCATCATGCTCGACGAGCTCGAAAGTACGGCCGACGACTTGCGGTCGGAGCTCAAATCCGGCCGGCCGATTACCTCGATGCTCAAGGAATTTCACGATGCCGCACGCGGGTTGCGCACCGAATTGGATCTCTCCGTCGACTCGGCCTGGAGCCGTCAATTGGCGAGAATTCGCAGTGAAGTGTCGAACCTTTTGAAATCCGAGGTCGAGGCGACCCCGGGCTGCCTTCGGCGTCTGCTGCGACCGCGCGCGCTCAAGGAGATCGTGCCCGGTTCGACGCTGGGCGCGACCGATGTGGACGAGGCCGCGGCGCGGATCGAATTCGTCATCGCTTGCCGCAATTATGCGGCTGAGTTGGCGCTGAGCGAAGTGACGGCGCGGGCCTATTCGGACCTCACGCAATATCTCGAGGCGAGCACCAAGGCTCTGCTGGAGTCACTGCGTCATGCAGAGGCTGGAAACAGGCCGTACCGTCAGTCTCAGGTCGAGGCCGCAATTCGGCTCTGCCGGATGGTGTTCGGTACGGAGTATGCCGGGCTTTTGGCCAGGGCCGCTGACGTGGCGTTACAGACTGTGGCTACGGAGCGTGTGTCCGCGCGCGGGTGAGTCCCTGGCCAAACGGCGGGGCTGTGGGCATTGCGGCAGCATTCGCGGACGCAGTGCGCAATTGCCGCGCCGAGGTTCCCATTGCGGCCGCATTCTCGCCGTGATGTAACCGCGGCGCAATGGCGGCCCGTTTCCTGTTCGCACCGTTGTAGCTGCGGTCGCTTTTCCGGGCGGGTAGAATGAGGCCTTGATGTTATGGATCATCTTTGCGCTGATGACTGCGGCGGCGATTTTCGTCGTGCTGTGGCCGCTTGGGCGCAAATCAGCGGTTGAGCGCGGCGGCAGCGATCTCGTCGTTTACCAGGATCAACTCGAGGAAATCGGCCGCGACCGCAGCGCCGGCCTGATCGGGGAGGCGGAGGCCGAGGCCGCGCGCGTCGAGGTCTCGCGTCGGCTTCTTGCTGCGGCGGATACAAAGGCCATGGCGAAGCCGCCTGCGTCAAACCCCGCACTGCCGTTGCGGCGGCGGCGCATGGCGGCGGTTTCGGCCCTGCTCGTTCTGCCGCTTGTTCCGCTCGGGCTTTATCTCATGCTCGGCTCGCCGAATATTCCCGGTCAGCCCGCATTCGCACGCATCAAGACACCGCAAGGCAACGAATCGATCGATAGCCTGATTAGTCAGGTTGAAGATCACTTGGCGAAGAATCCCAATGACGGCGCCGGTTGGGAGGTGATCGCACCCGTCTATATGAGGCTCGGCCGTTTCGATGATGCGGCCGCGGCCTGGCGCAAAGCGCTGGTGCTCAACGGCGATACCGCCACCCGCGAGTCGAACCTTGGCGAGGCGCTGGTCGGAGCGGCGAATGGCATTGTGACGGTCGAGGCGAAGCAACGCTTCGAGCGCGCTCTTGCACTCGATCCACATGAACCGAAGGCACGATATTTTATCGGGCTCGCGGATGAGCAGGACGGCAACCGCGACGGCGCCGCTTCGAAATGGCGGGCACTGCTCGCCGATGCGCCGGCGGAAGCGCCATGGGTTTCATTCGTCAGGCAGTCGCTGGCGCGCGTCACCGGGGAGCCGGTTCCCGAAACAAGCGGTCCCAGCGCCGCCGATATGGCGGCCGCCGCGAATATGAGCGACCAGCAACGTACCGCGATGATCCGTGGCATGGTGGCGAAGCTCTCCGATCAATTGCACGCGAACGGTGACGACGTGGAAGGCTGGTTGCGCCTGGTGCGTGCCTATGTTGTGCTTGGTGATCGCGATAAGGCCAAGGACACGGCCGCCGACGCCAGACGTGCGCTATCGAGCCACCCCGACGAGCTCAAGCGCATCGACGAGCTGGTCAAAGATCTCGGTCTGGAAGGTTGACGAGGATGTCGACGCCGCGGAGACGACTATAATGACACGCAAGCAGCGACGACTCGTTCTCATCGGCGGGGGTTTAAGTGTGCTGGCCGTTGCGGTCGCGCTCATGCTCAATGCGTTCCGCGGTTCCATCGTATTCTTCAATTCACCCACCGACGTGGTTGAAAACCACGTTGAGCCCGGCACGCGCATCCGGCTCGGCGGTCTGGTCAAGGACGGCAGCCTGGTGCGGGGCAAAGGTTTGCGGGTTCGCTTTGTCGTCACCGACGGCAGTCGCGATATCCCGGTGACTTATCAGGGCTTGCTGCCGGACTTGTTCCGCGAAGGGCAGGGCGTCGTCGCCGAGGGCGCGCTCGACGGTTCCGGTGTATTCAAAGCCGACACCATTCTCGCCAAACACGACGCGACCTACATGCCGAAAGAGGTCGTCGACGCCTTGAAAAAGTCCGGCCATTGGAAGGACGATTATGCGCAGCGGGCGGCGCTGCCCGTCAGTGGACGGATCAAGTGATGCTGGATGTGTGTAATTCACTAACGCCCATCCGACCGACTTCGGCCGTTTGCCTCGCCGTTGCTGGGCGAGGAGAAGGACATAAACAATGATTCCGGAACTCGGCCATTACGCTTTGATGCTTGCGTTCGGCCTGGCGCTGATCCAGGGCACGATGCCGATCGTCGGCACCCGCACCAAGGATCCCGTGCTCATGAGCGTGGCCGCGCCGGTCGCACTCGCGCAGTTCGCCTTTGTGGCCATTGCTTTCCTGGCACTCGCTGAATGTTACGTCGCGTCGGATTTCTCGGTGCTCAACGTTTTCGAGAATTCGAATTCGCAGATGCCGTTGATCTATCGGCTTACCAGCGTGTGGGGAAACCACGAAGGCTCGATGATGCTGTGGATTTCCATCCTGGCATTTTTCGGGGCCTTGGTTGCCGCCTTCGGCAACAATTTGCCGGTCGTGCTCAAGGCTAATGCGCTTGCCGTGCAAGGCTGGATCGCCGCGGCGTTTGAATTGTTCATTCTGATGACGTCGAATCCATTCCTGCGTATTCCCGACGCGCCGTTCGAGGGGCGCGATCTCAATCCGATCCTGCAGGACCCTGGGCTCGCGTTTCATCCGCCGATGCTTTACCTCGGCTATGTCGGCTTCTCGATTGCTTTTTCATTCGCCATTGCAGCTTTGTTGGAAGGTCGCATCGACGCCGCCTGGGCACGTTGGGTACGGCCATGGGTGCTCGTCGCCTGGATGTGTCTCACTCTGGGGATCGCCGGCGGTTCTTATTGGTCGTATTACGAGCTGGGCTGGGGCGGCTTCTGGTTTTGGGATCCGGTCGAGAACGCCTCCCTGATGCCGTGGCTTGCCGGCACGGCGCTGTTGCATTCCGCCGTCGTGATGGAAAAACGTGCAGCACTCAAGGTGTGGACCATTCTGCTTGCGATCCTGACCTTCTCGCTCTCGCTGATGGGAACATTTTTGGTGCGGTCGGGCGTGCTGACCTCGGTTCACGCGTTCGCGGTCGATCCGAGACGCGGTATTTTCATTCTCGCAATCCTTGTCCTCTTCATCGGCGGCGCGCTGTCGCTTTATGCTTGGCGGGCGCCGCTGCTTAAACAGGGCGGCTTGTTTGCGCCGATCTCGCGCGAAGGCGCCCTGGTCTTCAACAATCTGTTCCTGACTTCGGCCTGCGCCACCGTCCTCGTCGGCACGCTCTATCCGCTCGCGCTTCAAGCGCTGACCGGCGAAAAGATTTCCGTCGGGCCGCCGTTCTTCGACTCGACCTTTGGCCCGTTGTTCGTTCCGCTAATGCTGGTGATGCCATTCGGGCCGCTGATGGGATGGAAGCGCGGCGATCTCCTCGGCGCGGCGCAACGGCTGTTCGCGGCGGCCATGCTGAGCGCCGTGGCGATCGCGGCTACATTTGCGCTCGTGCGCGGCGGCCCGGTGCTGGCGCCGTTTGGCGTCGGCGTCGCCGTCTTCGTTATGATGGGTGCGGCGACCGATATTGCCGAACGTACGATGATTCTGCGTCTGCCGTTCCGAGCCGCGGCCCGCCGGGCCATTGGGCTGCCGCGCTCGGCGTGGGGCACCGCGTTTGCGCATTTCGGCATCGGCGTCACGCTCCTTGGCATCATCGGCGTAACGGCCTGGGGCAGCGAGCGCATCGCCGCGATCAAGCCTGGACAGAGCCTCACCATCTCGCATTACCGGGTGACGTTCGACGGCACGTTCAATCGCGCCGGCCCGAATTACCAGGACATCGTCGGTCACTTCACCGTACGCCGCCCCAATGGCCAATTCGTCGGAGTGTTGGAGCCGAGCCATCGTACTTTCCCGGCGCGCGACATGGCAGTAACCGAGGCTGCCCTGATGTCGCGCGGTGTCAGCCAGATCTATGTGTCGCTTGGCGATCCAAATCCTGACGGCAGCGTTGCGGTGCGGCTCTATTACAAGCCGCATGTTCTGATGATCTGGCTTGGCGCCGTCTTCATGTTCTTTGGCGGCGGACTGTCGCTGTCCGATCGGCGGTTGCGGATCGGTGCGCCACGTCCTGCAAAGACAAGAGCCGCACTGCAAGCGGCGGAGTGAGTGCTTTGAAGTATCTTCATGCCGTCGTGATTTTGATCGCGCTCGTTGCGCCGACCGCGCTCTGGGCGGTCGAGCCAAGCGAGATGCTGTCAAACCCGGTCTTGGAGGCGCGCGCCCGCGCGCTGTCCAAGGAATTGCGCTGCATGGTGTGCCAGAACGAGTCGATTGACGAGTCGGCGGCGCCGCTTGCCCACGACATCCGCGTCCTGGTTCGCCGGCGGCTGGTGGCCGGCGATAGCGACCAACAGGTGATTAATTTTCTGGTCGCGCGCTACGGCGAATTTATTTTGCTCAAGCCGCCGCTGTCGTGGAACACGGTGGCGCTGTGGGGTATGCCGCCGGCCGTGCTGCTCATTGGAATTGTCATGATCGTTGTCGTCTTGAGGCGGCGCGGCACGCAATTGGCCGCGGAACAGGCAACGAACCTGAGCGCATCGGAAGAAGCGCGCCTTGCGCAGCTCTTGCACGGCGGCGATTCCAGGTAAGCGACTCCTACTAAGCGATCCTCGGTAACCGAGCACCAGCGAGGCGATTTTTGCGCGTCCCGCTTGATGCGCAATCGTTTCGATTTGGCGATGCGTCCAGCGCGCCGGGCCTCTATCGTCGGTCGTCACCGCAACCGAGCGGCCATTGCGCTCATTGGTGACCAGTACTCGCGTGCCGAACGGCAGCGTCCGATGCGCCGCGGTTAATCCCCACGGATTGTAATTCGCGCCCGTTGCGGTCCGGACCTGACCGTTCTCGCGCCCATTACACGAGGCCACAGCGGCATAAGCGGCGGTCGCATAGGCGCACAGCGCCAGCGCGGCGATAAGCACTCGCATTCGGTTCCCCCTGTGACTGTTGCGATTTGCGGGGTTGACAGCGGGCCGGGAGAGACTCAACTTACGCGGGAGGGAGAGTGGACGTGTCGGCACTCACCAAGGCGGCCCGCGCTGTTTCCGCGAAGTTCCGGAAGCCTCCCGCTCTCCCAATCGCGCTAGGAGAATTGGACGGGACGATCCTGGTCGCCGGCAGGCGCCTGAGACTGACGGGCACCCATGCGGCCTACATGCAGCCGATTCGAGATTGGACCGGAGAAGCAAGCCCAGTCGCTACCGCCGTCAAAGACCTTCCTCACGGCTCCCTTTGCCTCGACATCGGCGCGCATATTGGCCTTACCGCGATCATCATGGCCGCACTGCGCCCGGACTGTCACATCATCGCTTTCGAACCGATCCCAGCAGCGCAAGCTTTGTTGCGGCGGAATGTCGAAGAAAACGGAATCACGAATGTCGAAATTATCGACGCGGCCG
>JASHQI010000004.1 GCA_030037645.1 Xanthobacteraceae bacterium
ATGCCCTTGGGCTTGAGCTGGCGGCGAATGCCGCCGCTCGGCCGCGCGTTCATCTGGGCCAATTTCATTCCCAAACTCGGCGCCATAGGCGGCTTATATCTCGCAGCACCGACGCGGCTGTGCGCCTATTACCGTCTCGACCAGCAAGAGCTTGCGGGCTGGACGCTGATCGCCGTCGCAATCGCGCTGGGGATTACTTGGTTTATCGCCGCGTTCGTTGGCTGGACGCCGAGCTGTGCGCAACGACCCCCAAGCCGCTCAGTCGGCCTCGGCGGGCAGCAGCCCGGGTTTCAGGGCGCTTCCGGCGCCTGACGCCAAAAGGCAATCACATTTGCTCATCGGGAAAGATAGCCGGAGCGCCCGGACCGCGTCCCGCGCGCCGAGATCAGGTCTTCGCGGCAAAAAGCATGCACCAGCCGTTCGGGCTGATCGTCCCGTCGACGAACTTGCAGGCATTCGGCGGCTGGAAGTTGAGACAGACCACGCAGCTTTGCTGGCCCTTCGGAGTGTTCTGATATTTCGCTGCCGCCTGGCTGATCTTCGTCTGTGCGGCGACGCGCCTGACTGCCGCGCCGGTGGCGCCGACGCCAAGCGCGAGCGTGGTTCCGGCAAGCACCGCGCGCCTGGAAATGTGTTCACTATCGTTGTTGCCTTTGGTCATGGTTGGCCTCGTGCCTTGGATCGCCCTCTCCCACCGAGTTTATTTTTTCATCGCGACAAAAACTTTCGACGCGTTCACGAAAAGATGTATGAAACATACATTATATAATGCCTGCGACGGCAATCAAGGGCGAAATTGCCGCAAGCTTGTGGCGCGCGCTTGGGCCCCATAACGGGCCCGAATCGACCGTGCGGCGGAGCGAAAAACGTTTTAGTCGCGGCTCACGCCGCCACCGCGCTTGCCGCCTCCTCCGCATCCGGCTGCTTGAAGGCCTTGAGCCGCGGGTAAACCTCGCGCGCGAACAGCATGAGGTTGTCGACCGTCTGCGCGTGGGTCAGTTCGCCGCCCTGCCCCATCATCAGGAGGTTGCCCATGCCGCCGCAATGACCGCAGAAGTCGACGATCTGCTCGTAGACTTCATCGGGCGTGCCGCAGAACAACACGCCGGAATCGATCAGTTCGTCGACATTGGCGTACTGCATGGAAATCACCTGGCCGGCCTTGGTGTAGGTGCGCGGCGGCGTCTCGCCGCGCAGCTTTCGCGCATTGCCTTCCGGCGGCAGGTAGCCCGGCGGATTGCGGAACGGCAGCGCCACGATCGGGCTGGTGCGCAGGTAGCCGGCAATGAGATCGCCGCGTCGGCGTGCTTCGTCCTTGTCGTGCGCAACCGCGACCAGGCCGAGATAGGCGAAGCGGTCGGCGGCCGGCGCGCGCCCGAACTTGGCCATGTAGCCCTTGCGGTAGGCGTCGTACATTCTGCGCGTGCCGTAGCCGGTGCCGAGTGTCGCCATGACGTAGCCGCGCTCGCCGAGCACGCGCGCCTGCGTCGCGCTGCCGGTGGTTGACCACACGGGAGGATGCGGCTCCTGCCACACCCGCGGCCAGACGTTGACCTGCCGGTACTGAAAAAACTCACCCTCCCAGTTGAACACTTGGTCGTGGGTGGTCATCGCCTTGAGAATAAAATCGTGCGCCTCCCAGAAGCGGTCCATCAGTTCGGTCGGATTGCGGTTCGAAGCGGCGATCTCGTAGGGGATGCCCTTGATGAATCCCATGTCGAGGCGGCCGCGCGAGATCACGTCGATGGTCGACAGTTCCTCGGCCGCGCGCAGCGGGTCTGGCCGGTGTCCGATCGGATAGCCGAGCACCAACAGCCGCGCTCTTTTGGTGATGCGTGCCAGCACGGCCAGTCCGATCGCCACCGACGACGACATGCAGGTCGCGGTCTGGTGATGCTCGTTGAGCATGATGTCGAGGCCGAGCTCGTCGGCGAGCTGCCACTCGTCGTAATAGCGGTGGAACAGGTCGGCGGCGACGTGCGGATCGCATTTGCAGTTGGGAAAGGTCACGCGCAGGGTGCCCGAATGCTCATTCCAGGCCGGGAAATAGGCCTGTTCGCTGAAGTGATAGACTCGCATGGCAGCGGCTCCCGTCATTTCGCCGGCATCGCACATGAGTTGCGCCCGCCCGCAAGGTCATCGAGGGTGAAGCGGTTTGATGCCGTTTCGGCGTGAGAGAACGCGCGCACGAGATCGGGTTGCTCATACTTTGCGAAGACTTTCGGAGTGCCAATGTACCTGCCGTGCAGGTCAATAGCCAACCCGTGTTCCGCCAGATGCACACATCAAAGTGCCTCCCGCCCGCACTATCGGATATCGCGAGAGCATCGCATTCAACTTTGCGCTCCTTTAGGATTTTTGCGCGCTGTAGGGTATGGTGCAGGTTCAGCGCCGCCGGCGGTTTTCGCCGATAAGTTTCCGGTCGTTCGCTCATGAGAAGCTAAAGAGCGTCGACACTGGGCGTTCCTGCCCGGCCGCTCAGTTTACAATAGCAAAATTCAATGCGCCGTAATGGTCGCGTCGACCAGGTCGCCGGCGCGCGCGCTGGCCGCCGGAGCCGACTTCGCGGCAGCCTCGACGGCCTGCGCTGCGACGTCCTCGGCGTCCGGTTGCCGCCACGCCTTGAGCCGCGGATAAACCTCACGCGCAAAGAGCTGAAAGTTGTCGACAGTCTGCTCGTGGCTGAGGAAGCCGGCATGGCCCATCATCAGGAGATTGCCCATGCCGCCGCAATAGTCGCAGAAATCGACGATCTGGTCATAGACTTCATCCGGTGTGCCGCAAAACAGGATGCCGGCTGCGATCAGCTCCTCGACACTGGCGCTGCGCATGTCGATGACCCGATGGTCCTTGGTGTAGCTGCGCGGCGGCGTTTGGCCGCGCAGCAGTCGCGCATTGTCCTCAACCGAAAGGAAACCGGGCGGATTGCGGAATGGCAGATGCACGATCGAGCTTGACCTCAAGTAGCCGGCGACCAGATCGCCGCGCTTGCGCGCCTCGTCTCTGTCTTTGGCCGTGGCGACAAGGCCGAGATAGGCAAAACGGTCGGGGCCCGGAGCCTTGTGCCACTTCGCCACGTAGCCTCGGCGATAGGCATCATAGAGCGGACGCGTATTGTAACCCGACCCGAGGGTCGCCATCACGTAGCCTCGCTCACCGAGGATGCGTGCCTGAGTGATGCTGCCGGTCGTCGTCCAGATCGGCGGATGCGGCTGTTGCCACACGCGCGGCCAAACATTGACCTGGCGATAGTGGAAATATTCGCCTTCCCAGTTGAACAACTCGTCGTGCGTCGTCATCGCCTTAATGATGAAATCAAGCGCTTCATAGAAGCGCTCCATGACGCCGACCGGATTCTGATTTGAGGCCGGGAACTCGTACGGCACGCCCTTGATAAAACCCATGTCGAGGCGGCCACGCGAAATCACATCGATGGTCGAGAGTTCCTCGGCGACGCGCAGCGGATCGGGCCGGTGACCGATCGGGTAGCCCAGAACCAGGAGCCGCGCGTTCTTGGTGATGCGCGACAGCACCGAGAGGCCCACCACAACGGTCGACGACATGCAGGTTGCCGTCTGGTGATGCTCATTGAGCATGATATCGAGACCGAGCTCGTCGGCCATCTGCCACTCGTCGTAATAGCGGTGGAAGAGATCGGAGGCGACGTGCGGATCGCATTTGCGATTCAAGAGGTTCACGCGCAACGACCCGGAATGGTCGGTCCAGGCCGGATAATAGGGCTGTTCGGTGAACTGATAGACTCTCATGGCAGTCCTCTTGGCGTCCTCTCTCGGCGCCGGAATATTCTCATTTGCCACTCACAAAGGCCAGCACACGCTCGGCAAACGCTTTCGACTGCTCCTGATGCGGGAAATGCCCAGCGCGATCGATAAATTCGAAACGCGCAGCCGGGATCATCGCACAATAGGCGCGACCATAGGCCTCGCTGAGCATGCGGTCCTCCCGGCCCCAAAGAAACAATGTCGGTATGCGGATGCGGTGTAGCCGGCTTTTCAGCCGCGGATTGTGAAAAAAGGGATTCCAAGCTAACCGCGCGGTGGCCTCACGCGCGCGCGCCGCAGCAAGCACCTCGGCGTCGGGCAGCGCCTTGAAATCGCGCCTGCCGACGTTCGGGTCGGCATAGACGATGTCGAGATATTCCTTTTCGGTGAGTGCGAAGATGTCGACGATGTCGCGCGTCTCGCGATCCGCGACCTTGATGCCCACGGCGTTGGCCATGACCAGGCGCGACAGCCGCGCTGTCGATTTCACCGCAATCTCGGCGGCGATCCAGGCGCCAAGCGAAACACCCACCGCGACGACATCGTGCAGATCGAGCTGATCGAGCAGATCGAGATAGAAATAGGAAAGATCATCAATCGAACGCATGCCCTTGGGCAGTTCCGAGCGGCCGAACCCGGGATGCGTCGGCGCAATGACGCGTGCGCCTTTTGCCAGCTTCTCGATGGCCTCTGCCGCCGGCTCGCTGCCGTTTTCGGCGTGAAGGAAAAGAAGCGGCTGCCCCGAGCCGCGCTCGACCATCTCGATCCGCGTTCCGTCGACGACGACGGAGTTCGCCGCGCCTTCTGCCGTCAGGGACATCGCCCTCTCCACTCAAGCCGGGCGATTTTCATCCCCGTCACTTTTGTTCTGTTCTACCACGCACTTCTGTTATTGAACGTGCGGAATTCGCTGTCAATTGCGACCGCCGAAACCGTGACCATCACGGCGCGCATGCAGTGACGCAAACGACATTCGTGCTATCAATGGCGCTCTTCCGGGGCCGAACGTGGCGAGGAGCCTGGAGTCCGTAGTCCCCGCATTGCGGTCGCGGATTCCGGGGTGGCCGCCTCCTGATGCTCCAGAATGCAACGACGGATGGAGGAACTTTTGCAGGTCCATAGTCGCTATATTTCGGTCGACGGCATCCGCACACATTTTCTCGAAGCCGGCGAAGGCCGGCCGGTCGTCCTCTTGCATAGCGGCGAGTTCGGCGGCTGCGCCGAGATCAGCTGGGAATTCGTGCTGCCAAAATTGGCGCAGCGCTATCACGTACTGGCGCCCGATTGGCTCGGGTTTGGCCGCACCGACAAGATCCACGATTTCAAGGAGGGTCAGGGGCGGCGTCTGACGCATCTGCGGCGGTTTCTCGACCTGATGTGCGTCGAGGACGCCTATATGGTCGGCAATTCCATGGGCGGCAGCCTGTTCACGCGCGGGCTTTCGGCAAACCCCGATGGCTGGCCGTTGCGGGCACTGGCATTGATCTCTTCGGGAGGATTTTCGCCCGACAATGAGCATCGCCGCGTGCTGTTGAACTATGACTGCACGCGCGAGGCCATGCGCGCCATTGTGCGCGCCATGTTTTTCAGTCCGCACTGGCCGAATGACGAAGCCTATGTCGAGCGCCGTTATCAGTTGAGCCTGATTCCCGGAGCGTGGGAATGCACGGCGGCGGCGCGCTTCAAAAATCCGCAGAGCCCCGAACGCGAGCGTTTCGGTCAGCCCGACAACACTCCCTACGGCAACATCAAGGTGCCGGCACTCATCGTCGCCGGCGGCAACGATAAGCTACGCCAGCCGGGCTACGCTGTGGAACTCGCCGCGAAGTTTCGCAACGCCGAGCTGCACGTGCTCGACAATTGTGGTCATTGCCCGAACATTGAGCGCGCCGACGACACCGTCCGCCTGCTCATGGATTTCTTCACGCGGCGCGATCAGGAGACCCCGAAATGATCGACGACGCAGCCCAAATCCAACTTGGCATCGCTTACGCCAACCATGACGGTATCGAGCTATTGGGCGACCTCTATTTACCCAAATCCGTCAAAGCGACGCCCGCGCTCGTTGCCATCCATGGCGGCGCCTGGGTCGGGGGCGTCCGCACTGCATTCCAGTATTGGGGTCCGTATCTTGCCGCGCGCGGCATCGCGCTGTTCGCAGTCAGCTATCGACTGGCGACAAAAGGCAAGACGTTTCCGCAAGCCGTGCAGGATGTGCTCGCCGCCGTCCAATTTGTGCGCGGTAAGGCCGGCGAATTCAACGTCGATCCGCAGCGCATTGGGCTCCTTGGCGCATCTGCCGGCGGCCATCTGGCGTCGCTCGTGGCGCTCGGCTGCGCGAAATTTTCCGGCGGCTATCCGCACGATGCGTTTGCTTCCGTCAGCGCCGATGTAAAGACGCTGATCGGTATCTACGGCGTCTACGACATGCTGGCGATGTGGGCGAGCCTGCAGATGCAAACGCCGAAGGATAATGTCGTCGAGAAATTCCTCGGCGCGCCGCCGATGGAAAACCGACAACTCTATTTCGACGCTTCCCCGCTCAGCTACGCGACCTTCGCCAACAACAAGATCCCGGTCTTTCTGGCGACCGGTACCGAAGATGATCTTGTCGACCGAAGCGCCAACACCGACGCGTTCCTGCTCGCGCTCAAGCAGGCAGGGTTCTTCGTTCGTACCTGCATCGTGGCCGGTGCGCCGCACTTTTGGATGAACGATCCAATCGATGAACCGACCAGTTATTCCGGCTTCCTCGCCCCGCGCCTGATGCGGTTCCTGGCCGAGAAGCTGTGAACCGGCGAAGGCGTTTATTGCTCAACGTATGGGAGCGCCGGGCTGGCCGGATTGTGGCGGCTTCTTGTGACGCTGCACGCGCTTGGTTTGGACCGGCGCGCAGCCGTTGCCGCCGCAAATGACAGCGGCCTTTTGAACCAACGTCCCATTCGCATTTGCAATGCCGAGAGCCGACGGTGGAATAAGCGTCATCGCGCCGGCTTGATGGCCGAGCATTTCGGCCGACATAATGCTCGCCACGGCAAGAACGGTGAGCAGTGACCTACGCATGGATATCCTCCTTGAGGTTTGGGATTGCGTCAAAAAGACTGGTGAGGACTGGATGCGCTGACATCACCTGACCGCTTCGGCGAATTGTTCGACGCGGTGGCATGCCGATGCCTGTGTCGCAAGAGCCGACAATTCCTCAGTGCGCGTGATGATCGCAGGCATGGGCGTAAAGCGATCTCGACGGGCAAGTGGCTTGGCCACGGGGATTCCCCCAATCGGCGTTCACCCAATATCACAGGCGAGCGTCGCGACACCCCTGCGCCGTCGATAAGAGCTTATGGTGAACGAAATGTTAACGCGCCTGACGCCCCATTGATGTGGCGGAGGTTTTTAGCCTTCTGGCCGAAATAACGGTTTGATCCGGGTGGCGCTCACCACGGCAATAGAATGCCGGCGCGATCCGTGCTAGCAGGCAAGATCCGCAGCCGTAACGATCCTCTCCAAATCTTTCGGCAGATCGAACATGAGCGGGCGCCCAACGTTCATCGACAAGCACGGCCTGTGGGACGATGAGCAACGACGACAAGCCGCCGAAGTCAAACGCCGGTTGAAAGCGGAAAAGTTCCGCTATGTCCGGCTCGCTTGGGCGGACACGCATGGCTACGCGCGAGCGAAGACGCTGACCGTCCCTGCCTTCGTCTCGGCGTTGCAGTCAGGCTACAACATCGGCGTTGCCACCACGACGCTCGACGGGGCTGGCGCACGCGTGTTCGCGTCATTCACCCGCGGCGGCGGCATGGGCCTCAATGAGATGACGGGCTCGCCCAATCTCACCGCCGTCGCCGACCCGAAGACTTTCCGCGCGCTGCCATGGGCACCCGGCGTCGCCTGGATACTCTGCGACGAGTACTTCAATGACGGCAAACCGTTCCATTTCGCGCCGCGCCAACTCCTGCGCAAAACGCTCAAGAAACTCGCCGCGCGCGGCTGCGACAGCATCGTCGGCACGGAGATCGAGTGGTACCTGCTGCGCGTCGCCGAGGAGCATTTGAGCGACGACAATATTGGCGCGCCGGGCACGCGTGGCCGCCCCATCAAAACGTGGCCGGCGGAGCCCGGCTATCACTATCACTCCGAATCCAACATGGACCTCATGCAGCCGGTGTTCGACGCGCTGGGCGACGCGTACGAGACGCTTGGCCTTGGCTTGCGCTCCATCGAAAACGAATGGGGTCCCGGACAGGTGGAATGCACCTTCGCGCCGTGCGCAGCGCTGGAGGCGGCAGACAACGTGGTGTTGTTCCGCACCGCGACGCGCCAGGTGTGCCGGCGTCTCGGCTATTTTGCGACTTTCATGTGCCGCCCGGCATTGAAGGGCTATTATGCCAGCGGCTGGCATCTTCATCAGTCGTTGATCGACGCATCGAGCGGTCGCAATCTTTTCATGCCGCAAAAGTCCGACGAAATGCTTTCGCCGCTCGGCCGCTCGTATCTCGCAGGTCTTCTCCACTACGCTACGATCAGCACGGTATTCGCCGTGCCGACCATCAACGGTTATCGCCGCTTCAAGCCAAACTCGCTTGCGCCCGATCGCGCCGCCTGGGCGTACGACAATCGCGGCGCCATGATCCGCGTGCTTGGAGGCTTCGATGACCCGGCAACGCGTCTGGAAAACCGAATGGGCGAGCCCGCGGCCAATCCTTATCTTTACATTCTTTCGCAAGTCATGACCGGGCTTGCCGGCATCGAGGCCGAGCTGCAGCCGCCGCCGCCGAACGACGAACCCTACGTGGCCGAGCGCCCCATGCTGCCGAAAAGCCTGCCGGAGGCGCTCGATGCGCTCAACAACGGGTCATTGTTCCGCCGCGAGCTCGGCGATACCTTCATCGATTACTTCATCAAGCTCAAGAGAACAGAGGCTGAGCGGCATCAGCACGCGATCGAGCTGACCGGAACCCCGCTGCAAGGCGATGAGCCGACGGCGTGGGAGCAGAATGAATATTTCGATTTCTTCTGACTTATTCCGTCATGGCCGGGCTTGTTCCGGCCATCCACGTCTCTAATCTCAGTCTGTCCAAAGGCGTGGATGCCCGGCACAAGGTTAGGCATGACGATTGGTAAGGAGCGCATCATGGCAGCGCTGGAGAAGATCTCGTCCCCTCCGACCCGGACCAGCGGGATAGCGCTTTACGATTGGGATTATCTGGTCCAGGAGGACCGCGCGCATCGGCTGATCTATACCGATCCCGCCATATTCGAAGCCGAGATGACATACATTTTCGGCGGGACCTGGACCTATCTCGCTCACGAAAGCGAAATCCCACACGAGAACGACTTCATCACCCGCCGCATGGGCTTGCGTCCGCTTATCATCGTGCGCGACGGCAATGGGAAAATCCGGGCGCTCTACAATCGCTGTACGCATCGCGGCACCACGTTGTGCCGGTGGGACAAGGGAAATACCAAGTCATTCCAATGCCCCTATCATGGCTGGAGCTTTCTCAACACCGGCAAACTGCGCGGGGTGCCGTGGCCCGAGGGCTATGCCGCCGACATGCGCGATCCGAAATACAACATCGCGCAAATGCCGCGCGTGGAATCCTACCGCGGCTTCATCTTCGGCACGCTGAGTATGGATGCACTGCCGCTCGTCGAACATCTCGGCCCGATTGCGCCGATCATCGACGAGTGGCTTGACCGCAATCCCGGCGGCAAAGTGGTTGTGTGCGAGGCGAACCGCTTTCGCTTCAAGGGCAACTGGAAGCTCGCCTACGACAATTCATGCGATGGCTACCATGTCGCCTACTCGCACCGTTCGCTCCTGGAAACCGAAAATCGCTTTGCCGGTGAAAATGCCAAGGGCATGGCCTATTATCGCAATTCGCCCGACACGCAACCAATGTACATGCGCTATACCGGTCACGGCAATCATTTCAAGGACAAAAGGCCGAACCTGGAAAAGCGGCCGGGCGGGCTGTGGGCGCTGGAGAGCGCGCATCCCGGCATGGAGCACTACGAAGCCGAATTCATCAAACGCTACGGCGATCGCGCCTTCGCGCTTCTCGATCTCGCCGGATCGGAGCCCGTCAACATCAACGTTTTTCCGAATTTCTCCCTGCTCGGCAATCATATTCAGGTCTTCGAGCCGATCAGCGTCGGCGAAACCAATGCCATCTGGTACGGCACCATGATCGTCGACGATGGCCGTGGACTGGGCGATGCGGTGACCGACATCAACGCGCTGCGCATGCGCACCCAGGAAGGTTTCCCGAATTTCGGCGAGGTCGACGACATCGCGAATTTCGAACAGATCCAGCGCGGCCTCATGGCGCCGGAAGACGAGTGGGTCTACATGCACCGCGGCCTCGGCATTGCCGACCGCGTCAAGACCCACGAGGATGGCACCATCACGGCGCCCGCCACCGACGAGGCTTTCATGCGCGAGCACTTCAAAGAATGGAAAAGATTGATGAAGACGCAGCCGAACCTCGCGATCCAGCGCGAGCCGTGACATGACCGCTTCGGCTGCGTCCGATCCGTCACGCAGTTCGCACTACGTGAACGACGCGCTTTATCGCCAGCTGATCAACAATTTCACCGATTGGCAGGACGACGCCCGCACGGTCGCCGATGTCGCCGTTCGCGACGAATTCCGCCGTCTCCTCGAGCGCGAGGCGCGGCTGCTGGACCAACTGCGCTACGACGACTGGCTCGCCATGTACGTGGCCGAGTGCGTCTATTGGGTGCCGTCGACCCCGAACGCCGGCGACCCACGGCGCGCGATTTCGGTAATGTTTGACGATCGCCGCCGGCTGGAGGATCGTATCTATCGGCTGCGCACCGGCTTTGCCTGGTCGCAGGCACCGGCATCGCGCACGGTGCGCCTCATCAGCAACGTCGAGGTATTCGACACCATGTGCGACGATGCGCGCATGGTTCGATCGAATTTTCTGATTAGCGAATTCTGGGGCGACGAAACCAGGGTCCTCACCGGCTGGGCGGGCCATCGCATTGTGCGTGACGGCGCCAAATGGAAAATTCAGGCGAAGCAGGTGAATTTGCTGGAATGCGACCAGTCCATCCGCAATCCGAGTATCATTCTGTAAAATTCCTTC
>JASHQI010000272.1 GCA_030037645.1 Xanthobacteraceae bacterium
GCCGGCTTGTATCGAACGCGAAGCCCAGCTCTCACGTCGTGCCGAACGAATCGCGCGACGACTATTCGCCGAGCGGCCGAAGGCGTTCCGCCGCCGGCTGGAGACGCTGTGGGAGCAAGGGCGTTAGCGGCATTACAGGGTCAAGCGATGGCCCTCCAGGGCGCAATCGATTCAGGTTGAATCGATTCGGCGGCCGAGCATGATCTTTTCCGAAAACCGGTATCCATCCCCGATCGGGTCGGGGACAAGCTTCTTCCGGATCATGCTCTAGGAATTCGACATGAAGCCGGCGAGCGCGGCCGCGACGCGCGCGATGACATTCTCCCAATCGCCTGGCGAACGCTGGCGGAACAGCCGCGCCGTCGGATACCATGGGCTGGTTTCATCCTGGAGCGTCCAGCGCCAATCAGGCGCGAACGGGATCATCGCCCACAGCGGCCGTCCCATGGCGCCGGCAAGATGCGCGACCGCGGTGTCCGCAGCGATGACGAGATCGGCAAGTGCGATCACCGCAGCCGTGTCGTCGAAAGTTTCCAGTTCGTCACCGACGTGCATCACGCGCGTCTCTTGAGCAAGAATTAGCGCATCCTCGCTGCGCACGTCGCGCTGAATGCTCAAAAATCGTGCCGCGATGGAAAGCAACGGCGCAAACCGCGCGAAGGCAATCGAGCGATTACGGTCGTTGAAATGGCTCGGGTTGCCCGACCATGCGATCGCGATCCGCGGCCGGGCGAGAGTGCCGATCCGCGCCGACCATTTGGCGAGATGGGTGTCGTCGGCCGATAGATAGGGAATCTGCGCCGGCACGGTGTCGGGCTCGGTGCGCAGCGCCAACGGCAGGCTGCCGAGCGGGCAATGAACGTCAAAGTGCGGCGGCGCCTGACCGTGCGCGATGACTGCGGCGGCCCCGTTCAGTCGCGACATGAGCGATGTCAATTCGGCCTGCACTTCGAATACGACTTGGGCGCCAGCCTCGGCGAGAACAGGCACGTAACGCGCAAACTGGATCGTATCGCCCAGGCCCTGTTCGGCGTGGAGCAATACGGTTTTGCGTTGCAGCGGATATTCGCCGAGCCACAGCGGTCGGCCACGACTACGCTGGGCCGGCATGCCGCTGCGGCGCCAGCGCCATTCGTATTTCTCAAAACCGCGGCGATAGTCGCCGAGCGTGAGCCGAGCCAGCGCTTCGTTGAAATGGGCGTCGGCGTAATCCTTGCGGATACCGGTCGCCTTGGCATAGCTGACGATCGCCTCGTCAAAGCGGTTGAGCTGCGCCAGCGCCTTGCCGCGATTGAGCAAGGCGCCGGCGTGTTCGGGCAGGGCCTTGAGCGCGCTGTCGTTCGCGACGACGGCCTCATCGTATCGTCCGAGATCAATCAATGCGACGCCACGGTTGTAGTGCGCGATCGGATGACCGGGGACGAGCGCCAATGCCTTGTCGAATTCGGCGATGGCTTGCTCGGACAATCCGAGCGCGGCCTGGGCGATGCCGCTGTTGACGCGCGCTTCGACGTGGCGAGGCACCTGCGCCAGCACCTGCTCGAATTCGGCGAGCGCCTGTTGCGGCCGGTTGAGGCTCATCAGCAGGTTGGCGTGCTGATAGAGAATGCCGACATCGTCGGGCGCGAGCGCGCGCGCCTTGTCAAGGCATTCAAGCGCCTCCGGGTGGCGCTTGAGCGAATGCAGCACTTGCCCGAGATTGCTCCAACCTGCAGGCGCGCGCGGATTGATCTTGACCGCCGCGGCCAGCAAACGATGGGCTTCCCCCATACTGCCGAGCCGCGCCTTCACCGTGCCAAGGAGATTGAGCGCGTCGAAATGATCCGGCGCCGCCTTGAGAACGCGCGCATAGATCTTCTCCGCTTCGCGCAGCCGACCCTGCCGATGCAGTTCCACTGCCTCGTTGAACGCTTGACCGAGATTGAACGGGCCGGTCTGGTGCGCGCTCACGGGCGGTTGATCCGGGCGATGCGCCGGGTCACTTCCGGCGGCGTTTCGTTGTCGGCCTTGGATTTAAGTGCCAGCGCCGCGCGCGCGGCCGGCCGCTCCAGGCAACGCGTCAGCCAGGCTTTGAGATCCGGCAGCGCGGATAAATCCATGTCGATGGCGCGGCTGATGACGGCGGCAACGTTGAGATCGGCCACCGTGAATTCGCCGCCGAGCAGATAGGGTTGCGCCGCCAAAGCCGCGTCGAGCACCTTGAACGGCGCCGCAAGCACCATCAGCGCCTCCTCACGTTTTGCCGCATCGCGCTCCGCCGGCGGCAAGCGCACGGCGTGCAGCGACCAGATATTGACACCGCGATCGACCTCGCTGATCGCCCAGAAGCTCCACTGCCACGCCTTCGCTTCAGCTTCCAGCGTGGCGGGGTAAAGCTTGCCGCTGGCGTGCTTCTTGGCGAGGTAGAGCGTAATCGCCAGCGACTCGAACAGCACGAAGCGGTCGTCGATGATGACCGGCAGGCGGCCATTGGGGTTGATGGCCAAGAACTCCGGCGAGCGGGCGCCGGCATCGCCGATCTCGATCGGCAGATGCTCGTAGTCGAGCCCGAGCTCCTTTGCCATCCACAGCGCGCGAAACGCGCGCGTGCGGGCGATGCCGTAAATGCGCAGGCCGGACATGCAGTCTTTCCTCGTCTTGCCGAACATAGCCGACAACCGCCGCGCAGAGCCAACGCGTTGTCAAGCTACAGCAGGGATCGTAACTTGTCCCGTTCGACTCTGGGGAAAGCAATGGAATTCGGAATTTTTTCGAACGGCTTCCGGCCGCACAGCACCGCGGCGCAGGCCTACGGAGAGGACCTTTCTGAGATCGTGCTCGCCGATCAGCTCGGCTTTCGCTACGCCTATATCAGCGAACACCATGGCGAGCCCGTCTATATCGACAAGGTCGACACGCTGCCGGTGCCGGAATTGCTGATGTGCAAGGCTGCGGCGCTGACCCGGGAGATCCGCATGGGCGCCGCGGTGAAGCTCATTCATCTCGCGCATCCGGTCGACACCGCCATCCAAGCGGCCGTCACCGATCACGTGATCGGCGGCAGCCGTTTCATCTTCGGCTTCGGTTCCGGCTTTCCCAACCCGCTGTTTACCGGCGAGCGCGGGCTGTCGCACACCGACCGCCATGAGCGGCTTCGCGAATCGCTCGACCTCATCTTGAGGTGCTGGACAGCGAAGGAGCCGTTCGATTGGGACGGCAAGTATTGGCATGGCAAAGGCATCGTTGCCACGCCGCAGCCGCTTGTTGCGCCGCATATGCCGCTGGCGACCGCAACCGACACCGAAGCGATGATCGATCTTGCCGGCGCGCGCGGCTACACGCAACTGATGGCCCAGCTCGAGCCGGCGGCATCGATCAGGAGAAAGGGCGATCGCTATGCGCGTGCCGCCAAGGCGGCCGGCCGCAGCGCACCGCTGAGCAACATCGCCGTGGCGCGGTACGTCTGGCTCGCCGATTCCCGCCGCGAGGCCATGGACGACCTGCGCGCCGATATCAATGACGAGCTCGGCTATCAGATGAAGCGCGGTTTGATCAGGCTCATCAAGTCCAATTACGACATCGGGCTCAAAGGCGACGAGGTCACCTTCGATCAGCTTGCCGAGGCCGGCATCTACTATCTCGGCGATCCCGATACGGTCGCTCGTCAATTGCGCGAATTCTACGACGCCGCCGGCGGCTTCGGCACGCTCTTGATCGTGACCGGAAAAAAATGGGCGACACGGGAAAAAGTGTTCCGTTCGATGCGGATGTTCATGGAACACGTGGCGCCGAAGCTTGCGTCGCTCAGGCCGGTGCGCGATCCTGACGTGGTGGCGGCGTGAATAATGCGTGAACCTCATCCTGAGGTGGCCGTGAAGCGGCCCTCGAAGGATGAGGCCGAGGAGCCGGGGCCTTCATCCTTCAAGGCTCGCTGCGCTCGAGCCTCAGGATGAGGAAGCTGGAGCGGAGACAGTGCAAATGCGTCTTGGAATGTTCATGATGCCGGTGCACCCGCCAACGCGCTCGTTCACCGACACGCTTGCCGAAGACGAGGAGAAATCGCTCTACGCCGACAAGCTCGGCTTCGACGAATTGTGGCTCGGCGAGCATTTTTCCGCCACCACCGAACCGATCCCGTCGCCGCTGATGTTCATGGCGAGTCTCGTGCCCCGCACCAAAAACTTGAAGTTCGGCACCGGCGTCATCTGCCTGCCCAACCACGATCCCACCATCGTCGCCGCCGAAGTCGCACAGTTCGATCACATGAGCCGCGG
>JASHQI010000273.1 GCA_030037645.1 Xanthobacteraceae bacterium
TATCTGCAGGCCTGGGACGCGCACAATCTGTTCATCCAAGGCGCTTCGGTCTACCCGCAACAGCATGGCTACAACCCGACCGGCACGCTGGGTGCGCTCGCCTATTGGTCGGCCAAGGCGATCACAACGAGCTACCTCAAGAGTCCCGGGCCGCTGGTTCATGCATAAATTTTTTCGTGATTGCGAGCCAACGGACCCGCGCGCAGTCGCGCGGTCCGATGACCGGCTCCGCGAAGCAATCCAGCAGACCCCGAAGCTTCTGGATTGCTTCGTCGCTGCGCTCCTCGCCGCAATGATTCTGGCGCCAAGCGCAGCGTTCGCTGCCGATGCAGCTCACGGCAAAGTGGTGTTTGAGACCTGCGCCGCCTGTCACAGCGACAAGCCGGACGCGATCGGCCCGAGCCTGCGCGGGGTCTATGGCCGTAAAGCCGGTTCGCTGCAGGATTTTCGCTATTCAAACGCCATGCTGCGTGCCGGGTTTGTCTGGAGCGAGGAGAACCTGCGCGCCTACCTCAAGGACCCACAGGCCAAGGTAAAGGGCAACCGCATGCCTTTCGCGGGCTTAAGCAATCCGAAGGACATCAACGATGTCATCGCCTATCTGAAGGACTATAAGTGACATCATCTGCCATCCGGGCCGGATAAAAGGTCGCCAGGACCGCCATAGAAAAACCCCGTCGAACCGTGTAGAGACGCCCCCAACTTCCTATATCAAGGCGCGGGCGGCGGGAGCAGACGGCTTTCCTATCGCGCCCGCGAGCGGACATATCGCCAATGATCAGTGTCGTTATTGTCATCCATTTGATGCTGGTCATCGCCTTGATCGGGGTGGTGCTGCTGCAGAAGTCCGAGGGCGGCGGTCTCATCAGTTCGACCAGCGGCTTTTTGACCGGTCGCGGAACCTCGAACGTCCTGACCCGCACCACGGCGCTCCTTGCCGCCGGGTTTTTCGTGACCAGCCTGGCGCTGTCTTGGCTGGCAGGCCTGGATCGCAAGCCGGGTTCGATCATCCATACCGGAGGTTCGCCGACCCAGGAGGCGCCGGGTGGCCCGCCGGTGACGCCGCTCAATCAGGGGAGTGGCGGCCTGCTCAATCAATTGCAGCGCGGCGCGCCGGGCGGTCCACCGGCTCCGGCCGCGCCGAGACCGGCGCCAAGCGGGCCGCAGGTCCCGCAGTCGAAATAGCCGGCGGCCCCTTGGATGCAGCGCTTAGAGCTTCGGTTCCGGCACAAGACTTCCGCGGAACACCTTGCGATCTATATGTTTTTTGCGCGCTGGCGGATCGTTTTACCCTGCGCGACAAATATGCCGGAAAATCGCTCGTCGAATCGAGCACTTGGCGCTAAAAGTTGAGTCCCATGGCGCGGTATATTTTCATCACCGGCGGCGTGGTCTCCTCACTTGGCAAGGGTCTGGCTTCCGCAGCGCTCGGCGCGCTCTTGCAGGCGCGCGGCTTCAAGGTGCGGCTGCGCAAGCTCGACCCCTACCTCAATGTCGACCCGGGCACGATGTCACCCTACCAGCACGGCGAGGTTTTCGTCACCGACGACGGCGCTGAGACCGACCTCGACCTCGGCCATTATGAGCGCTTCACCGGCCGTCCGGCGACGCGCCAGGACAACATCACCACCGGCCGCATTTATCAGGAAATCCTCACCAAGGAGCGGCGCGGCGATTATCTTGGCGCCACCATTCAGGTCATTCCGCACGTTACCAACGCGATCAAGGATTTTATCCGCGACGGCAACGAAGGCTTCGACTTCGTGCTGTGCGAGATCGGCGGCACGGTCGGCGACATCGAGGGCTTGCCGTATTTTGAAGCGATCCGCCAGCTTGGCAACGAACTGCCGCGCCACCACGCGGTCTATATCCACTTGACGCTGATGCCGTTCATCCCGAGCGCGGGTGAGCTGAAGACCAAACCAACCCAGCATTCGGTACGCGAATTGCGAGCCATCGGCATTCAGCCGGATATTTTGCTCTGCCGCACCGATCGACCGATCCCCGACAGCGAGCGCAAGAAGCTGGCGCTGTTCTGCAACGTGCGCGAAAGTGCGGTGATCGAGGCACGCGACGTCGACAACATTTACGCGGTGCCGGAGGCCTATCACGCCGGCGGTCTCGACAGGGAGGTCTTGGCCGCCTTCGGCGTCGATAATCCGCCCATGCCCGATCTGGCGACTTGGCATCTCATCAATGAGCGCATCCGCAATCCGGAAGGCGACGTCACCATCGCCATCGTGGGCAAGTACACCGGCATGAAGGACGCCTACAAATCGCTGATCGAGGCACTGTCGCATGGCGGCGTCGCCAACAAGGTCAAGGTCAAGCTCGACTGGATCGAGAGCGAGGTCTTCGAAAACAAGGACCCGGCGCCGTTTCTCGAACACGTTGACGGCATTCTGGTGCCGGGCGGCTTCGGTCAGCGCGGCGCCGAAGGCAAAATCCTTGCCGCCCAGTTCGCCCGCGAGCGCAAGGTGCCGTATTTCGGCATCTGCTTCGGCATGCAGATGGCGGTGATCGAAGCGGCGCGGAACCTATGCGGCATCGACCAGGCGAACTCCACCGAATTCGGCGTCACGCGCGAGCCAGTTGTCGGCCTGATGACCGAATGGATGAAGGGCAATGAATTGCAGAAGCGCGCCGTCGCCGGTGACCTCGGCGGCACGATGCGGCTCGGCGCGTACCCCGCCGTGCTGCAACGGGGCAGCAAGGTCTCTGCTATTTATGAAGCGACGGATATTTCGGAGCGCCACCGCCATCGCTACGAGGTCAACACCACCTATAAGGACCGGCTCGCGCAACATGGCATGCGTTTTTCCGGCATGTCGCCCGATGGGCTGCTGCCGGAGATCATCGAGTATGACGACCATCCTTGGTTCATCGGCGTGCAATTTCACCCCGAGCTGAAATCGAGACCGTTCGCCCCGCATCCGCTGTTCTCGTCATTCATCGGGGCGGCGGTGGAGCAGAGCCGGTTGGTGTAGTAGGTTTCCTTCGCTCTCAACCGTCATGCCCGGCCTTGTGCCGGGCATCCACGTCTTTGTTTACGATGAAAAAAAGACGTGGATGGCCGGGTCAAGCCCGGCCATGACAATGAACGACGGCGTTTGCCGATTACCTGGAGAAAACTCAATGCTGTACGAAATGCGCGTCTATCGCTGCGTTCCCGGCCGGCTGCCGGCCTTGCTGCAACGCTTCGAGAAGGTCACGCTGAAACTCTGGGACAAGCACGGCATCAAGCAGGCCGGCTTCTGGACGACGCTGATCGGCGAGTCCAACCAGCAATTGACCTATCTGTTGGCCTGGGAATCGCTCGCCGAGCGCGAAAAGAAGTGGAACGCGTTCATGGCCGATCCGGCGTGGATTACCGCGCGCGCCGACAGCGAACGCGATGGCCCGATCTTGCAGAACGCGAGCAACCAAATCCTGCAGCCGACGGCGTTTTCCGCGGTGAAATAGGCGATTGACCGAGCAACTCGCGGGCCTCATGGTCGCCCGCGAGGGTTCTGATGACCGCAAAAGCCAATCATGTCGTCGCCATCGGCAAGGTGCGGTTCGGCAACAAGCTGCCGCTCACCCTGATCGCTGGGCCATGCGCGCTGGAGAGCCGGACGCACGCGTTCGACATGGCCGGTGCGCTCAAGGACATCGCAGCGCGGCTCGGTATCGGGTTTGTCTACAAGACCTCATTCGACAAGGCCAACCGGACCAGCGCTAAAAGTGCGCGCGGTATCGGCCTCGACAAGGCGCTCCCGATCTTTGCGGAACTGCGCGAAAAGCTGTGCGTGCCGGTGCTGACCGACGTGCACGAACCGGAGCAATGCGCGTCCGTCGCCGAAGTCGTCGATGTCTTGCAAATTCCAGCGTTCCTTTGTCGGCAGACGGACTTGCTGTTGGCGGCCGCAAAAACCGGGCGTGCCATCAACGTCAAGAAAGGACAGTTTTTGGCGCCATGGGACATGGCCAATGTGGTGGAAAAAATCACCGGCGCCGGCAACAGCAGGGTGCTCGTGACCGAGCGCGGCGTGTCGTTCGGCTACAACACGCTCGTTTCCGATATGCGGGCGCTGCCGCAGCTTGCCAAGACCGGCGCGCCGGTGAT
>JASHQI010000274.1 GCA_030037645.1 Xanthobacteraceae bacterium
CCGGCGCGCCAATCCCGCTTGAGGAATTGCGATATTGGAGCGTGGACCTGCAAGAAGCCTACGCTTCGCCCGAAGCGGTCTTGCAGCGGCACGGTTCGGGCTACGTGCGCAAGCTGTAATTCGTCGCACCGGAACTGATGCAAAGCGCCAAGCCCGGAACGATGGGCTAGTGCCGCTTCACTGCCGTCAACACCATCCGCAGGAATGAGTCCTGTTCGTCGATGATGAGCCGTACCGGCAACGCGTTTGCGCGAGCGGCGAGCGCGCCGAGCGAGGGATCGCCGGCCAGGCGGACGTGATCCTTCTCGGTGGTGATGAGCATGAGGTTTTGGGCCGCCGCGCACTGGGTCAGTGCGTGCGCATCCGCCACGGTGTAGCGATGGTGGTCGGGAAAGCGTGCACGTTCGGCAACTTCGATTCCGGCTTCGCTGAGAGTGCGAAAGAATTTGTCCGGATCGCCGATACCGGCAAAGGCGAGGACCTTGCGTCGGCGAAGCGCGGCGAGGCTGCCGGCGTCGGGCTCGAGCCGGCCGTGAAAGACGGCAATGCTGCGGCGGTGCGCCGCGTCCACGACTGCGGCGGCGCCAAGCGGCGGTCCGACGACGACGAGGGCCTGGGCGTGAGCGATCTGGATTTCGAGCGGCGCCCGCAACGGGCCCGCCGGAATGATGCGGCCGTTGCCGATGCCGCGCCCGCCATCGACCAGCAGGATCGCAAGATTCTTGGCAAGCGATGGATTTTGAAAGCCATCGTCCATCACAATGACACTCGCGCCGCGGGATTTCGCGAATTTCGCGCCGGCAACGCGATCACGCGCGACGATGGTCGGGGCAAGGCGCGCCAAGAGCAGCGGCTCGTCGCCGACGTCGGCAGCCCGATCGCTTGCGGCGTTGACCCGCACCGGTCCGGCAAGCCGGCCGCCATAGCCGCGGCTCAGGAAGAACGGCCGCTCGCGGGCGCCCAACAAAAGGTGCGCAACCGCGAGCGCTGCCGGCGTCTTGCCGGCGCCGCCGACTGTCAGATTGCCGAGGCAAATGACCGGCACGCCAATGCTCGTGCCGGTCGACTGGATGCGCCACCACGCCACCGCACCATAGATGGCCGCGATTGGGCTGAGCAGGCTTGTCCCGCCCGGCCGCCACCACGACGCCGGCTCGCGCATCAGAGCATGATCCCGAAAAGCTTGCCCTCGGACTTGATCCGGGGGTGATGCCGGTTTTCGGACAAGATCATGCTCGAACTGGAAATTCGCTTAATTCCGCGACGGGGAGGCCGGCTGTGAGAACGCATCATGCGCAACCTATGACGGCCGCTGCTCGAGACGAAGCTGCATGAGGTACGGATCGAGCGCGGCGAGCGTTCGCTCAAGCGCGCCGCCGAGCCTGCCGACGGCGACCTTGGCGGCCTCCGCCGTGGCGTTACGCGCCGCCGCATTGCCCAGCCACTCGCCGAGCCGAGCGGTCAGCGTCTCTTCGTCGGTCACCGGGTTGGCGCCGTTTGCCTTGTCGAGGGTCGCGTAGATTTCCGCAAAATTCCAAACGTGAGGACCATGGATGACCGCTGCCCCCAACCTGACGGCTTCGATCGGATTCTGGCCGCCATGTCTGGCGAGCGAGCCGCCCATGAACACGATGGGAGCGAGCCGGTAAATCATGCCGAGCTCGCCGAGCGTATCGGCAACATAGACTTCGATATCGGGCTTCGGCAGATCGCCGCGTGAGCGCAATCCGACCGCAAGCCCGGCCGCGCTCGCAATGTCCGCGATGCGAGGCCCGCGTGCCGGATGACGCGGCGCGATCAAAGTCAAGAGCGACTTGTTCTTGGCGCGCAATTGTTGATGCGCGGCGATCATGGCGGCTTCTTCGCCGGGATGCGTCGAGGCTGCGGCGACGATTCGCCGCTCGGCAAGGAGCAATTTGAAGCGGCGTAAGGTTTGCTCATCGACCGGCGGCGCCGGTACGTCGAGCTTGAGATTGCCGGTACTGCTGACTCGCGGTGCGCCCAGTTGCGCATAGCGGTGCGCGTCGGCGGACGATTGGGTCAGACAATGGTCGAAGCGGGCGAGCAGCGCCGCGATCACGCTCGGCATCAGCCGCCAGCGACGGAACGATCGTTCCGATAAACGGCCATTGATCATGATAATCGGAATCTTGCGATTGGCGGAGGCTAGAATGAAATTGGGCCACAGTTCGGACTCGACGAACAAGGCGAGATCGGGTCGCCAATGCTCGAGGAACCGCGCGACAAACCGCGGCGCATCCAGCGGTATGAATTGGTGCAGCGCGCCGGCCGGAAGGCGATGCTCGGCCAGCGCCGCCGAGGTGACGGTGCCGGAGGTGACCAGCACGCCGAAATCCTGCGCGCGCAGCCGCTCGATCAAAGGAACGACGGCGAGCATTTCGCCGACGCTGGCGCCGTGCACCCAGATCAACGGTCCGGCGGGGCGCGGTCTGCTTGCTTCACCGCGACGCTCGGAGAGTCGCGCCGGATTTTCCTTGCCATGCTTGAGGCGTCGCGCCAGTAGCGGCGGCGCCGCAAGCGCTGCGGCGGAAGAGGCAAATTGATACAGCCGCAACGCCGGCGGCAGGCGGTTGGGCACGCTCACGCTCCTTGCTGCTGCCGATCGAGCGTGCAGCAACGGCACCCGCGCGGAACGCAAATGCTCGGTAGTCGCAACGCCATTCGCCAGGCCATTGCCGTCCTCCGAGTTGCTGCCACAACACTACGCGCTTCAGCGCTGTGTATTCTGCGTCAGCGGATCGAGCAATCGATGCAGGTGAACGATGAAGTATCGCCTCTCGGCATTGTCGACAGTGCGCTGCGCCTTCGCTTTCCAGGCCGCAAAGGCACCGGCATAGTTTGGATAGATGCCCACAATGTCAAGCGCGTCGAGCTTCTTGAATTCGATGCTCGACGGGTTCGTGAGGTCTCCGCCGAATACGAGATGGAGCAACTGCTTGGAAGGTTGTGATGGGACGGTATCGGGCATCCTGCCAGCTCCGCGCGCTCAAGCCGGATTGTCATGAAATCGCGATGCGCTGATCGCTCAGAAGTTCGATGATTGTCGCGTGCCTATCCCGACCGGCCGCGACGAGCATCCCGTGCCGCGGCACGGGACAATTATAGATCAGCGGGCCGCCGCCGATCGGCGTCAGCGCGCCGCGCGCTTCGTGCACCAGAAGGTCGGCCGCCGCAAGGTCCCAGTCGTGGCTGTTGCCGCCGGCGAACGCAACGTCGAAACTTCCCTGCGCCACCCGGGCAAGCCGAAGCGCGAGCGAGCGCAGCCGCGGCATGACCGAAAACGGCGGTGCGATCGCGGCAAACCGTTCGAGAAATGCCTTCGGGCCGGCGACGCGCACGTTGGCAAGCGTTGTTCCGGGTGAGGCGGCAATCGAACGCCCATTGAACGTTGCGCCGGCGCCGGCAATCGCCATGAAGAATTCCGCCAACACCGGCGCATAGAGACAGGCTGCGATCGGCCGGCCACGCTCGACCAGCGCTACCGAAACCGCCCAATCCGGCAGGCCGGCGATATAGGCGCGTGTGCCGTCGATCGGATCGACGATCCAGATGTAACGCGCCGTGAGCCGGGCCGGATCGTCGATGCTTTCCTCCGACAGCCAGCCGAAGCCCCCGCGTCCGTCAAGTCGCGTGCGCAGCAGGTCGTTGACAGCAATATCGGCGTCGCTGACCGGCGAAGCGGCCGGTCCCTTGGTCCAGCTCTTCAGTGGCTTCTGAAACAGCGATTGCGCCAGTGCGCCGGCCTCGCGCACTGCCGCTTCAAGGCGCGCCGCCTCTGCGGCAACGTCGACGACCTCAATGGCCGGCAACGGTCAGGCCCTCCACGCGCAAGGTCGGAGCATTGGTGGCGTAGCGGAAGGCGAGGTTGTTGCCTGGCTCGAGGCTCGCGAACATCTCCAATAGATGCCCGGCGATGGTGACTTCGCTCACCGGAAAGGTCGGCTTGCCGTTCTCGATCCAAAAGCCGGAGGCGCCGCGGCTATAGTCGCCGGTGACCAGATTGACACCCATGCCGATGAGGCCGGTAACGTAAAAGCCGTCTTCGATTTCACCGATGAGCTGGTCGGCGCTTTTGCTGCCGGCTTTGAGATGCAGGTTGCTCGGACCGGGCGACGGCGTCGAAGACACGCCGCGCTGCGCATTGCCGGTGGTGGCGAGGTCGAGCTCGCGCGCCGTTGCGCAATCGAGGAGCCAGGTCTTGAGCACGCCGTCCTCGACCAAGTTGTTCAGGCGCGTGACGACGCCCTCGGCGTCGAACGGTCGCGAGCGCAAGCCGCGCGGCCGCAACGGATCGTCGACGATGTCGATGTTTTTCGCAAAAATCCGCTCGCCGCGCTTTTCGCGCAGAAAGCTCGTCTTGCGCGCCACCGACGAGCCGTTTGCGGCGCTGGCGAGATGGCCGACGAGCGAACCGGAGATCCGCGAGTCGAACACCACAGGTACTTTCCGCGTCGCCACCTTGCGCGGATTGAGCCGCTTGACCGCGCGCTCGCCGGCGGTCCGCCCGATCCGTTCGGCGTTGTCGAGATCGGCGGCATGCAGCGTTGATGAGAAATCGTAATCCGTCTCCATGCCAGTGCCACTGCCCGCGATCGCCGACATCGATATCGAATGGCGAGAGCCGAGGGTCGCACCGTGGAAACCGTGGCTCGTCACCAGCACCATGCCGCCGATTCCGGCCGAAGCCGATGCGCCGCCGGACTTGGTGACGCCGGAAACCGCAAGCCCCGCCGCCTCGGCCGCGCGCGCGCGTTCTTCAAGCACGTCGACGCCCGGCATGTCGGGGTCGAGCAGATCGAGCGCAGGGAAGGTGCGCGCGAGCAGCGACGGGTCGGCAAGGCCCGCGAAACGATCTTCGGGTGCAACGCGCGCCATGGCGATGGCGCGTTCCGCCAGGGCCTCGACGCCGTCGCCTTTAAGATCGTTGGTCGAGACCGCCGCCTGCTTGCGGCCCACCAGCACGCGCAAACCGACATCGTCGTCTTCGGAGCGCAGCGATTCCTCGACCGCGCCGTCGCGCACGTCGACCGAAAGCGATACGGATCGCACCGCTACGGCATCGGCCTGGTCAGCGCCGGCGCGCCGCGCGGCGGCAACCAGGCGTGCGGCAAGATCGGTGAGGGCGGATTGGTCGAGCAGTGACGACATTTTAGCGTTGGCAATTGGTTTATGCAGAGCTGCGTGCGAAGGCAAGGTGAACATGTGCCTGCCGGGGGTGGCATTCAAGCCGCCGCATTTTCCCCTTCCCCTGAATCGGCTGGCCGATCGGCCGGCGATCGGGCAGGGTCAGTGATCGCTTACTCAAGACCGCCAGCCGGCGCTTCATAATCGCCGTCTTCGCCCTTAGGCAATGTCGCGCGACGGCTCAATTTGCCGATGTTTGGCAACTCCCCGTCAATCATGTGGGCGCTTCACCGCCACAGTACGACCTCTTAACCAGGATCCTTAAGCCGATTACGACGCCGATCTGGCAATCTCGCGGCAACCGGGCGGCAACAGCCCGGCGGGAGCACCCTTTTGGGGGCGTCAAATGGAAGCCGGCAGGATCGCTGCCGGGTCGGGCCGCGCCGGGGCCCATCGCGCAAGCGCGATGGCGAACTCATTGCGGCTCGACCCTTTCTCGCTGCCTGTGCGTTTTGAAGCCGTTGATGACGCGGCCGACCAGCGCATGCGCGTCGTCGATCTGCATCGCGAACGAGTGGTGGTTCGGCGCTCGGTCCGTGGCGTGCGCATGGCGTTGAACATGCCGGTGGCCGCGTTCCGCGGGGTGGCGATTCGACTGTTCGGAGACGCCGGTAAAGCACCAACCGCGATTGCGGTGATGCTCGAACACGGCGATCCGGCGCTGTCGCTGCCGCTATTTTGTTCGCGCGAAACCGACGACATCGTCGCCGAATGGCAATGCTGGGGTCGCGTACTCGGCCTGCCGTTGCTGATCGCCGAGCGCGACGGCAGCTTGCGCGAGCCGTTCGCGCGGCTCGGCGCTGTGCGCGTCGAACCGCCGGCTTGGCGGCGCCGTCGCCGCACGACGATCGCACGCCGCCGGCCGTCACGCCTGTTGCGCCGGCGTGCTGGCCGTTGGCTCGAGGCGCCAACCGTCCATCGCGGCGAGCGTGAGATCATCGCGCGGCATTAGGGGAATTCGATTCGACCCAGCGCGGGATGTGAAACGGTCAAACCCAAATTGAAAGGGCGCGGTGCGAACCGCGCCCTTTGGCGTTTGAACAGGGGCCAAACCTTAGTCGAGCGGCTCGACCTTGACCAGCCGATGGTCGTGGTTTGAGCCGACCCAGAACGACACCGGCGTCGTGGTGTTGTCAACGTACACCGTGCGCATATTGGTGTCCGACGGCATCAGATATTGCTCGGTCTTGCCAGTCTTGGGATCCATGCGCACCACGCGATCAGTGCTCATGGTGGAGGCCCAGATGTCTCCGTTCTTGTCGAAGTTGGCCCGGTAGGGGAACGTGCCGGGCGGCAGAGCGTATTCCTTGAATTGCTCCGTATGGGTATTGAATATGGCGACCTTGTTGGCCCGATATTCGGTCACGATGATGTTGTCGTGATCGTCGATCTCCATGCGACGATCGCGCGCATGCGGCGTCGGGGCGGCAAACCACGTCACCTTAAGCGTCTTGGCGTCGATCTTACCGAGATAACCTTCGCCGAATTCCGCCATCCACAGGTTGTTGTGGGAGTCGGAAATCACCTGATAGATGCCGTAGTGATGGCCAGGCGGTAGCGCGCCCGTCGGGTGGAAGCGTTCCCATGTCCCGCTCGCAAGATCGAGCCGGAACACATCCGAAGACCCGACCGTCTTGGTCCATACCTTGCCGTCGACGTCATGGCGCAGCCCGACGAAATTGAGCTGGATGGTGTTGTCGTTCCACTTCGGCGGCAGCGGGTAGTATTTGACCTCGCCAGTCTTCGGATTGATGGTGCCGATCGCGCCTTGATACATCGTGTCGAACCAGAGCAATCCTTCCTTGTCGAAGGCGAGGCTCAGTTGGCCCACCGGAGCTTTGGGCTTGAAGTCCTGGAGGGGGTACTGGGTGAGCTTGAGCGTCTTTGGGTTGAACTTGGAAATGTAGAGCTCGCCGAAATCGGTGTACCAGACGTTGCCGTCCTTATCGAGCACAACGTCGTGCGGCTCGTTGGTCTTATCGCCAACATTGTATTCGGTAACAATCGCGTGCGTTGAATCGCCGGTGGGGCGCGGCAGCGTCTTCAGCTTGTACGGCCATTTGTCGACCGAGCTCAGATTGATGGTGGCGAGGTATTCCGCCATCTTGCGATAATCTTCCGGCTTGCCGGCGCGAGCTTGGTCCAGCATCGGCTGCGGTTTGATCGGCTGGCTCACCGCGCCATAGCCCATCATGCGGTGGATCACCTGCATCCATTCGTTGACGTCATGCGTCGAATAGGCAATGCGTTCGAGCGTGTGGCAACTCGTGCAGTTGAGCAGCATCGCCTTCTGGTCTTCAGTGCCGGGGAAGCTCATCAGCCACTCGGCGTCGGTGAGCTGATCGGGCAGATCCTTGGTCGGCACGAGGCTGAGATTGACGTTTGAGGTTTGCTCGCTGACGACATCGGTCGCGGCCGGCGCCGAAAGGTCATAGCCGACGGCGCGAATGGCGAGCGAGTAGTGGCCCGGCCCCAGCCGGTTTTCCGGAAATGCATAATGGCCCTTGGTGTCGGTCGTCACGCTGACCGAAACGATCGAGCCGTCCTTGTGGGCGGTGACAACGACGCCCTCCATGTTGCCTTCCGCGGCGGAACTGACGGTTCCACTGATGGCGGCCGGCATTTGATTATCGGCGCGGGCGCTGGATAACGCGGCCTGCCCAAGCACGACCGCAAGCGCCGTCGTCAGGCCGAGCATGCATGTCGATTTCATTCGATCACTCCCTGTGGCGATAAATTGGTCTTATGCGGCGAAGAGCACGACCTCCACTCAATCGCGATTCTCCGGTCCGACCCAAGGTTCTATCCTGCGCTTGTTCGGCACCATCGACAAGGTGGTCGGCTCCCATCGATCGGCGCGCCGGTGGATTTGTCGCGGCCGAGCCCTCGCCTCAAGCCATCAGGCAAGGCGGCGCAAAGCGGCGTCCAGCAACAAGGCTGCAAATAGGATCAAGCCGGCGTCGCGGTCCGATTTGAACACGGCAAGGCAGTTGTCCGGATCGCCGATGTCGAGGCGGACGATCTGCCAGGCAAGGTGGGCCGCAAACGCGACAAGCCCGAGCGCGAAGACGACGCCGGCGCCGGCGGTAAAGCCGGCCGCGCCGAGCAGGATTACGGCCACGGCGTAAAACGCCGCGAGCATCGGCTTGGTGCGCTCGCCGAACAGCAGCGCGGTCGATTTAATGCCGATGAGGGCGTCATCCTCCCGATCCTGGTGGGCGTAGATGGTGTCGTAACCGATCACCCATGCGATTGATCCGGCATAGAGCAGGAGTGCCGGACCATCGAGACTGCCGAAGCGGGCCGCCCAGCCCATCAACGCGCCCCAGGAAAAGGCAAGCCCCAGAACAATCTGCGGCCAATAAGTGATGCGCTTCATGAACGGATAGACGGCCACGATGACGAGCGAGGCGATGCCGAGCGCAATGGTAAAGCCGTTGAACGAGATCAGCACCGCAAAGCCGATGAGCGCCTGCAAGACCAGGAACAGGCCGGCCTGACCGACGCTGACCTGCCCGGATGGAATCGGGCGCGAGCGCGTGCGCTCGACGCTGGCGTCAAGGTCGCGGTCGACGATGTCGTTCCAGGTGCAACCGGCGCCGCGCATGGCGAAGGCACCGATAAAGAATAGAACAAGATGCGTCAGGCGAGGCCCCGCGGCGTGGGCTGCGACCGCGGCCAGCGCGGCCGACCACCAGCACGGCAACAGTAACAGCCATGACCCGATCGGCCGATCAAGCCGCGCCAGCCGCAGGTAAGGACGCACCCATGACGGTGCGAGTGTGTCGACCCAATTGCCGGTCGCATCGGCGACCGAGCCGGACGCGCGGGTCATTTTGCCAGCGGGTTACCGGTCAGGGTGTCGAAAGTACCGCCCTTGCCCGTCTTCGTGTTCTTGGAGGTGTCGACGGCCGGCGTGGAAATGGCGTCGCTGAGGGTCGGCGGTCTGGGTTTTGCGGGGCCGGCCGCGCAAACCATCGTGCGGAACTTCACCGTCTTTTCGTGGTTCTGTTTGGCGTCGGCCACGACTTGCTGCGGAATGCCGCACCACACCGTGTTATTTTCGAGGAATTTCAACGCCGCTTCTTCGGCAACGGAGAAGCGGGTGATGGCGTCGCACATCCCTTTGCGATCCCCCTTGTGCTCGCTGGCGGCCTTTACCAGGCTGGCTTTTTGCTGTGCATCCGCGCGCAGCTTGAGGAATTGATTGCACTCGCTTCCCGCTGGCGCCGCTGTCTGCCCTTGTGCCAAGCCAACGCGCGGTAATGATGCGGTTGCGACGAGCGCCGACCCCAGCGCCAATGCCGCAGCGCGGCTCCGATTCATGACGGGTCCTTTCCTTCTCCCCATGGTTCTGTCCTGAGTTTACCAGACCATTACAGGCGCGTTGAATTCGGCGATATGGGGGCAGCCCTCCGCGGCCACGTGCGGGACTAGCGATGTGGGGCACGGTTCGACGCTGGCGCTCACCGCGCACCGAAGGTAAAGCCAATCTCACCTCAGTTGAGCCCACAAGTATAGCCTAGTTTTGTCCATGGCCGGCTATGACTTTCGCAGCCCCCGTCTCTACGTCGAGGCACCGCTCGACAGCGGTGTCGTTATCGGGCTCGAGCGCGCCCAGGCCCACTATCTCACGACGGTGCTGCGGCTGAAATCGGGACATCGCGTTCTCACCTTCAATGGACGTGATGGGGAGTGGAGCGCGACGATCGAAGCTCGCGGCCGCGCCGCGTCGCTTCTTGTCGGCGATCGCACTCGCGCCCAGACCGCGCCGGGGAACCTGCATTACCTGTTCGCGCCGCTCAAGGCAGCGCGCATCGATTACATGGTGCAGAAGGCGGTGGAGCTGGGCGTCTCGCGCTTGCAGCCGGTGCTCACCCGGCACGGCCAAGTGGCGCGCGTTAACGCCGGACGCATGCGGGGCAACGCCATTGAGGCGGCGCAGCAATGCGGCATTCTTTCATTGCCGGCGATCGCTGAGACGATCACGCTTGCCGAGCTGATCGCCGCTCATGATCGCACGCGCCACCTCGTGTTCTGCGACGAAGACGCCGAAATCGCCAATCCGGTGGCTGCGCTCGAATTGGTGCCGTGGCGCTCGCCGCTGGCGGTCTTGGTCGGGCCGGAAGGCGGATTTGCTGCGGACGAGCGTGAAGCGCTGCTTAAGCTTCCGAACGTGGTGCGGCTTGCGCTCGGCCCACGCATCTTGCGCGCCGACACCGCCGCAGTTGCGGCGCTGACGCTTGTTCAGGCGGTGCTCGGCGATTGGCGATGAGGCCGATGTGTCGTGCGGCTGGGCGGGCTCGCGCTTCGCGGGCGCCCGGAATGGCAGATCAGTGGATCATCCACGGTTTATCGATGCAGACCCAGCTAATGTATCCGCCATAGGTTGCCTGTACACTGGTGACATGCGCCAAGCGGTGCCAGCGCGCGCAATGGTCTGCCGCGATCTTCTGATAGATTCCTGCCACCGCCGGCGAATAGGGCAAGATGCCGCCGGTGTCATTACCTGTGACGCCGCGGTTTGGCCCGGCAAATTCCGCGGCGGCTCCGCCCGCAGAAAGGGTCAACGCCAGACCGATCAGAAGCAAAATCGCAGAATTCCGACGCATCGCAACGGGCCTCCCGCTTGAGCTTCACGGACGACCTGCCAAACTTAGAGGGTTGCGCGGGAAATTAAAAGCGCCTTGCGGCAGATACGCGCTTCGCTGCGAGAAGTAAGGCAATGTAATGGACTGCTTGCTCGCCATCGCCTTTCGCAGTGACGGCAAAATCGACCGCAAAATCCAGTCCGGCTCACTGCATTGCATACGCGCTCGCCACCATGGCGACTGGCCGTTTGTCAGCGGCACTGAACACCATGACGCGACCAAAGCTGGCAGTGCGGCCGATGCGCACGACGCGCGCATCGGCAACGGTGTCGAAATTCACCGGACGGAGGAAATGCGTGGTCTGGTCGATCGCACTCATCGGCCGGTAGCCGTTCCAGGCGGCCGAGCAGGCGATCAGCATGGCGGCGTCGGCGAGCGCCATCAACGCCTGGCTGCAAACCATCTCACCTCCGCTGCAAAGGCGCTTCGAGAACGGTAGCCGCAACACGGCGCCCGGCTGCCAATCGGGCAAAGCTCCGGGCGGGCGCACCGTCTCTACGCTTTCGATAAGCAAAGCAAGGTCCTGCACCCAGGGCGCAAGAGCCTTGTTCATCACCCGCCCGGCCGCCTGCAAGCCAAATGCCGGCTCGTCCGTTTCCAGTCGATTCAGCACGCTCATTGCAGCGTTTCCCGCGGCTGGCGCCGTCTCCGCCCGATCGTCCAAGTCTGTCTGCGCAGAGGCGCCGGCGAGGGCGAACGCACCGCCGGCTAACTTTTAGACACCGCTGCAGAATAAATTCGACGGCGGACGTCAAGTGATGGCCGGATCGCGGCTCAATACGGCTCACGCCCGGCCTATACAACGAATCGGAAACTGAGGATTTATAGCATGGGGTCGGTGCGGTGCCCGCGCGGATAACGTCGGGAGTGCGCACCGAGTATGCCCTGATGTGGATAAAGCGGGAGCCGCGCAGCGGGCGTGGCGCGATTGCCACGACCCCTGGCAACCGCACAAATCCTCGCTCCTGCACCCTTGACCGGCAGGCGACGGCGCGGCACGGTTATGCGTTCGTGGTGGGGAGATGGGCCGATGAATGTGACGATATCCGGCCGCTTTACGTGTGTGGCGCTGGCACTGGCCTTCAGTGTGGTTTCGTTCTCGCAGCCGCGCGCGGCGAACTGGTTTCAAAAGAATTTTTGGCTGTCGGGGCCGGACTACGATCGCGAGATGCCCGCCTGCGATTACCAGCCCGCGCTCGACCGCATCATCAATAATTTCCGCACCAAGGAGTTTCGGTTCTGGAAAACCGACCTGCGCATCGTCGGCTTCGAAAATATCCACGAGACCGCCGTATTGCCGTGGGCGGCGCAATCGATTCCACGCCGCTTCTGCAGCGGTACCGCTGTAATCAACGACGGGATGAAACACCCGATCTATTACTCGATCGGCGAAGATACCGGCATGATCGGCATGGATTGGGGTGTGAATTTCTGCGTCGCCGGGCTCGATCGCAACTGGTCCTACAATCCGGACTGCCGCGCGGCGCAGCCTTGAGCGACGCCAATCGCCTCAGCGCACGCCGTGCCAGGGGTCGTATGGTCGGTTCGGTAATCCCTTGAGCGCAGCCGCGTAGGCCTTTTCATCGACCTTCGGCTTTTGCTCGGCGGTCTTGTCGGTCGATTTCTGCTGATGTTTGCGACCGCCGCCGATGCCACCACCGCCGCCGCCAAAGCCACTGCCCCCCATGCTCTGGGCATGGGCCCCGGTCAGCGTCAGCGCCGCTGCCAATGCTGCGATGGCAAGGCCGGCGCTCAAGAACTTGGCGGTTGCGAGCCTCATGATCCCACCCTAACACGTCGCAAACACTCGTCGGGAACGCATGAGACCGGCAAAATCGGGCAATCATTGGTCCGAAAGGCCCATAATCCTGGGCGACATTACGGCCGATTGCGCGCTTGGTTTACAAAGCGTTCGCGCGCTCAGACGGCACTTGCCGGAGCCGAATCGGGCTCAGGTCCGCAGCGCCTGCAAGACGCAGTCCCGTAGCCCGACAGAGTCTTTCACCCCGCGCTGCGCGAACTCGATCACGGTCTTGGCGACCATGTCGGTCTGGAGCTGATCGTGATCGGTCAAACCGAGGGCGCGACAAACGTCGGCATAGGCGTCGGTCATCGCGTCGATCGCTTCCGGTTGGAACGCTTCATTCTTGAACAGGCGATAAATCGTCATCCGTCTGACCCTCGCACTCGCGACACGCTTGCTTGGACTGGCGGCCACACCGCCAAGCCCGGCCGCGGGTTACCCGCAAACTCATAGCTATGTGCGCCGTCCGGCAACGTCGAGATGCCGACCCGAGCATTGTGTTCTTGCTTCGTTCGCGCATTGCGCTATTGTCTAATCCCGGCGGAGTCTCATGATGCGGACCTTGTCGACATGGGCTTGCATGGCGCGCGTAGCGATTGCCGCCGCTTTTATCGTCGCCGGCTCAATGCGCGCATCGGCGCAAGATCCATCCCAGAATCAGCCCGGACAATTCGATTTCTACGTGCTGTCGCTGTCATGGTCGCCGTCATTCTGCGCGGCTGCCGCCGCGCGTAATCGCGGTCGCGCAGCAGCGCCGGAATGCGGGGCGCGGCCCTATTCGTTTGTCGTGCACGGGCTGTGGCCGCAATTCGACAAGGGCTTCCCGCACGACTGCGAGGTGCCGTCACCAAGGCTCGATCATCGCATCGTTGCGTCGATGCTCGATCTGATGCCGGCACCTCGGCTCATCTACAATGAGTGGGACAAGCACGGCACCTGCTCGGGGCTTTCACCGCACGATTATTTCGACACCGTGCGCAAGGCGCGTGCGGCGGTGAAAATCCCGTCCGAATATTCTAATCTGCAACAGTCGCTCAGCGTCACGCCGGCTGCGGTGGAGGACGCATTCATCAAGGCGAACCCGGGGCTCAAGCAGAGCGGTATGGCGGTCGTCTGCGGTCGCAATCGCCTCACCGAAGTGCGGCTCTGCCTCAGCAAGGATTTGAAATTTCGCGATTGCCCCGACATTGTCCGCCATGGCTGCCACCGTGATCAATTGACGATGCCGCCGGTGCGCGGCGGCTGAGCGCACGATGCGTTCTGTTGCGCGATGAATTATCAGCACGCCTTCCATGCCGGTAACTTCGCCGATGTGCACAAGCACGCCGTGCTCGCCCGCATCCTCGTGCATCTGCGGCTCAAGTCCGCCGCTTTTCGCGTCATCGATAGCCATGCCGGTGCCGGCCGCTACGACCTATATGGCGGGGAAGCGGTACGCGGAGGCGAATGGCAAGACGGCATAAAAAAAATCTGGGATGCATGCCCCGCACCTGCCGCCCCGGCGCAGGCGGAAAAGACACAGGAGCCGACGATAGCGTTGCTCGCGCCCTATCTCGACGCCGTCGCCGCGCTCAATCCCGGCCGCGTGCTGCGCACCTATCCGGGCTCGCCGCTGATTGTGCGCGGTCTGCTGCGCTCGCGGGATCGCCTGATCGCCTGCGAGATCGAGCCGCGATCGGCCGCTTCGCTCAGGGCGGTGCTGCACGGCGACGCCCGCGCCAAAGTGCTGTCGATCGACGGCTGGACCGCGCTCGGCGCGACCGTGCCGCCCAAAGAGCGTCGGGGCCTTGTGCTGGTCGACCCGCCGTTTGAGGACGCGGCCGACTTCATGCGCTTGTCCGGCACGCTGGCATTGGCGCATCGCAAATGGCCAACCGGTATCTACATGCTTTGGTACCCGATCACGGATCGCGCCGCGCCCGACGCCTTGGCGCGGCGATTGCGAAGGCTTGCGGCGCCCAAGATTTTGCGTTGCGAACTGATGCTGCGCCCATCGCGGCCTGGAGCCGGTCTGACCGGTTCCGGCTTGATCGTGGTCAATCCGCCGTTCACGCTGGAGGCCGATCTGAGGGCGCTCCTGCCCGCGCTCGGCAAAATCCTTTCGGCATCGGCAGCCCATCGGATCGACTGGCTCGCCGAGGAGAGGCAAAAACCGAACTAGCCTGCTTGGCCAGGAAGTGCCGCCCGGATGCCTGGGTGCCCACTTTTCCACACGCGAAAATTAGTCTAATTGACTCTGATGGCTTAGACGTTCCGCCTCCTATTGGGGGCCCGGCGGGGTGACTGAGACCGTGTACGGCTCAAGCTCTTTGCCCGTGTGGATGTCCGGCCTAGTCATCCCGCCTGGGGTGGGCGGCGAAGGAACTACGGGGGAAGGAGTTTCTCGATGGCAATGACCGGTACGGTCAAGTTTTTCAACGGCGAGCGCGGCTACGGCTTCATCAAGCCGGACGATGGCGGTCGCGATGTGTTCGTGCACATTACTGCTGTTGAACGCGCGGGGTTGAAATCGCTGGTCGAGGGGCAACGCATTAGCTTCGACGTCGAGCCTGACAAGAAGGGCAAAGGCCCTAAAGCGGTCAATCTCGTCGTCACCAGCTAGCCCCGTAGCCCGGATTGAGCCAAGCGCAATCCGGGTCCTGGATCGCCGGCATGCCGGTGCCGGATTTCGCTGATGCGAAATCCGTGTTGTGTGCGTCATGGGGCTCTCATGATGATCCTGCGTTCTTCGCCGGCCTCGCCATTTGGGCGCAAGGCGCGGATTGCGATTGTGCTGCTCGGCTTCGAAAACGACGTCAAGATCGAGCGGGCCGACACCGGCGATGTCAATGACAGCGTTCGGCAGCAGAATCCGCTGGGCAAAATTCCCGTGCTGATCGCCGAGGACGGCACGGCGTATTACGATTCACGCGTGATCCTCGACTATCTCGACCACCGCGCCGGCGGCGGCAAGATTGTGCCACGCGAAGCTGTGCCGCGGCTTGCGGCGTTGCGCTTGCAGGCGCTCGCCGATGGTCTCCTCGATGCCTCGATCCTCACCGTGTACGAAGCGCGCTGGCGTGCGGCGGAGAAGCATGAGCCGAGATGGATCGAACATCAGGCCGGAAAAGTGGCACGTGCGCTCGCTGCGCTCGAGGCAGCGCCGCCGCCGCTCGATGGTGCGTCGCCATTCTTGCCGAATGTCGGGCAGATCGCGCTCGCTTGCGCGCTCGGCTATCGCGACGCTCGTTTTGGCGGAACGTGGCGCCGAGACCACCCTCGCTTGGTCGCCTGGCTCGACGATTTTGCCGCGCGGGTGCCGGCATTCGCCGCGACCAAGCCGCCGGCGTGACACCCCTGCGCGGGGCCCTTCATCTACCATTTTGACGCTTTCGAAGTCGTGATGGAAAAGCGCGATTGGACCCGTGCAATCGCCCACGACCGCGAGTCCGGCTGAATCGCAAGAGCAAAGGAAAAGGCCGCCGATTGCGGCGGCCCTCTCGAAACGGATTAAGCCGGCCAGCTTTATTCGAGTGCGCTGGAGACGTTGCTGAACGTAGTGTTCAGGTTGGTGCCCAGTGCCTGAACGACGGCGATGATCGCCACAGATATGCCTGCCGCAATCAGTCCGTATTCAATCGCCGTGGCGCCGGATTCATCCTTCTGAAAACGAGCAAGAAGTCGAAGCATGCCTGGCCCCTGTGCTTAATTGGGTTGTCGACCAGCCTAACGTAGCCGCTCCGGCTTGGAGATAAGTAAAAGCATGGATTGCAAATTTAATTTGTTCCTGTCGGCTGTGCGTTCTTCCGTCTAAGGCTTACCAATTTGCAAAGAACGACAGCCGATAACGACTCTGTCCGGCAACCGTTTGTTGTTGCTTGAACGGCGCGCCATCAATTTGACCCGGCACGCGACTCGGGCCGCGTACCGGCGAAAGAACAAAACCCCGGAGCTTGCGCACCGGGGTCTTGCATTGAGCTTTTGGCCGTCGGCGATCAGAATCGGTAATTGATGCCGGCGCGCAACAGATTGGTGTGGAACGACACGTTATCGGTCGTCAGCAGGCTGCAGCTCGTGCCGCAATTGAACTTGCCGAGATCGACATAAAGATATTCGGCCTTGGCCGACCAGTTGCCGGCAAGCGACATTTCGATGCCGCCGCCAACCGTCCAACCAGCCTGCGTCGACGTGGCGCCTGCGAAGCCGGGCGTTGAAGCCTGGATATCGCCGAAGGCAAGACCGCCGGTGACGTAGGGCAGGAAGCGGTCAGCGGCGATACCGAGTCGACCGCGGAACGTGCCGAGCCAATTGTCGCTGGTCTTGCAGCCGGCGGCGCAGGCGTTCGTGGTGGTGCCGTTGATGTCGGCCCAGTCGATGTCGCCTTCGAGGCCGGCCACCGCCTGACCGAATTGATAGTTGTAACCGAGCGTGCCGCCGACCAGCCCACCGGAGAGGTCGAAATTGCCGGTCGCGGGACTATCCCAGCGCGAGTCGCCCCAGCCACCTCCGCCGTTGATACCGAGATAGAACCCGGTCCAGGAAAAGGGCGGAAGATAAGCCGGCGCTTTGTAATAATTTTGCGCTGCGGGCGGCGGTAGATCCGCCGCTGCGGCCGCACCCCCCAGCGCCGCCAAGCCGACGAACGCAAGAAACACACGCTTCATATTGACCTCCTTAGAGCGTAGCTTTTCCTATGGTATTCAGAGTAAGAGTCGCGTCTAGTGCTGAAAAGACACAGTTGTTCGCGAATTTTGGCCGACATTGTGGCAAAATTAGACTTATAGAGTCACGATTATAGCTAATTATGTCTTAATGTTGACTTTCAAAATAAAAAAAAGACTTATTTTCACAGAATTCATCCGGACAAAGTTCCATTTGGATGTCGCGTTCCGGCATGCGAAAGAAGGGGGCCCTTGTGCGCGCCAGAAACGGCGAATCGGGGCAAATGTACCGCACTGCGGCAGGGCCTTCTCGGCGCCCGATCAGAACCGATAGTTGAGACCCAAGCGTAGCAGGTTCGCGGCAAGGCCGTTGCTGGTGCCGGTCAGCGTAAAATTGGCGTTCGTCAGGTCGAGGTAAAGCCACTCGGCCTTAGCCGACCAATTGGCGCTTAGGCCGACCTCGACCCCGCCGCCGGCCGCAAATCCGAACTTGGTATGGTCTTCGCTTAAGCTCCCGAGATTGGCGCTCAATTCGCCGTAACCCAAGCCCGCTGTCCCGAACAGGAGGACGTTACCCAACGCGACACCGGCGCGCCCGCGCACCGTTCCGAACCAGGGATTGGAGAACCGCGAAGCCGCGAAGCTCTCACCGGCAGCGGATAGGTTGATGTCGGTCTCGCCGCCGAACACGAACGCGCCATTTTGCCAGTTATAGCCGGCTTCGGCGCCACCGGCGAAGCCCGAGGGTTTAGTCGGGCTGTTGCTCACGGTGCCCCATTCATAACCTGCAGTGCCGCCTAGATAAGGGCCTGCCCAGCTATAGGCGCTGAGGGGGGCGGCCACGGTGTAGTAATCGGCAGCAAGCGCCATGGTCGTCATGGCAAGCGATACAACCGCAGCGACGAATATCTTCATGCCGTTCTTTCCGACGTGTCACAGTGTGGAGTTAGAAGGTCTTTCAATTTTGTAGAATTTATCGCGACATGTCGGTTAAGCGTTCATGAACTGCTAAGTATTTCCAAGAAGACGCCGTTAACGAAGTCTATATTGGCGACATCGCGGTCATTGGCCTCGCGTCGACGCATTCGGCCACCCTGGCTCTGCGCCAACGCAAAGATTACGTTGCCGGCACATGAGCGATCCGAAAAAGGAAATCGAGCCTGAGGTCGAGATTGCCGAGGAGGACGAAGAGCAATCTTTGCCTGAAGCGGACGAGGCCGATTCCGCCAAGCTTGGTCTCGATGAGGACGACACTTCCCTGGCCGCCGGCCGGGCCGCCGTTATTCGATACGGCAAGCTCGCGCCGGCTCGGCCGGGTGTTTATCGCATGATCGATGCGCGCGGCGACGTGCTCTATGTCGGCAAGGCGAAAAACGTCAAAAAGCGCATCGCCGCCTATGCCCGTCCGACCGGCCTCGACACCCGCATCGAGCGCATGATCGCGGCGACCCGCACGCTCGAATTCGTCGTCACCCGCACCGAGACCGAAGCGCTGCTGCTCGAGGCCAATCTGATCAAGCGGCTGCGGCCGCGCTTCAACGTGGTTCTGCGCGACGATAAATCGTTTCCCTATATTCTGATCACATCCGACCACTGGGCGCCGCAAATTCTAAAGCATCGCGGCGCCCGCACGCGGCAGGGTCACTATTACGGTCCGTTCGCTTCGGTCTGGGCCGTCAACCGCACGATCAACGCGTTGCAGCGCGCATTCCTGTTGCGCTCGTGCAGCGATGCCTTCTTCGAGAGCCGTACTCGGCCGTGCCTGCTCTATCAGATCAAGCGTTGCTCCGCCCCATGCACCAAGCAGATCGACTTTCCGGATTACGCCGTGCTGGTGCGCGAAGCCAATGCGTTCTTGTCCGGCCGCAGCAAGACGGTCAAGGACGAGCTCGCCGGCGAAATGGAAAAGGCGTCGGCCGCGCTCGATTTCGAGCGCGCAGCGATCTACCGCGATCGCTTGGCCGCTCTCTCGGCGATCCAATCGCATCAGGGTGTCAATCCGCGCGGCGTCGAGGAGGCCGACGTTTTTGCCATTCATCAACAGGGCGGATTTTCCTGCGTCGAAGTGTTTTTTTTCCGCACCGGGCAGAACTGGGGCAATCGCGCTTATTTTCCCAAGGCCGATCGTTCGCTCGACGCCGGCGAAATTCTTTCGGCGTTTCTTGCGCAGTTCTATGACGACAAGCCCGCGCCGCACTTGATCCTGCTGTCGCACGAGATCGACGACCGTGCGCTGCTTGCCGAAGCGCTCAGCACCAAAAGCGGCCGCAAGATCGCGGTCTTGGCGCCGCAGCGCGGCGAAAAGAAGGATTTAATCGAGCATGCGCTGGCCAATGCGCGCGAGGCGCTCGGCCGCAAGCTTGCCGAGACGTCGTCGCAGGAGAAGCTATTGCGTCAGCTCGCCGAGACCTTCGGCCTGCCGCGGGTGCCACGGCGCATCGAGGTCTACGATAACAGCCACATCCTGGGCTCGAATGCGGTGGGCGCCATGGTCGTTGCCGGATCGGACGGCTTCCGCAAGGGCCAGTATCGCAAATTCAACATCCGCTCGAGCGACCTCGCTCCGGGCGATGATTTTGCGATGATGCGTGAGGTTTTGCAGCGCCGCTTCAAGCGGCTGATCGCCGAAGCGCCGCGCGGGCCGGACCATGCAAAATCCGGTACTTCAGCCTCCCCTGAAAGGGAAGGGTCGGATCGCCAAGGGCGATTGGGGGAGGGGTCCGTTGCGACGTTGACCTCCACCCGACAGCCTTCGGCTGTCGATCTCCCCGTTTCCGGGGGAGGAAACGATACGGCCTCCACGCTGGAAGACGAATCTCCCTGGCCCGATTTGGTGCTGATCGACGGCGGCCAGGGACAGCTCAACGTGGCGCGCCAGGTCCTCGGCGAGCTCGGCGCCGACGTTCCTCTCGTCGCCATAGCCAAGGGGCCGGATCGCGATGCCGGTCGCGAAACCTTCTTCCTCCCCGGCCGCGACTCGTTCAAGCTACCGCCGCGCGACCCGGTGCTCTATTTTGTCGAACGGCTGCGCGATGAGGCCCATCGCTTTGCCGTCGGTTCTCATCGGGTGCGACGCGCGCGCGATCTGCGCGAGGCTGGTCTGCAGGAGATCGCGGGAATCGGACCGATGCGCAAGCGTGCACTGCTGCATCACTTTGGCACGCTCAAGGCCATCGAGCGCGCTTCGGTCACGGACCTGACTCGGGTCGATGGTATCAGTGCTGAAACGGCGCGACGGATCTACGCGTTTTTCCATGACGGAGCGACGTAGCGCCCGCTCCGGGAATAGTCCCGAACGTAAGCCGCTGCGGGTACAGCTTTTGAAGGGATATTGCTGCGAGAAACTCGGGGGCGCGTCGAGCATCGGAACACGGCAATGCGGATCGGTGACATCGGGTTGAAACCACTTCGTCTATGCGCCAATGCCCTGATGGGCGAAGTCCGGGCCTGTCGGCGGGTTCGCAGCGGCGCTATGGTGCAGCCATGAATTCGACCACAACGACGACACCGGGACCGCTGCGCGCCAATCCGCTCGCGCTTCCCAATATTCTGACCTACGGCCGCATTGTTGCCATCCCTATCGTGGTCGGTTGCATGTTCTGGCAAAACATCCTGCACGGCGGCCTGTGGCTGCGCTGGGTGGCGCTCGCCGTCTTCATCGCCGCCGGTGTTTCCGATTTTCTCGATGGTTATTTTGCCCGCATGTTGAGCCAGCAATCCTCGCTCGGCCGTATGCTCGACCCGATCGCGGATAAGCTTTTGGTTTCGTCTTGCCTGTTGATGCTGGCCGCGGAAAGCACCATCCACGGCTGGGCGCTGTTCGCGGCGGTCGTCATCTTGTGCCGCGAGATCCTGGTCTCGGGCTTGCGCGAATACCTCGCGGAGCTGCGAGTGAGCGTGCCGGTGACGCGGCTTGCCAAATGGAAGACCACGCTGCAACTCGTCGCCGTCGGCTTTTTGATCTGTGGCGAAGCCGGCGACGCCATCGTGCCGGTGGTCACACGGATTGGTATCACGCTGCTTTGGCTCTCAGCGTTGCTAACGCTCTACACCGGGTGGGATTATTTGCAGGCGGGGCTGAATCATCTCTACCAGGAGGATGCGTGAAGGTTCTGTATTTCGCCTGGGTTCGCGAGCGCGTCGGCAAGGCTGAGGAACAGCTCGACCCACCGCCGGGAATTGCGACCGTCGGCGAACTCATGGCCTGGCTGGCGCAGCGTGGCGAGCAGTACGCTTATGCGTTCGAAAACCCGAAAGTGATCCGGGCCGCGATCGACAGGAGCCACGTGCGCGCCGATGCCAAGATCGCAGGCGCTGCGGAAATTGCCTTCTTTCCGCCGATGACCGGAGGATGAGCGTATTAGTGAAGCGCCTGATGATGACGACAACCATCCGCCTGCAACGTGAACCTTTCGACGTCAACGCCGAAGTGGCGGCGTTGATAAGCGACCGCACCGACATCGGCGCCGTCGTGACGTTCACCGGACAATGTCGTGCCGATGAGAACGGCGAGCCGATCGCCGCGCTCACGCTCGAACACTATCCAGGCATGGCTGAGACGGAGATTGCCCGTCACGCCGACGAAGCACAGGCGCGTTGGCCGCTCCTTGGCGTCACCGTGATCCACCGTTACGGGCGGCTCGTGCCAGGCGACGGCATCGTTCTTGTCGCGACCGCATCGAGCCATCGGCAAGCGGCGTTCGCCGCTGCGGCGTTTCTGATGGATTACCTGAAGACGCGCGCGCCGTTCTGGAAGCAGGTCGAAAAGGCTTCGGGAACAGCTTGGGTCGACGCCAAGGCTGCCGACGACGCGGCTGCTGATCGGTGGGCTGCACCGCCGCGGCAACGCGAAGCCGCAAAATAAGACGTTAGCGCTACTGCCACTGGCCCGGCGCCGGCGCACCAGCCCGAGGCGGAGTTGCTCGCCAGGCCGGGTTCAGGCTGCAAAAGCCCCGATTGCCCGCAACCACATTCGGCGCGCACTCTTGAGCCGAACGGTAGATGCAGTCCCATTCGATAGCGCCGGCCCCGATTTGTTGAACCGCGCACCAGCGCTCGTCGCCGAAGCGTTGGGCGTGGCTGGGCGAGTTAGCAGCACAGACTATGACCGCCAGGGCAGCGCCTGAGAGCAAAAATCGCATCATGGGGTCCACCTTGATTCTGCTCTACGCCGCCGCGGCTTTGCCTTTCGGCTGCACTTCGGCGGTGTAGTCGCTCATCAGTTGCTGCGTGATACGACCGGGCGTGAACTTCCAGTCGGCGATTTCGGAAACGGCGGTCACCTCGGCGGCGGTTCCGGTGATGAAGCACTCTGAGAAGTTCGACAGCTCCTCGGGCAGGATTCGACGCTCGATCACCTCGATATTGCGTCGGCGCGCAAGCTCCATCGCAGTCGCGCGCGTGATGCCGGCGAGGAAGCAGTCGGCGATCGGCGTGTGGATTTTGCCGTCCTTGATGAAGAAGATATTGGCGCCGGTGCACTCGGCGACGCGATCTTGCCAGTCCAGCATCATGGCGTCGGCATAGCCGCGCGTTTCGGCGCGATGCTTGGAAACGGTGCAGATCATGTAGAGACCCGCCGCCTTGGCCAGGCACGGCGCCGTCCTGGGGTCCGGACGGCGATATTCGGCGAGGTCGAGCCGAATCCCCTTCAGGCGCTGTGCTGGATCGAAATAACTCGGCCATTCCCAGGTGGCGACTGCAAGATGGATTTTGTTGTTCTGCGCCGAGACACCGAGCGCTTCCGAGCCTCGCCAAGCGATCGCCCGCACATAGGCTTCCTTTTGATTGTTCCTGTCGAGGACCAGCCGCTTGGCGGTGTCGATTTCGGTCACGGAATAGGGGATTTCGAAGTCGAGAACACGTGCCGACCGCTTGAGGCGCTCGCTATGTGCCGTGCCCTTGAAGATCGTCCCGCCATAAGCCCGCTCGCCTTCAAACACGCAGCTTGCGTAATGCAGCCCGTGGGTGAGGACGTTGATTTTGCAGTCGGCCGTTGGAATGAGGCTGCCGTCGAGCCAGATCAGGTCGGGGCGTTGGTCGAAGGGCGCTGCCATGGCATTGCCTCCCTTACGTAAATTGTTCATCCCCGGCCGGCTTTTTGCGTCGGGGCGGGACTCCCGGTATGGTCACGATCGCTCTATGAGAGCGCCCTTTAGGGCTGGACGCAACGTTGCGCTGGGGTGTGCGGCAGCGATGCTACGGCGAGATCGCGCCTCTGGGGTTAACAACCAAATCTAAATATGTCAATAGTATTGACCTAATGGCTGATATCAGCATCACGACAGCAAGAGACCGACGCCCGGCTGCCGAAGCCGCCGAGACTTCCCCGGCGCAGCTTGAACCGTACTGGGACCTCATCGAGCTGTTGTTCTTCGCCTATCGCGATTTCGTCGGCGACCCCGATGAAGTGCTGGCGCGGCTTGGCTTCGGGCGCGCGCACCACCGCGTTCTGCATTTTGTCAATCGCAATCCCGGCATGAAGGTCGCCGACCTGCTCGATATTTTGAAGATCACCAAGCAATCGCTCGGCCGCGTGCTCAAGCAGCTCATCGACGACGGCTACATTGTTCAGAAGGAGGGCGCTAACGATCGCCGTCAGCGGCTGCTCTATGTGACGGCCTCGGGCGAAGCGCTGGCGATGAAGCTCGCGGGGCTGCAGACCACTCGCATTGCGCGCGTGCTCGGCGAGTTGGACCCCGGCGCGCATGAGGCGGCGCGGCGCTTTCTCGCCGGCATGATCGACGCTGGCGATCGTGATCGCGTGCTGCGCATGATTGCACATGCCGACCGCGCCCGGCTGCAGCGTCGCGATAGCGACTCACGGCGATGACGGTCGCAAAGTCGGCCCAAAATCCGGCTGATGATGCGCCACACTTGCTGGTGGTCGATGACGATCGTCGAATTCGAGATTTGCTGCTGCGCTTCCTGGTCGGCGAAGGCTACCGCGTGTCGACGGCCGAGACCGCGGGGGAGGCCAGAGCCAAGCTTGAGGGCTTGAAGTTTGATTTGTTGATCGTCGATGTGATGATGCCGGGCGAGAATGGGTTCGAGCTTACGCGTGCGATCCGCTCCGGATCGGTGGTGCCGATCCTGATGCTGACGGCGCGTGACGGGAAGGAAAGCCGGATCAAGGGCCTCGAAATCGGCGCCGACGACTACCTGGCCAAGCCGTTCGAGCCGCGTGAGCTGTCGTTGCGGGTCGCCAATATTCTCAAGCGCGCCAAACCGCCTCTGGCGACACACGCGCCATCGATTCGCTTCGGCCCGTTCGTGTTCCACCTTGCAAGCGGCGAGCTGCGCCGCGGCGAAGTGGCAATCCGACTTACCGACCGCGAGCGCGAAATGCTGCGCGTGCTCACCGCAAGCGTTGGCGAGACGGTACCACGTCAGGCGCTTGCCGGTAACGGCGGCGGCGGCGAGCGCACAGTGGACGTGCAGGTCAACCGTTTGCGGCGCAAGATCGAGCGCGATCCGGCCAACCCTCTCATCGTGCAGACCGTGCGCGGCATTGGCTACCGGCTGGTGGCGACATATTAAGCGTTAAGCGGCGCCAACGTTGGTTTTGGCAATGACCAGTTTTGACGACGGCATTGGACGTCTGCGGGTGGCGGCGGGACGCGTCGTCACCGCTGCAAGCGCCGCCGCAAGCACGGCGGGTTTCGTGACCGGTGCCATTACCGGGCCGTGGGAACGCTTCTCCCGATGGTTTAAGTCGATGACGCCGAAGGGGCTCTACGCGCGCGCGCTCCTTATCATCATCATTCCCATGGTGGTGTTGCAAACGGTCTTCGCGCTGATGTTCGTCGAGCGGCAGCGCAGCCTCGTCACCTATTACATGTCGTCTGCGGTGACGCAGGAGATTGCCGCGCTGATCGACGTCTACAAAAGCTATCCGCAGGGCGCCGATCGCTCCCAGTTGCGCCGCATCGCACAGGACCGGCTCGGCCTGGTGGTCGACTTCCTGCCCGGAACGGATCTGCCGCCGCCGGGCCCCAAGCCGTTTTTCTCGCAACTGGATGAGACGCTGTCGGACCAGATCCGAAAACAGATCGGCCTGCCGTTTTGGATCGATACCGTGGGCCGCTCCTCGATCCTGGAAATCCGCATCAAGCTCGACAACACGATCATGCGCATCTTCGCGCCGCGCGCCGAAGTCTATGATACGAATTCCTGGTTGTTTCTGCTGTGGATGGTGGTGACGTCGCTGACCGTGCTCACCATTGCCATCCTGTTCCTGCGCAATCAGATCCGGCCAATCGTGCGGCTGGCTGATGCCGCCGAGGCGTTCGGCAAGGGCCGCGATGCGCCAAACTTCCGGCCGCGCGGCGCGCGCGAGGTCCGGCGCGCCGCGGCAGCGTTTCTGGAAATGAAGGCACGCATCGAACGCGCCATCGAACAGCGCACGACCATGCTTGCCGGCGTGTCGCACGACCTGCGCACGGTGCTCACCCGGTTCAAACTCGAGCTCGCTTTGCTCGGCGAGGTTCGAGAGGTCGAGGCGATCAAAAAGGATGTCGATGAGATGGCCGGCATGCTCGAAGCCTATTTGGCGTTCGCGCGCGGCGATTTGGGTGAACAGCCGGCGCCCACCGACATCGCCGCCTTGCTTGAGGAACTTAAACTCGACACCGAGCGCCACGGTCATCGGGCGGGTGTGGCATTTCACGGCCCGCCCGAGGTCACGGTGCGGCCGGCGGCGTTCAAGCGTTGTCTCGCCAATCTTGTTTCCAACGCCGCGCGTTTTGCCTCGATGGTCTCGATCACCGGTCACCGCGATCACCGCTGGCTCACTGTGACGGTCGACGACGATGGACCGGGCATCCCGCCGCAACTGCGCGAGGATGTCTTCAAGCCGTTCCTGCGGCTCGACGATGCCCGCAACCAGGATCAGGGCGGCACCGGCCTGGGCCTTGCGATCGCTCGCGACATCGCGCGCTCGCATGGCGGCGATATCGCGCTCGCCGACAGCCCGCTCGGCGGCTTAAGGGCGACGGTGAAAATACCGGTCTAAGGGCGTTGAATTCACGTCTTTTGAGGTGGCTCCCGATCAAGACCAGATTGGCGCCGGGCCGCCCGGCCACGTCGGCAGAGCGACCTTGAATCGGCGCGTCCATCTCTCCATCTGGAAACGAACAAATCGCTGCTGGGGAGTTGCCATGACGATGGCCGAAGAGAAACGGACGGAAGGAAGTTCATCCGACGTCCAACCATTCCAAGCCGACGTCGCGAAGCTTTTGCACCTCATGGTGCACTCGGTCTATTCCGACAAGTCGGTGTTCCTGCGCGAGCTGATTGCCAATGCCGCCGATGCTTGCGAACGCCTGCGCTATGAAGCGATTGCCGAACCGCGCCTGCTCGGTGAGGACGTCAAGCCGCGTATCATGCTGGCGATCGATGCGCAGAAGCCCTCCCTGACGATTGAAGACAACGGCATCGGCATGAACCGCGACGAAATGGTCGAGGCGCTCGGCACCATTGCTCGTTCGGGCACCAAGGCGTTCCTCGACCGCATCGAGGTGAAACAAAACGGCGAGGAGACGGCGCTGATCGGCCGGTTCGGCGTCGGTTTTTATTCGGCGTTCATGGTTTCGGAGCGCGTCGAGGTGATTTCCCGCCGTGCCGGGACGGACGCGGCCTGGCAGTGGACGTCCGACGGCATGGGCACCTTCGCCGTATCGCCTGTCGCGCTCAAGGGTGCGCCGGCGCGCGGCACTCGCGTCGTGCTGCATTTGATGGAGGACGCCAAATCCTACGCCGAGCGCTTCACCGTCGAACGACTGGTGAAGGCGCAATCCGGCCATGTGCCGGTGCCGATCGCGATCGTCGAGAAGCCCGGCGCCGATCCGGCCGAGATCACCGACGGTGCGGCGCTTTGGGCGAAGCCGAAAGCCGAAATCGCGGCGGCGGATTATACGGATTTCTACCGCAGTATCGCCGGGCAGTTCGACGAACCGGCGGCCACCATCCATTTCCGCGCCGAGGGACGGCAGGATTATACGACCTTGCTGTTCGTACCGGGCAGTCGGCCGTTCGACCTGTTCGATCCGGACCGCAAGGGTCGTATCAAGCTCTACGTCAAACGCGTTTTCATTACCGACGAGGCTGAAATTCTACCGCGCTATATGCGCTTCGTGCGTGGCGTGGTCGACAGCTCCGATCTGCCGCTCAACGTCTCGCGCGAGAAGATCCAGGAGAGTCCGCTCATTGCCGCGATCAGGAAAGGCGCGACCAGCCGCGTGCTCGCCGAGCTCGAGCGCCTTGCCGACAAGGAGCCGCAAAGCTTCGCCAAGATCTGGGAGACCTTCGGCGCCGTGCTCAAGGAGGGCATCTACGAGGATTTCGAGCGCCGCGATGTGTTGCTGGCGCTGGCACGATTCAAGACCACGGCGTCATCCGATGCATGGCGGAGCCTCAAGGATTACGCCGCGGCGCTCAAGCCCAATCAAACGGCGATCTATTACATCGCTGGCGATGATATTGAGCGGCTTGCCACGTCGCCGCACCTCGAAGGATTTCACGCCCGCGGCATCGAGGTGTTGCTGTTGCCAGATCCAGTCGACAGCTTCTGGGTCATGCCGGGTGTGTCATTCGACGGCAAGCCGTTCAAATCAGTGACCCAGGGCGCGGCCGACCTTGCGCTTATTCCTCGCGTCGACGCCGGCAAGGCGTCCGCGGCGGACGTCGAGGACTCGGTCAAAAAATTTCTTGCCTTCATCAAGACCGCGCTCGGCGAGGCGGTGTCCGAGGTGCGCCCCTCGGATCGGCTCACCGACAGCGCGGTCTGTCTGGTCGCACCCGAATCCGGCCCGGATCGCGCGCTGGAACGGATCCTGGCCGGCGCCGGACGGCTGAGCTCGGCCGCCAAGCCGGTTCTCGAAGTCAATCCACGCCACGACATTGTCCTGGCGCTGGCCGCACTCGGCGACACGGAGCAAGCCTTCAAGGAGGACGCGGCGCATTTACTTTTCGACGAGGCAAAACTGCTCGACGGCGAACGGCCGGCGGATGCCCGCTCGTTCTCCGATCGGCTGGCGCGAGTGCTCTGGCGCAGTCTGGGCAAGGGCGGAGCCTGACTGAAGGCGCAATGACCTCGCTATTCGGCGGGCGTCGCCGGCACCCGCTGCGGCGCCAATTGCGGCGTGCCGCCACCGGTTACGCCGCCAATTTCGTCAGCCGGCGTTTTCCGCTTCTTCGTCCCCCGCAGCCGGACATAGAGCTGGGTGCCGAGCAGGATCACGCACAGCGCGATAAAGAACGCGCTGATCGGCCGTTCGACGAAGACGCCGATGTTGCCGCGCGCGATCAGCATGGCGCGGCGAAAGTTCTCCTCGAAGCGCGGACCGAGCACGAAGCCGAGCACGACCGGCGCCGGATGAAAATCGAGGCGCAGCAGGATATAGCCGAGCATGCCGAGCACAACCACTTCGCCGACCTGGAAAAAATCGTTGTTGGCGGCATAGACGCCGATGCACACAAAGAACATCGCGCTCGGGTAGAGGAACTTGTACGGGATCGCCAGCATCTTCACCCAGATGCCGATCAACGGCACGTTCAGTACGACGAGAATGATGTTGCCGATCCAGAAGCTCGCAACCAGGCCCCAGAAGATGTCGGCGTGCTGGGAGATGAGTTGCGGCCCCGGCACGATGCCCTGGATCATCAGAGCACCGAGCAAAAGCGCCATGACCGCGTCGCCCGGGATGCCGAGGCTCATCGTCGGAATGAAATCGCCCTGAATGGACGAATGGGTGGCCGCCTCCGGACAAACCACGCCTTCGAGCAGGCCGGTGCCGAACAGCTCCGGCGTTTTCGACACTTTCTTTTCCGCCGCATAGGCGACGAAGGACGCAATGGTCGGGCCGGTGCCGGGAATAAGCGAGCACAAGCTGCCGCAGAGCGTGCCGCGCCACATCGGGAAGAACGCGCGTTTCAGGTCGGCCAAGCTCGGCCGCATGTCGCGCAATCTGACGTTTGTGTAGGCGGTGTTGATGGGCGCCACTTGATTGACGCTGCTCATGAACTCAGCGATGCCGAACAGACCAAGCGCCAGCGCGATCAATTCGACGCCATCGTCGAGTTCGGTCATGCCAAAGGTATAGCGCTCCGAACCGGTTTCGAGATCGGTGCCGATGGAGCCCAGAAACAGTCCAAGCACCGTCATGCAGACGCCCTTGATCGGCGAGCCGCGCGCGAGCGTCGAGCCGGCAAGCAGCCCGAGCAGCATCAGCGAGCAGACCTCGGCGGGACCGAATTGCAGCGCCGCCTTCACCAGAAGGGGCGACAGGAAGATCATTTCGGTGATGCCCCAGGAGGCGCCGACGAAGGAGGCAAGCACGGTGACGCCGAGGGCGACCCCCCCGCGCCCTTTCTTGGTCATGGGGAAGCCGTCGAGGCAGGTCACCGCATGCGGCGGGTGGCATGGCAAATTGAGCAGGATCGAGCAGATCGCGCCGCCGTATTGGCCGCCGTAGAGGATGCCTGCCAGCATCAGGATGGCGGGAACCGCCTTCATGCCGAAGGTCAGCGGCAGCAGGATCGAAATGGTGGCGAGCGGGCCCATTCCCGGCAGCACGCCGACCATGTTGCCGACCAGCACGCCGACGAAGCACCACATCAGATTGTGCGGTTCGAGCGCAACGCTGAAACCGTACAAGAGATCATGGACTGCGCTATCGATCACAGGCCGCCCCTCCAGGTGAGTATCGGCATCGGAACCTGCAGGAAATAGGAGAACAGCACGACACCGAACACGGTCACGACGCTTGCCAGGATGAAAGTGCCCTTCCAGGTCGCTTTCTTGTCACCGAGCGCGGCGATAAAGACGCAGGAAAACGTGCCTGGGATCATGCCGAACTCTGATCCGAACACGATGAACAGCACCGGGCTCATCAGGATGCAGAACCAGGCCCACCATTGCGGATTTTCCGGCAGAATGCGTTCCTTCGCCGGATTGAAATCGGCTTCTTCGGAAGGCACGAGCGCGCCGCCGACAATGACGATACCGAGCAGGCTCAACAGCACGCCAAGCGCGGTCGGCAGGAACCCCGGCCCCATATGCATTAGGGTGCCGAGCCGGTAAGTCGTTCCCTTCAACGCGATGAACAGCCCGAGCAGCACCATCAGGCCGCCGGCATAGAAATCGCGCTTGCGCACAAGCTCGCGGAAAGGACTGGTGGAAGGCCGCACTATTTCCTCCCGGCCAGCTTCGGGGGCCGTTCCGTCCTTCGCCCCAATCGCTTCGAGACGAGGAACTACCGCAGATGCCGATCGTTTCCGCAGCGACGCGGTGTCGCGGGTCTTTCGTCATTCCCCCACTACAGCGCGCTTTTACTGTGGAAAGACCCAGCGCATATTCGGCGCAAACGATATAGGTCGCCGGAACTCGACGCAACTCCCCCGGGGCGACGGTGATCTCACCTTTGGTTGAGGGGCCTGCGTCATAATCGCTGGTTTTCAGAGTGGAGTAACGAGCGACGCGAATAGATCCGGGCTGTCGTTGCCGACATTGCCGACCCGTCTGTCGACCGGCCAAAAACTCATCGCCTCGCCGGGATATGGCTCCAGCATGTTTTTGAGCTCGTTTTTCCTTACGGCGATTTCGCCGAGCCAGGCGGCCCAACGGTCGGCGGCGAGCAGCACCGGCATACGGCCGTGCAAATGCGCCAGTCGCGCGTTGGCCCGCGTGGTGATGACGGTGAAGGACGTGAGAGCATTGCCGTCCGGCGCGCGCCAGCGGTCCCACAGGCCGGCAAAGGTCATCGGCCCGCGATTGCTGAGCGCCACGGCGAAAGGCTGCTTGTCGGCGTCGCGCCATTCGTAATAGCCGTCGGCGATGACAAGGCAGCGGCGGTTTGCCCTCCAGGCGCCGCGGAAGGCCGGGCGCGTCTCGATGCTTTCGGCGCGGGCATTGAAAGTCGAATGGCCGATTTTGCGATCGTTCGCCCATGATGGAACGAGCCCCCAATGCATCAGGGTCAGCGTTCGTTTTCCGTTTTGCGATACGACGACCGGAAGTTTCGACGTCGGCGCTGCGTTCCAACGCGGCCGATACTCGCCGATCTCGTCCCAATCGATCTTGAGATCGAGTTTTAGTTCGGAAACATCCTCGGGAAGTTTGGCGCGGCCGCACATGGAGGCTCCTTAATGTCGTTCAATAAAAGTCCCTGCTCTTGAGCGGCAGCGGATCGCCGTCCGGCCGTGGCCCGCCGGAAAATTTTGGTGAAAAAAGATCGTCGCCTTCGCGCAACCAGGGCAGTGCTGTGGAGAGATCGACAAAGTTTTCCGCGACAACGTGGATGACCAGCCCGGCGCGCTGCAGCCGGCCGCGCACGGCGAGAAATCGCGCCGTCATCACCGTGCGGCGATTTTTTGCAAAGGCTTTCGGCCAGACAATGACGTTGGCGATGCCGGTCTCGTCTTCGAGCGTCAGGAACACGACGCCTTTCGCCGTGCCGGGTCGTTGCCGTATCAACACAAGGCCGGCCACGGTGATTACCGAGTTTTGCAGCAAATCCTCGCTGCGAAGCTCGACGTTACGGATGGCGCCGAGTCCGGCGAGGTGGTCGCGAAAAAAATGCACCGGATGCTCTTTCAGCGACAGGCCGGTTGCCACGTAATCCTCCACAACATGCTCGCAGAGCGGCATAGCGGGCAGCGCGACGGGTTGTTCCGGAAAAAGTTCATCGCCTAGATGCGGCGCAAGTAGCGGCAGCGCGCCGTTCCCGCGCCCTAACCCTCCCCCGTTTGCGGGGGAGGGAAGGGTGGGGGTCGCGGGTCGCCGCGGCGTTCGTGCGCCGATCACATCGAGCCGACGCGCCGTCCACAATGCTGCGCGCCTGTCCAGGCCCAAGGAACGGAACGCGTCGGCTTCAACCAGTCGCTCGATGGTGAAGCGCGAAATTCCGGCGATGGCGGCGAGCCGTTCGATCGAGGAAAAACCGTTACCGCGCGCGGCGATGAGTTTTTTAAGTTCCTCTTCGCCGAGCCCGTGAATGAGCCGGAAGCCGAGACGGACGGCATGATACGGCCTCTCGTGAGACTTATCCGTCATTCCGGGTTCCGCGCTTCGCTCGGCCCCGGAATGACGATCGGGAATGATTGGCTCCAGCGTGCAATCCCAATCGCTGAAATTGACATCGACTGGGCGGACCTCGACGCCGTGGGCCCGCGCGTCGCGCACGAGCTGCGCCGGCTGATAGAAGCCCATTGGTTGGCTGTTGAGGATGGCTGCGCAGAATACGTCCGGATAGCGGCATTTGATCCATGCCGAGGCATAAACCAGAAGCGCAAAGCTTGCCGCGTGGCTTTCCGGAAAACCGTATTCGCCGAAGCCTTCGATCTGGCCGAAACAATGTTCGGCAAAATCGCGATCATAGCCGCGCACGGCCATGCCGTTGATGAATTTGTCGCGGAACAGATGGACAGTGCCGTTGTGACGGAAGGTCGCCATGGCGCGGCGCAATCCATCCGCCTCGTCGGGCGTGAATTTTGCCGCCGTAATCGCGATCTGCATCGCCTGCTCCTGGAACAGCGGCACGCCGAGCGTACGCTTGAGCACGTCTTCCAATTCGTCGGCCGGTCCATACTGCGGGGCAGGGGAGGGATAATGCTCCGGGTCGATGCCGTCGCGCCGGCGCAGATAGGGATGCACCATGTCGCCCTGGATCGGTCCCGGCCGCACGATCGCCACCTCGATGACCAGATCGTAGAAGCGGCTCGGCTTTAACCGCGGCAGCATCGACATCTGCGCACGGCTCTCGACCTGGAACACGCCGATGCTGTCGGCGCGCGACAGCATGTCGTAGACCGCGTTATCGTCCTGCGGCAGCGTCGCCAGCGAATAGTTTTTTCCATAGTGCCGTTGCAGAAGATCGAGTCCGCGGCGTAGACAGCTCAGCATGCCGAGCGCGAGCACATCGACCTTCATCAGGCCGAGCGTGTCGATGTCATCCTTGTCCCATTCGATGAAGGTGCGCTCGTCCATGGCGGCATTGCCGATCGGCACCGTTTCGTCGAGCCGCTCGCGTGTGAGCACGAAGCCGCCGACGTGCTGCGAGAGGTGGCGCGGAAAGCCGATCAGCTCGTCGGCGAGTGCGACGGCCTGCCGGATCGCCGGGTTCGCAGGGTCGAGGCCGGCCTGACGAATGTGATCGTCCGGCAAACCGTCGCCGGAACCCCACACCGTCTTGGCGAGCGCGGCGGTCACATCCTCGGTCAACCCCAAAACTTTGCCGACTTCGCGGATGGCGCGGCGCGAGCGGTAGTGCACCACGGTCGAACAGATCGCCGCGCGGTTGCGGCCGTAGCGCTTGTAGACGTATTGGATCACCTCCTCGCGCCGCTCGTGCTCGAAATCGACATCGATATCGGGCGGCTCGCCGCGGTTCTCGGAGATGAAACGGGCGAACAGAAGCTTGCTCTTCTCCGGATTCACCGACGTGATGCCGAGGCAAAAGCACACCGCGCTGTTCGCCGCCGAGCCGCGGCCCTGGCAGAGGATTTCCTTTTCTTGCCGGCGGGCGAAGGCGACGATGTCGTGGACGGTGAGGAAGTAGCGCGCATAGTCGAGCTTGGCGATGAGCTTGAGTTCGTCGACGAGCCGCTTCTGGACGTCTGCAGGAATTCCTGCCGGATATTTGTCCTTCGGATAACGATCCTGCGCGCCCGCCCAGGTCAGATCTTCCAGATGCTGCTGCGCGGTCTTGCCTGGCGGCACCGGTTCATCGGGGTATTCATATTTCAGTTCGTCGAGCGTGAAGCGGCAAGCTTGCGCGATCTCGATGGTGCGGGCGATCGCGTCGGGAAAGCTTTTGAACAGCCGCGCCATTTCCTCGGACGGCTTCAGATAGCGTTCGGCATTGACGGAGAGACTCAGGCCGGCTTCGGCGATCGTGCACTTCTCGCGGATGCTGGTGACGATGTCGGCAAGCGGCCGTCGTTCGGGCGCGTGATAGAAAACCTCGTTGACGGCGACGAGCGGCGTGCCGACGCGCTCGCCGAGTTCGGCCAACAGCCTAAGCCGGCGCGGCTCGTCGCCGCGATGGCCATGGATGCCGGCAAGGAAAGCGCGGCCGGGCGCGGCATGAGCGAGGGCCGAGAGGCGATCTTCAAACCCTCCCCTGGAGGGGGAGGGTGGCGAGTATCGAAGATGCGAGCCGGGTGGGGTGACAAGCCGAGCGGCTGCATCACCCCCACCCGCCGGCCTTCGGCCGTCGACCTCCCCCCTCCAGGGGGAGGTGAGGAATGCAGGTGGCGGCAACGCGATCAGCATCTGGCCTTCGGTCGCGGCGAGAATCTGCTCGAAGGTCAGGTGGCATTCGCTTTTCTTGGCCTTGAGATTGCCTGCGGTGAGGAGACGGCAGAGCCGGCCGTAAGCCGCGCGATCGATCGGATAGGCCAGTACCTCGAAGCCGTCGACGGTCGCCAGCCGCGTGCCGACAATAAGCTTGATATTTCTGTTGCGGGCCTCGCCGTAAGCCCGCACCACGCCGGCAAAGGAATTGCGGTCGGCGATGCCGATGGCGGTCAGGCCGAGTTCGTCGGCCGTGGCGACCAATTCTTCCGGATGCGACGCCCCGCGCAGGAAGGAAAAATTGGTCGTTACAGCGAGTTCGGCGTAGGCGCTCATTTGCTTTCTCACGCAAACAAATTCACGCAAACAGGCCGTGCACGAACCAGCGCGCGGCCGTCGTCTCGCGGCCATAGAGGCCTTCGCGATAGAGCCAGAAGCGGTGACCGTCGGCATCCTCGACGACGTAATAATCGCGCGTCGGTCCGGGCATGCGATGCAACCACCATTCGCCGGCGATGCGTTCCGGGCCCTGAGCGCCGGTGACATCATGGGTCACGCCGCGCCAACAGAAGCGGCGTGGCGGGCCGTCGGGCACGAGCGCGGTGACCTCGGTCGGCTCGGCATGAGGCAACAGGATGAGAGGGCGCATTCTTTCCTCCGGTTCGGGCCAAGCAGTTTTTTCGCAGTTGATTGTGTTCCGCTCATTCCCGCGCAAGCGGGAATCCAGAACTGGGTCCCCGCAACGGGGCACCCCATCGCGTGAGCACGAGGGGGACCCCCCGCGGGGATGAGCGACAGTTGAATCGGTCACCACAGACGTCAGCACTTCGGCACGTTCAGGAATGTGGCTGGCCACCGGCTCGAACCGGCGCACGCTGCTGGCGCCGAGACGTTGACGCAGCGCATCGATCAAGGCCGCGCAACGCTCTCCATCGTCATCTTGAAACATCTGTGCACGGCGCGAACCGCGAAGGCGGCCGGCCGAAGCGTCCGGGGCCTTCGCGGCTTGCTCCGCTTGCATCTCAGGGGGACGGTCGACGTTCAGTTCGGTCTGCCGCGCCGGCATCGGCTCGGCGCGGGTGACGGCAAGGCCAATGGCCTCGAAGCCGAAGCCGGCGTCGCGCGTCGTCGCCAACGTATCGAGCTTGAGATCGATGAGGCGGGCCACATGGGCGGCGTTGCGCGTCGGCAGCGTCAGCGCGATGTCGATGGTCTCGACCGTGCCATCGATGTTGTAGAGCGAGAGTCGCAGCGCCCGCGCGCCCACATCGTCGCGCGTCAATACATGGGCAAGCGTCTGCATCTGGCGGCTTGCCAGCGCGACGATTGCCTCTTGGGTGATGATCGGCTCGAGCAAATAACGCAAAGAGTGATAGATCGGCGGCGCGATGACGGGGACAAGCGGTTCATCGACGCGGCCGAGCGCCTGATCGAGACGGCGAAGGAGCTCGGCAGGAAATCGCGCGGCGAACGGTGCGCGCGGCTTGTCGACGAGCGTGCCAACGGTTTTGAAACCGAGCCGGCGCAGCGTTGCCCTGATGTCCGGTGCAAGTCGCAGCGCTTCGATGGGTAAAGGCGAGAGGGCCTCGATTTCCTGACCTGAAGGCAGCACGCAACAGTGCGCAGCGTGAAAGCGCGACAGCGCCCAGGCTGCGCCCGGCGTTGAAGCCGCCGCTATCCGTGTGTGCAGGCCGAAACTTTTTCCCAGCCGGGCGGACAGATCGACGATGAGGCTCTCGTCGCCGCCGAACAGGTGTGCCGAGCCTTCGATGTCGAGAAAAAAGCCGTCGGCGCCGTTCTCTTCGTGCCACGGCGAGGCGGTTGGCGTGTAGCGCGTCGCCCACAATGCGAGCCGCCGCAACGCGTCGTCGTCGGCGGCTGCATCGACGTCGCGCACCTGCAAAAATTCCGCTTTCGCCCGCGCGTCGGCGAGCGGTTCGCCGATCGCAAGCCCGAAGGCCTCGGCCGCCTCGTTCAAGGCGGTGAGGCGCGGCCCGCCGGAGGCGGCAACGGCAAGGACGAACGGTCGCTCAGGATCGACTTGCTTGCTTGACGGTTTTTTCGCTTGCGCGGCGAGGATGCGCTGGATCGGCCAGCGCGGCAGCCAAACTGAAACGATGCGCGACATGATCGTATTCCACTAGCCATTGGCCCGGCCGTCCGTTGCGAGCCCGTTCAAGTTGCAGATGCCACCGTGGGTGCGCGTAAAGACCGAAGCGATCGCGCGCGGCTTCCGCCGTGCCGACGCGCCAGCGCGTCGTTGCGGCACTTGCTTCCAGATTTTGCGCCGGCCGCAGCAGCAGAAGCGGCAGGCCCGCATCGGTGGCAGCCAGATGCAGCCTTTGGCTCGTTTTCAGATCGAGCTTGTCGATTACGCCAACGACGGCGGCCGGCGCCGCCGAACGCACTGCTTCCTCGATCGCCCACAGGGTGTCTTTCCGCTGCGTCGTTTCCACCACAATGAGATGTGCCGGATCGAGACCGAGGTTTTGGAAGCCATGACCGTAAGGCCGGCCGTATCGGCGCAGCCTGTAGGCCGGCAAGACGAAGATGATCAGGTCAACGCTTTTTCCTTTTCCCTTCCCTGAAAGGGGAGGGTCGGCGAGCCAACGGGTCGGGCCCGAAGTGGCCGACTCGATGACAGGCTCCGCGAGCCCAGGGGGAGGAGATAAAAGGCGCGCGAGGATCGCGGCGACAAAGCCGAAAGCCGCGGCTGTGGAGCCTTCCGTCTCAGGCACCACTTCGTGCAGGGCGTCGCAGGGGAGGCCACCATGCGGCAGATGAGAATCAAGCGTCGAAACGCCGAAGGGCAGGGTCGTGCGCCAACCCTCCACCCCGCCTGGGAGTAGACGGCGAAGGTCTTCCATAAGGGCAGCGCGATTGCGCACGATGAAAGGGGCGAGTAGAGACATTTATCCTTTTTCGACAGCCATTTGGCCTGTGTTGAGTGTGTTCATGTTCCTGGTATGTTCAAGAGGACAGATACTAGAACAAAACAAGAACTTCGCAAGGGGCTGCCCAAAGGGTCTCGCTCTTTACTCCCCTACAAGGGATAGGGGCGACGAGACTGCGCGCGATGTAAGTCTTCGCCTTGCTGGCGTGAAAACGATGGCGCATACGTTCACACAAACGTTGCGCAATGCTGCTTGGAGCGTGCCAACCAGGAAGGTGAATCATGCCGGAAGCCGACAAGGAAGGTGAACGCTACTCGCTCAATCAGCCGCAGCAGACACCGGGCTTTTATCTGAAAGGCTCGCATCAGCTCGATTGGGGCATGAAGAACCGCATGGCGCGGGTGTTCGATCCGGTTTCGGGCCGCACCGTGATGCTCGCGATCGACCACGGCTATTTCCAGGGCCCGACCACAGGCCTCGAGCGCATCGATCTCTCCATCGTGCCGTTGCTGCCGAACTGTGACGCACTGTTCTGTACGCGCGGCATTTTGCGCTCGCTCATTCCGGCCGAGTGCCAGAAACCTATGGTGCTGCGGGCGAGCGGCGGCCCCAGCATTTTGCGCGAAGAACTGTCGGACGAGCAGATTGCCATGGACATGGACGACGCCATCCGGCTCAACGCCGCCGGCGTCGGCATCCAGGTGTTCATCGGTGGCGAGCACGAAACGCGCTCGGTGCACAATATGACGAGGCTGGTCGATGCCGGCTTGCGCGCCGGCGTGCCGGTCATGGGCATCACTGCGGTGGGCAAAAATATGGTGCGCGACGCCAAATATTTCCGGCTCGCCTGCCGCATCATCGCCGAGCTCGGCGCGCAATACGTCAAGACCTATTACGTCGACGAGGGTTTCGAGACCATCACGGCCTCTTGCCCGGTGCCGATCGTCATGGCCGGCGGCAAGAAGCTGCCCGAGCTTGAGGCGCTGACCATGGCCTACAACGCCGTCCAGCAGGGTGCCTGTGGTGTCGACATGGGTCGCAACATTTTCCAATCCGACGCGTCGAAGGCGATGATCGCCGCGGTCTCGGCCGTCGTGCACAAGAACATGAAACCGAAAGACGCCCTCGATTTGTTCAAATCGCTCAAGGCGGATTCCGAGCGCGTCGTCGCTGAGACGTCATTTCGTGGTGTCGCGGCACGACGTTAAGGCGTCGTGCGCAGCTTCACCGGATCACCTCGTCGGCGCGGCCGACCAGAGCGGGCGGGACCGTGATGCCGAGGGCTTTCGCCGTCCTGAGATTGATCATGAATTCGACCCTGGTGGATTGAAACACCGGCAGGTCGGCCGGCCTCGCTCCCCTGAGAACGAGGCCGCTGTATGCGCCGAGCTGATGGTAAAATTCCAAAACATTGCTGCCGTAGCTCATCAGCCCACCGGCCGCGGCGAACGCTCGATATTCAAAGATGGCCGGGATCGCGTGACGCACCGTCAAGGCCGCAAGTTGCTCGCTGTGGTCGACGAATAATCCGTCATCGCTGATCGCAAGGCCGGCAGCGCGCGATTGGGACAATTTCGCAAACACCGGATCGAAGTCGTTTTCGGTGCTCGCCTGAAAGACAGTCACTTGGAGGCCCATCGTGCCGGCCGCCGCGCGTACATCTCGCGTTTCAGCCTCGGCAAGAGGATTAGTCGGATTGACGAGGAGCGCAAAACTGGTCGCCGACGGTATCAGTTCGTGCAGAAGCTCGAGTCTTTTCGGCCCGCTCGCGGCGCCCATGCTGGTCACGCCCGTGATATTGCCGCCGGGTCGGTTCAGGCTCTCGACGAGGCCGATCTGAACCGGATCGGATGCCGCCGCAAAAATGATCGGAATCGCCGCTGTTGCGGCCTTGGCTGCGCGAGCCGCTGCATCTCCGACTGCGGCGATCGCGGCCACCTTGCGGTTGACCAAATCGACCGCCAGTCCCGGGAGCCGGCTGTCATCGCCTTGTGCCGAGCGGAATTCGATCCTTACGCTTTGGTCTTGCACAAAGCCTTCGATCTTGAGGCCTTCAGTAAACGCCGTCAGTTTTGCCGGGGTCTCGGTCGCGCTGTTGAGAAACCCGATCACCGGCACCGGCTGTTGCGCCCGCGCCGTCATCGGCAACGCGAGCGGTAACGCCGACGCGCCGGCGGCAAGCGCAATGAATTCGCGTCGCTTCATGCGCTGCGGCTCCCGAACAACTGCAAATTCTTATCACAATCGGGGGCGCGAGGCGGCAGTGTTTATCCGTATATACGCGGCGCCACCGAGCCGATCAGGAACCATGCGGCCGAGCCGGTCGCAATCGCACCACCGAGTGCCGCGAGTATTCTTGCGAACCAGTATTCACTTCCGACTTTGCTCGTGTCGTGCCCCGGCAGTGCCGCGGCCGTGGCTTGCGTCGCAGGTGCGGCTTGAGAGAAATCGCTTTGCAGCACCGTATCCTCCGCGGCATTTGGACGATCGGCAGCACGGTCGATGGCGTTGAGCTTGTCGGGCGAAGCAACCTGCACGGTTTGGCCGTCGACCACGATTTCGCGGAGTGCGGCATCATCGGGTGCCGACGTAATCCCCGGCTCGACACCGCCGGCGTCGCCGACCAAAGGAGCATTCGTCTGCGGCCAACTGTTCGCCGGCGCCGTCCCGTCGGCGTCGGATGCTGCGAATGAGGACACGTTCGGGTCCGGCCAGAGGCTTGCAGGCGTTCGTCCGACCGGCCCGGGTGCCGCCATGGAAGCAGTGTTTGCCGCCGGCCAGACATTTGGCGGGACCGTATGCTGCGCCGTCCGCACCAGCGCTGGCCGCCGCTTCTTTTTCGCAGCGACTCGGTCGTGCTTCGCGGAGATTCTCTTGCCGGTCTTCTGGCCTGTTCGGCGCGTGCTTTCCGGTTGATGCCGCGAACTCGCCTTGGCCGGCTTTTCGAGAATTTGCAGCAGTGGAAGAGGCTTGCCCGGTGTATTAGTGGTCGCGGTTTGCGCCGCAGCGCCGCTTGCCGCCAGGGCCAAGAGGGCGCCCGCGGCCACGATCCGCATGCTCAACATTGCCTCCTCCATCCCGCAATCAGGCGCGCATACGGCATAGCGGCATGACCTGAGGTTGACGCAATTGCGGATTTTTTTGGCGCAGGAGGTCGGTCAGTGACGATGCAGTTAACGATCCGTCGCAGTTGGTCCAGGCGCGGCACCCCAGGATGGCCGCCTCATCCAAGCTCGGTGATGGTCTCGGGGAAATGGTGCAACCGCTCGCCCGGGCCGTTCGCCCCGATCAGGTAATTGTCGCAGACCCACGACAGCACATGGCCGCGGAGATAGGTCGGGTGCACGACAATGTTCATATCTTTCTCGATCTTCATCGGTTCGTCGCTGCGGATCAGCGGTCGCTCGACCAGATCGTAGCCCTGGCCGTGGGAGTGCAACCGCTTCTCCTCGGGGCGGCCGTTCTTGCGCATGAAGTCGTTGTAGGCTTCGAAGACGTCCTTGCATGGCGCGCCGGGCCTGAGCAAGGCGAGATTGAATTTGCGCGCTTCGAGCGCGAAGGCGAACTCGTCCTTGATTTCCTGTGATGCCTTGCCGACCACGCAGGTGCGTCCCAACTCGGTAAACATGCCGCCAGGACCAGAATCCTCGACCAGCAGCGCAACGGTGTCGCCGACCTTGATGAGGCGGTTCTGATAGTGGCGGTGGCCGAAATGCGATGGCTTGTCCACGGCCATCGACGCGCATAGGTAGATGCCGTGCTCGCTACCGTGGCGCTGGCTGTAACATTGCGCGACTGCGGCGACATCACGGTCGCGCATACCGGGCTCGACGGCGGCAAAGGCCGCGCGCATGGCGGCGTCCTGCATGGCCGCGGCGCGCCGTATCAGCGCCTGCTCCTCGGTACTCTTGATCACTTTGATGCGGTCGACGAGATCGGACGCATCGACGAATTTCGTGTTGGAGAAGCGGCCCTTTTGCAGGTAATCGACCATCGCGAACGACATCTGGTAGGTGCCGACCAGCCCGATCGTGCCGCCACCGTAGGGCGCCAGCGCTTTGGCGACGAGCTCCGGATCATAACTTGCGGTGTAATGGCACGAGGCGTAGCTCGGCGTCGTCAGCCATTGCTTGACGCCCCGGCGCACGCCATCGCCGTTCGGCCCCGGCGTGAATGCGCCGCCGAACGGACCTTGGCTTACCATGGTCATGAGATCGTCGCGCGGGAACACCACCGCGACCGGATAGCCGTTGGTTGCCGTCAGATCGGTGAAATATTTGACGTAGCCCCCCATCTGCTCGACATTGTTCTGCATTAACAGTGCGTCGATCTTGTCGCGCTCCATGGCGGCGCGCACCGCGGCCCAGCGGCGTTCGAGCTCGGCCGTCGAGATCGGCGTCTGCAGGCGCTCGGAAAGCTGTTCCATTGACTCCTCCTGGACGGTTTATGCGCTCATTCCCGCGCAGGCGGGATCCAGCCTGGATCCCCGCTTGCGCGACGACGAGCGGTGTGAATCTCAATGCGGCACCACATTGATCATGCCGGCGAAGTTGCCGGCGAGAAAGCACCGCATATTGGCTTCGACGGTCGGCAAGGCGTGATCGATATAGACGTCGCAGAATCCACCCTGGTGGGTGGTGATGACGACATTCTCCATCGCCCAGAATGGATGATCGTGCGGCAGCGGCTCCTCGTTGAACACGTCGAGCGCGGCGCCGGCGATGCGCCCCGCCTTGAGCGCAGCGACCAAAGCCGCCTCGTCGACGACCCCGCCGCGCGCCAGATTGACCAGAAAGCTCGTCGGCTTCATCGCGGCAAAGATTTTTGCATCGATGCTGTTGCGTGTCTTTTCCGTCAGCGGAGTGAGCAGCACGAAGAAATCGAACTCGCCGACCACTTGAGCAAGCTCGTCGCGCCCGTACATGCGGTCGAAGCCGGCTACCGCGCGCGGAGCAGAACTCACGCCGATGACCCGCATGCCGAAAGCCTTGCATTTCGGCGCCAGCTCCGCAGCAATGGCGCCGATGCCGAAAATTCCCACCGTCTTGTTGTGCAGGAGCTGTGCCGGCCAGCGCAGCCATTTCCGGGCATCCTGCGCCCGCACCGCAGCCGGCACGTCGCGCGCGAGCGCCAGCATCGACGCCATCGCCGCCTCCGAAACGGGCGGTCCGTGGATGCCGTGGACGTTGGTGACGATGACATCTTTGCGCAGCGATGGAGCGTCGATGAGGTTATCGACTCCGGTGCCGAGCGCCTGAACCCACTTGAGATTCCTGGCGGCCTGCAACACGGCGTCGCTCAGCCGCGGCGCGAACGTCAACAGAATGTCGGCCGATGCGATGTACGGTCCCACCTTGGTATGGTGGTCGACCAGGTCCACATTGAGCTGCGGGAACTTGGCCTTCAGGCGCTCGCGATATTGATCGTTGAGCTGCGGCGTCAGCGTCAACAGAATAAGGAGATTGGTCATGCGCAATAGTGTGCTAGCCGCTGCGAGTGTGGCGGTTCCAGAATTCCGCACCATTGTTTCGGCTGGGCTCGTGGTGCGGACTTCTGAACCAAAGCCACACTAGATCAATATGTTGCTGGTGTCCTTCCGATTCCGAAGTTCGCGACCGAGCGCGCCTCACAATCAAGCGAACTTCGGAATCGGGACACTAGCGGGGTCATCGACAGATCGTGAACGGGCGTTATATCGTCTTGCGCGAAGCGCCGCCAAGGTGTCGCGCAGCGAGCCAACCTCGGCTAGACTAGCCGCGGGATAGAAAATCGGGAGCAGACGATGCCCTTCGATCTGAGCGCAGTGAATTGGACTTACGTCGGCCTACTCGCAGTGTGTGCGTTCGTTACCGCGTTGATCGGCAGTCTCATTGCATTTCGCAATCGTTTCGTGGGCGCCATCATTGCGGGAATTCTGTTTGGCGTAGCCTATGTCTTTTGGACGTATTATCCCCATCCCAGCCTCCCAGGACCGATCAGCCCCGGGCCGATCACTCCGATGGTGACGACGCCCGCGCCCCCGACGCCAACGGCTGCTGCACCGCCGCCCGCGCCAAGTTCGCCGGTCACGACGCTGCCTGCCACGCCGGCGCCTGCCAGCCCGGCACCCGCTGCCCCGGCTCAAAGTCAACATTAGTGGAGTGGATTTAACATTCGCTGCCCACCCAGCCGTTGCCGGGTGAAGCGAATGTTAAATCCTAAACTCCACTAGCATCATGGAGTTGCTAGTGGTCCTTTGATTCCAACATTCGCTCAACTCATGCCAAGACGGGAAGTGAGTTTTGGAATCGGACCACTAGTGGGGCCACTTCAGACGGTTGACGTTTTCGCCGTGCTGGCTATGCCTAGCCTTTGCGGGGCGCAAGAATTGGAGCGGTCATGAACAAGGTCTATGCGGACGCGCGTTCCGCGTTGGCCGGGTTGCTTAAGGATGGCATGATCATCATGGCGGGCGGCTTCGGCCTGTGCGGCATCCCGGAGCAGCTCATCCTCGCGATCCGGGATGCGGGGGTCAAGAATCTGACCGTCGTCTCCAACAATGCGGGAGTCGACGGCAAGGGCCTCGGCATCCTGCTCGATAGTCGGCAGGTCAAGAAGATGATCTCCTCGTATGTCGGGGAGAACAAGACTTTCGTGAACCAATTTCTCGCCGGCGAGCTCGAGATCGAGTTCAATCCTCAGGGCACGCTCGCAGAACGCATCCGTGCCGGCGGCGCTGGGATCCCGGCTTTCTTCACCAAGACCGGTTTCGGCACGCAGATCGCGGAAGGCAAGGATGTGCGTGAATTCGACGGCGTGCGCTACGTGATGGAGCGCGGCATCGTCGCCGATCTGTCGATCATCCATGCCTACATGGGCGACAGCGAAGGTAATCTCGTTTATCGCAAGACGGCGCGCAACTTCAATCCACCGATGGCGACGGCGGGCAAGGTGACGGTCGCCGAAGTCGAGCATTTGGTGAAGCCCGGCGATATCAATCCCGACCACATCATCACGCCCGGCATCTACGTGCAGCGCATCGTCCACGTGTCGAACGCGATCAAGCACATCGAGCAACGCACCGTGCGCAAGCGCGAAAAATCGCCGGCCGCAATCGGAACAGGAGTGCAAGCCTGATGCCCTGGACCCGCGAGCAAATGGCGGCCCGTGCCGCCAAGGAGTTGAAAGACGGCTTCTACGTCAATCTCGGTATCGGCATCCCGACGCTGGTGTCGAACTACATTCCGCCCGGCATGAGCGTGCAGTTGCAATCGGAGAACGGCATGCTCGGCACCGGCCCGTTCCCGTTCGAGGGTGAGGAGGACTCCGATCTCATCAACGCCGGCAAGCAGACTGTCACCGAACTGCCGACCACCAGCTATTTCAACTCGGCGGATTCCTTCGCCATGATCCGCGGCGGCCACATCGACATTGCTATCCTCGGCGCCATGCAGGGGGCGGAGAACGGCGACATCGCCAACTGGATGATTCCCGGCAAATTGGTGAAGGGCATGGGCGGCGCCATGGATCTGGTCGGTGGCGTCAAGAAAGTCGTCGTGGTCATGGAGCACTCGGCTAAGGGCGAATCGAAGCTCATGCGCCGCTGCAGGCTGCCGCTCACCGGTGCCGGCGTCGTCGACATGGTGATCACCGATCTCGGCGTCTTCACCCTCGATAAGGCCGGTGGTGGGCTGACGCTGATCGAGCTTGCCCCCGACGTGACCCTCGACGACATCAAGAGCAAGACCGAGGCAAACTTCAAAGTCGCCAATACGCTCAAGCAATAAGATGTCGCCTGGATCGGGCGACGCGAAATCCGAAATCAGAGTCCAGGTCTGGTCTTTCGCTCTCGGCCGCAACGTCTGGCTGGAATGGCAAAATTCGCCATTGATTGGACTTCCAAAGCGACCGAGCCGGGGACGCGTTCAGTCTGCCATGCGCGGGCGCGGGTCCGGGGCCGGCAATCGCGCAAATGACATCGAGCCTGATTGCCGGTATTGACGTTCCGTCATCGATTTCCGGGACGCCGCGCCAGCGCTTGCGACGCAGCGAAGTTTCATGGACGACAAGGTCAGCGGGCGCGCTGTCGAGGCGCGCGCAGGCGAGCCGATCGCTCTAGGCACCGGTGCGGGCCGCGCCGCGGCGGCGCCCGCTCCACCGTCTGTCGATGTGGCGCCGCTCACGCACCGGGAACGGCGCGTGATCGTCATGACCATGATGCTGCCGGTATTCCTCGGCTCGATCGACCAGTCGATCCTCGCCACCTCGCTGCCGACCATCGGCCGCGCTTTTGGCGACGTGCACGATCTGCCTTGGCTGATTACGTCCTATTTGATCGCGGGCACGGCGCTCACACCGCTCTACGGCAAGTTCGCCGACATCCGCGGCCGTCGCACGACGCTGCTCATCGCGCTCGGCATTTATATGGTCGGCTCGCTGGTCAGCGCGATGTCGACCAGCATGTTGATGCTGATTTGCGGACGTATCGTGCAGGGCTGCGGCGGCGGCGGTCTGACGACGACGGCCAATATGGTGCTGGGCGACATCGCCGCGCCCAAGGACCGCGCCAAGTACTACGCCTACTTCTCTGCCGCTTTTACCAGCGCGGGCGCTTGCGGCCCGACTGTCGGCGGATGGATTTGCCAACACTGGCATTGGTCGCTGATCTTCTTGTGGAAGTTTCCGTTCTGCCTGATTGCCGGCACGTTGTCGTTCGTCATGCTGCGTCGGTTGCCACGATACGAGCGGCCGCATCGGCTCGACATTGTCGGCGCCGTCCTGGTGATGGCGGCAAGTTCGTCGTTCATGCTCGCGCTCAACCTTGGCGGGGTCCGCTATCCTTGGCTGTCATCGCCGGTCCTTGCGCTGCTTGGCTGCGCCCTGTTGCTGGGGACCGCTTTTGTGGTGCGGCTCCTTTCCGCAGTCGAGCCGCTGATCCCGATCTCGATCTTGTCCGACTCGACTGCGCGGCTTGCAATTCTGGCGAATAGCTTCGGTTGGGGCTCGCTGATCGGGCTCAACATCTTCTTGCCGATGTATCTGCAGGACGTCCTAGGCTGGACGCCGACCGATTCCGGTTTGAGCCTGGTTATTTTGATGGTCACGCTCAATGCGAGCGCCGGAATCTCGAGTCAGCTCATCGGCCGCGTCAAGCACTACAAGCTCGTGCCCATATTCTGTTCGGCCGTCGCGATCGGGGCGGTCGTTGCGCTCGCATTCTCGACGTCTCACATCAATCCGCTAAAATTTGAAGTCATCCTGTTCCTGATCGGTACGGGATTTGGGCCAACCTCGCCACTGGCGCAAGTCGCGCTGCAAAACACCGTAGCGAACCACAATTTGGGCTCGGCGATCGGCACCATGAATTTCACACGCACGCTGGTCGGCACGATCCTCGTTGCCGTGTTCGGCGCCATCGTGCTCGCCGGCGTGCCGGCCAATGCGCCGGCCGCCATGGTCCAACACGTCATGACCGGAACATCGGCAACCTTCTCCATCGTATTCGCCACCGCCGCGGCAACGCTGACGGTCAGCCTGTTGACGGTGCTCCTGCTCGAGGAGAAGCCTTTGCGGGGAAACCTTCCGGGCGCATAGAGCGCCATCCTCCAAGTTGAACCAATTCTGCGCTCCGGCATTTTTGATGGAGCATGATCCTTTCGGAAAACCGGTGTCCGCGCTCGAACCAAGTCCGAGGGCGGGCTTTGTCCGGATCACGTTTCAGCATTGAGATTCTGGCGAGACGCTTGCGCCGGGCAGGCGTTCCGGCGCAATTTGAGTTTCTCAGGCGTCACCCGAGCTGCAAGGACGGTCGACGCCATTTCCCCTTTACGGGCGGGCAATGCTGTGCGTGGGGACACGGTTCTCGAGACGGAAGACCTTACCAAGGAATTCGCCGGCTTCGTCGCGGTGCGTTCCGTCAATCTGCGGATCGCGCGGCGGACCATTCACGCCCTGATCGGTCCGAATGGCGCCGGCAAGACTACGGTGTTCAATCTGCTCAGTAAATTCTTGAGCCCGACGCGCGGGCGGATCGTGTACGATGGACACGACGTCACTGCGCTCAAGCCCGCGGCCGTGGCTCGGCTCGGGCTGGTGCGCTCGTTTCAGATTTCGGCGGTCTTCCCACACCTCACTGTGCTGGAAAACGTGCGCATCGCCCTGCAACGCCGCCGCGGCGGATCGTTCGATTTCTGGCGCAGCAAGCGCGCGCTGCACGCGCTCGACGAACGCGCCAACGTGCTGCTTGCCGACGTGGGCCTTGCGCCGCATGCGAATATCTTGGCGGTGGAATTGCCGTATGGCCGTAAGCGCGCGCTAGAAATTGCAACCACCGTCGCCCTCGATCCGAAAATGTTGCTGCTCGACGAGCCGATGTCGGGAATGGGCCGCGAGGACATCGACCGCATCAGCTCGCTCATCAAATCTCTCGCCATGGATCGTACCGTCTTAATGGTCGAGCACAACCTCAGTGTTGTCGCCAATCTCTGCGACCGCATCACCGTGCTCAGTCGTGGTGAGATTCTGGCGGAGGGCGACTACAAGACTGTGTCGGCCAATCCGGCGGTGCGCGAGGCCTATCTCGGGACCGGCCATGCCTGAGCCATCCGTACTCCTTGCCGTCGACGCCTTGCAGGCCTGGTATGGCGAATCGCATATTTTGCACGGTGTTACCTTTGATGTGCGCGCAGGCGAGGTGGTGACGCTGCTCGGGCGCAACGGCGTCGGCAAGACGACGACGCTCAAATCGATCATGGGCATGGTCGATCAGCGCTCGGGTTCGGTGCGCCTCGACGGCCGCGAAACAATTAAGTTCTCGTCAGATGCGATCGCACGTGCGGGAATCGCAATCTGTCCGGAGGAGCGCGGCATCTTCGCCAGCCTCGACGTGCGGGAGAATCTGCTGCTGCCGCCGCAAGTGCGTCCGGGTGGGCTCGACCTCGATCATATTTTCGCGTTGTTCCCGAACTTGCGTGAACGCCTGTCCAGCCAGGGCACGAAGCTGTCCGGCGGCGAGCAGCAGATGCTGGCGATCGCACGTATCCTGCGCACCGGCGCGCGGCTTCTCTTGCTCGATGAGCCGACCGAGGGTCTCGCCCCGGTCATCATCCAGCAGATCGGGCGCACCATCGGCGCGCTGAAGGCGCAAGGCTTTACCATTCTGCTGGTCGAGCAGAATTTCCAGTTCGCCGCCACCATCGCGGATCGCTATTACGTGATGGAGCACGGGCGGATCGTCGATCAGCTCTCCAACACGGAACTCAAGACCAATATGGGCAAGCTCCACGACTACCTTGGAGTTTGATATAGAGGGTCGAGGGGCCCAAGGTCGAAGGCCCCACAGAGGGAGGATGCAATGAGAATAGCAGTAAGCTTGGCTATCGCACTTGGCGCGTTTCTGACCGGAGCGGTGCAGGCGCAAAGTCCAATACCCGTCAAGATCGGCGTGCTCACCGACATGTCGAGCCTTTATGCCGACGACACCGGTCCCGGTTCAGTCGCCGCGGCCGAGTTGGCGATTCAGGACTTCGATCCGGCAGCGCATAACATGAAGGTCGACCTCGTCTCGGCCGATCACCAGAATAAGGCGGACCTCGGCGCCAGCATCGCCCGGCAATGGTTCGATGTCGATCACGTCGACATGATCGTCGATGTGCCGAATTCCGCTGTGGCGCTCGCGGTGAGCGACGTCACGCGCGAGAAGAACAAAGTCTTCCTCGTCTCCGGCGCCGCGAGCTCCGACCTTACCGGGCCGAAATGCTCGCCGAACACAATACACTGGACCTACGACACCTGGATGCTGGCGCACGGCACCGGCAAGGCGATCGTAAAGACCGGCGGCAAGACCTGGTTCTTCATCACCGCGGACTACGCCTTCGGCCACGCGCTCGAACGCGACACGACAGCGGTTGTCGTGGCCAACGGCGGCAAGGTGATCGGGCATGTGAACGTCCCGCTCAACACCCAGGACTTCTCGTCATACCTTCTGCAGGCGCAGGCATCGAAAGCGCAGATCATCGGTCTCGCCAATGCCGGCGGCGATACCATCAACTCGATCAAGCAGGGTGCCGAGTTCGGCATCGTCAAGGGCGGGCAGCACTTCGCCGGCCTGTTGGTTTTCATCCCCGACGTTCAGGCGCTGGGCTTGCAGGCCGCGCAGGGCCTGATCGACACTGAGCCTTTTTATTGGGATATGAACGCCGGTACGCGTGCCTGGACCAAGCGGTGGCAGGTCAAACGACCTGGAAAATTCCCGAGTGAAATTCAGGCCGGCGTCTACTCGGCGACCTTGCATTATCTGAAGGCGGTTGCCGCCGTCAAAAGCGCCGCCGACGGGAAGGCCGTCGTTGCCAAGATGAAGGAAATTCCGACCGACGATCCGTTGTTCGGCAAGGGCGTCGTGCGTGCCGACGGCCGCACCATCCATCCGGCCTATCTATTCCAAGTGAAGTCGCCGGCGGAATCCAAATATCCGGGCGACGATTACATTCTCAAGGCCACTATCCCGGCGGATCAGGCGTTCCGGCCGATGAGCGAGGACAATTGTCCGCTGGTGAACGCATCGAAGTGAGCGATTCGGAGCAGCGAACTCTTTCTCCTTGCGCGGA
>JASHQI010000043.1 GCA_030037645.1 Xanthobacteraceae bacterium
CCACGTCGCCAGCAAGGAAACCTACCGCGCGCTCAAGGATGTGCTTGATCGCCGCAGCGCGCCAACGATCTGGCAGTATTATCCCGACGCCGAGCATGGATTCATGCATCGCAAGGAACCGGTTGCCAATCCGGCCGCAACCGTCATCGCCTCGCCGCAAGTGGTGGCATTCCTCGCGGCCTGTCTGAACTAGTGTCCGATTCGAACATTCGCCTCCCGGTTCGGCACGCGTTGAGCCGCCCCGCATCTGAAACTCGGTCTTGAGCAGCAACGCACCGATTTCAGCAGGATCATTGACGATCGATACGTCGACTACGCCGTATCGCGACTGGGCCGGTACGCACGATCGATGCGCCGCGAACTGCGCAAATGTGGCGCTGAGCGGGCAAAGCCGCACTGGCGGCTGCTTCGTCCGCGGCGAATATCTTAGTTATTTGAAGTGGTTAGGAATGTTTTATGCAGCCGGCCAAAATGCTGGCCATCTCGCATCGCAGACGCTAAACAGATCGTTTCCAATCAACAATGTGGGACGACTGAGCATGAAAGTAGTGATAGCCGTTTGTTTGCTCCTCGGGCTGTCCGCCACGAGCGCGAGCGCGATTGATCTTGCCGAGCTTGCGCCGTGCAAGCCGGCAGCCGCCAGGATGTGCGACCGCTCCGGCGGCATGACCTGGGATAATCTGTTTCGCTGCGGTGCCACGCTCGCCGCTCATAGTTGGCGCGTCAGCAGCAGGTGCCGCGCCGTGTTGCGCAAATATGGACAAATGTGAAGCGCCCAACGCGATGGTGCATTGCGTTTCCAAACCCCGGTACGCCGGGGTTTGTTATTTTCGCCGATGCTTCACGGGGTGGATGACCCTCGGCCGAGGCCGCGGCAAAACCCGGCGTCGCCTTTGCTGCGCCGGTTGATGTAGTGTTGCATCCCTGCCTTTGAGGGATGCCATGAAGCCGTCGCGTCGAGAGTTCTCAAGCCTGGCCTGGCCTGCCGCCGCGCTTTCGTTGTTTCCGCGGCTGGCCCGCGCAGCGGATTATCCGACGCGGCCGGTGCGGATATTTGAAGGATTTGGCGGCGGCGGCACGCCGGACCTTCTGTCGCGCCTGTTTGGCCAGTGGCTGTCGCAACGGCTCGGTCAACCGTTCGTGGTCGAGAACAAGACCGGCGCCGCCGGCAATATTGCGACCGAAGCCGTGCTCAAGGCGCCGCCGGATGGCTACACGCTGCTCACCTGCCTGACGGCGAATGCCATCAACGCTTCGCTTTACCGCAACCTGGATTTCGATTTCCTGCGCGACACCGCGCCGGTTGCCGGCTTGATCCGTCTCCCCATGGTGTTGCTGGTGAATCCAGCTTTTCCCGCCAAGACGTTTCCCGAATTCATCGCCTATGCCAAGGCCAATCCGAGCAAGATCAACATGGCGTCGCCCGGCGTCGGCACGCCGATGCAGGTCGCCGGCGAGCTGATCAATTTGATGGCCGGCGTCAAAATGGTCCTGGTGCCGTACCGCGGCCCGGCCGGCGCATTTGCCGATCTGCTCGCCGGACGGGTTCAGGCGTTTATCATCACCGTGACGGCAGCGATCGGGTTCATCAGAACCGGCAAGCTCGTTGCGTTGGCGGTGACCGGCGCGACGCGCTCGGATGTTTTGCCGGACGTGCCGGCCATCGCCGAGTTTCTGCCCGGCTTCGAAGCGACGGCCTGGGACGGCACGTGCGCGCCGAAGGGAACGCCGCCGGCAGTCGTGGACAAGCTCAATGCGGCGATCAACGCCGGCCTCGCCGACCCGCAGCTCAAGGCGAAGATCAAGGGATTGGGCGGCGAGACCATGCCCATGACGCCGGCGCAATTCGGCAAATTCCTCGCCGACGAAACAGCGAAGTGGGCCAGGGTCGTGAAATTTTCCGGCGCCAGCGCGAATTAGAACTCGATGATCTTGATTGATTCGAGCGCGACCCGCGCTTGCTTCACCTCTCCCCGCGTGGGAGAGGGAGCGCGCGCTTAGGCTGCTCGCGGCTGGGCGCGGAATTCCCTGGCGCTCGCCATAGACCAGGCAACTTCGTAGCGCTTGTCGCCGGTGCCGGCGAGCAGCTCTCCGGGCTCCAACGGCGGATAAAGCTCCGCGAAGCTCTTCACCTCGTCGGCGGAAACGCGCCGCGAAAAATGCGCCGGCGCGAATTCGGTCGGATGATTGAGACCCGCGGCGGCGACGAGCTCGGCGAGCGCTTCCACCGTGGCGCGCTGGAAATTGTAGACGCGCTCGAACTTGTCGCCGACCACCAGCGCGCGCTGCCGGACGCGATCTTGGGTCGAAACGCCGGTCGGACAGCGGTCGGTGTGGCATGACTGCGACTGAATGCAGCCGAGCGCGAACATGAAGCCGCGCGCCGAATTGCACCAATCGGCGCCGAGCGCCATCACGCGTGCGATATCAAAGGCGCTGACGATCTTGCCGCTGGCGCCAATCTTGACGCGGTGGCGGGCGTTGATGCCGACCAGCGCATTGTGCACGAAGTTCAAGCCTTCGCGCAGCGGCATGCCGATATGATCGGTGAATTCGAGCGGCGCCGCGCCGGTGCCGCCCTCCTTGCCGTCGACGACGATGAAGTCCGGATAGATTTCCGTCTCCAGCATCGCCTTGCAGACGGCGAGGAATTCCCACGGATGGCCGATGCAGAGCTTGAAACCTGCCGGCTTACCGCCGGACAGCCGTCGCATGGTGGCGATGAACTGCATCATCTCGATCGGTGTCGAGAACGCCGAATGGCGCGACGGCGATATGCAGTCGACGCCCATGGGTACGCCGCGCGTGGCGGCGATTTCCGCGCTGACCTTGGCCGCGGGCAGCACGCCGCCGTGGCCGGGCTTGGCGCCTTGGCTGAGCTTCAGCTCGACCATCTTGATCTGGTCGCTCTTGGCGTTTTGCTCGAATTTCTCGGCGCTGAACGTGCCGTCGGGGTTGCGGCAACTGAAATAACCCGAGCCGATCTCCCAGATGATGTCGCCGCCGTTTTCACGGTGATAGGGGCTGTAGCCGCCTTCGCCGGTATCGTGCGCGAAGTTGCCTTTCTTGGCGCCCTTATTGAGCGCGCGGATGGCGTTCGAGCTGAGCGCGCCGAAGCTCATCGCCGAAATGTTGAAGATGGACGCCGCGTAAGGCTTGCTGCAATCCGGGCCGCCGATGACGATGCGAAACGGCTCCTGGGCGACGGGCTTCGGCGCGATCGAATGGTGCAGCCACTCGAAACCGTTGGCATAGACGTCGTTGTGCGTGCCGAACGGCCGTTTGTCCAAGGCCTGCTTGGCGCGCTGATAGACGATGGCGCGCTTGTCCCGGGAAAACGGCGTGCCGTCCTTTTCGCTTTCAAGAAAATATTGCCGGATCTCGGGCCGAATTTCCTCCAGGATGAAACGGATATGCGCCATCAGCGGATAATTGCGCAGCACAGCGTGGCGGGTCTGGATCAGATCGATAGTGCCGATGATCGAGAGGCCGCCGAACAACAGCAGCGGGATCCAAACAACGGGCGACGGAAACAAATAAAGCTCAAAGAGAAGAACCGCGGTGATGGTCAGCGCGGCGGTGTAGACGATGAAACGCGCGCTGAGCGGCAGGAGCAAGGTGCGCATGGAATTCCCCCCGGCAGATCAAATTCGCCCGACTGCGAAACAGTATTCTTTATTGACCTTTCTACGAGGTATACGGAGGGAACTTGACAGTCGGATGAGGGCTTTGGGCCGGGCGGCCCCGTTGCTCCGGGGACTGGCTTGGCGGCAGCGGCCGCCCTCGTCGAAGTCATTGACTCGTAGGAACAAAGCGGTCAACGCTGCCGGCGCCGATCCCACGATGCTGAGACGCGATTGGAGACATTGACGTGAAGCTTGTGCGCAGGAGTTTTCTTTGTCTCGCGGCCGGCACTGCCGCGGCTCACGCGTTTCCCAGGCCCGCCTTGGCGCTCGATTATCCGACGCGGCCGGTGCGCATCGTCGTTCCCTATCCGGTGGGCATCGCGCCCGACATCGCCACCCGACTGGTCGCCCAGGCGTTGTCGGAGCGCCTCAAGCAGCAATTCATCGTCGACAATCGGCCGGGCGGCGCCGCCAATATCGGCACCGAGATTGTCGTGCACGCGGCGCCCGATGGTTACACGTTGCTCACCGCGACCATGACCAACGTCCTCAACATGTCGCTCTACGACAACCTGGACTTCAATTTCGTCCGCGATATCGCCCCGGTCGCGGGTCTGGTGTTGTTGCCGCTCGTGCTTGTGGTCAATCCATCGGTGCCGGTCAAGACGCTCAAGGAGTTCATCGCCTACGCCAAGGCCAATCCCGGCAAGATCAATTTTGCCTCGGTCGGCAGCGGTGCGGCGACCGACGTGGCCGGCGAATTGTTCAACATGATGGCGGGCGTCCATCTGGTGAATGTACCCTATCGCACCAGCTATCTGCCCGATCTGCTCAGCGGCCAGGTGCAGGCGTCGTTTACGCCGATTCTGCAGACGATCAATTTCATCCGGGCGGGCAAGCTGCGGGCGCTGGCGGTGACCGACGCGACCCGCTCGAAGGTGCTGCCGGACGTTCCAACGATCGCCGAATTCCTTCCGGGCTATCAGGCGATCGTTTGGGACGGCATCGGCGCGCCGGCGAAAACGCCGCCGGACATCATCAGCAGGCTTAACACCGAGATCAACGCCGTGCTCGGCGATCCGGCGATGAAGGCGCGGTTTGCCGCTTTGGGCTCCCAGCCGATGGTGATGAGCCCCGCGGAATTCGGGAAATTCACGATCGCCGAAGCCGCGAAGTGGGGCAAGGTCATCAAGACCGTCGGCATCAAGGCCGAGTAACGCCGCCGTTTGCCAAAAGCCGCTTGAGACGCTGCGGCGTGACGGGAAGCTGCGTCACCGCGCCGGGAATGCCGATGGCATCGTCGATCGCCGAGGCGATCGCCGCGCCGACCGCGGTGATGCCGCTTTCGCCGGCGCCCTTGATGCCGAGCGGATTGAGCGGCGTGGTGTAGTCTTGGGCCAGCAGAATATTCGGCGCCGGCGTTTCGTGAATCGCCGGCATTACGTAATCGGCGAAGGTGACGGCGAGCGGGTCGCCGGCCTCGCTGTAGGTGAACTCTTCGAACAAGGCGCCGCCCAAGCCTTGTGTGAAGCCACCGACGATCTGGGCCTCGACCAAGGCCGGATTGATGGCGCGCCCGATATCGTAGGCGATGAAATAGCGTTCCACGGCAACGCCGCCGGTCTCGGCATCGACCCGAACCACGGCGATGTTGGTGCCGTAGGGATAAACCTGGTGGCTGGTTTTGAACCAGCCTTCGGCCGCAAGCCCGGGCTCGCGGTCGGCAAGCGTCTTGGCGCCCGGCGCAAGGTGCTGCGCGATCTTGCCGAGACTGATCGAAGGGCCGGGATTTTGATCCTTGCGCATCACCTCGCCATCGACGATGTCGAGCGTGTCCGCCGGCGCCTGCAACAGTTCACCCGCAGCTTCGAGCGCCTTGGCGCGAAGCTTCATCGCGGCAATGTGCGTCGCCGATGCCGTCATCACTGTGGCGCGCGAGGCGTGCGCGCCGATGCCGTGGGAAATGCGGTCCGTCTGGCCGTGGATCACGCGACAGCGCCGGTAATCGATGCCAAGCGCGTCGGCGGCGACCTGTGCCATGACGGTCTCAAAGCCCTGGCCGAGCGAAGCGCCGCCGGTCACGACCTCGACCATGCCGGCTGTGTCCACGGAAATCTTCACGCCGTCGATCGGACCAAGCCCGCTTTTCTCCACGAACATAGCGACGCCGATGCCGACCAGTTCGCCGGCGGCCTTGCGTTTCTTGATATCGGCCTTGAGCTTGTCCCACCCGATCTTGGCGAACAGCTTTTCCACTAGACCCATATAGTCGCCGGTGTCGTAGTGGATGCTTTCGCCCAGCGCTTCGAGCGGCCGCAGATACGGCATTTCCGCCGGACCGATCGTGTTGCGGCGGCGCACCTCGATGCGGTCGATATCAAGCCGCGCGGCAATGGCATCGACCAGGCGCTCCCGCACAAAGGTCGTCTCGTAACAGCCGGGCGCGCGATACGTTGCGGCCGGCGTTTTGTTGGTGAGGCGGAAGTGGCCGACCGAGCGATAGGCCGGCACGCGGTAGGGTCCCGGCAAGATGCCGGCCGTCATGTGCACGACGCGCGTGGCGTGCGTACGCACATAGGCGCCCTGGTCGTGGAAATAGACGTCGTCGATGGCGAGGATTACGCCGTCGGCATCGACCGCGGCGCGGATCTTATGCAATTGCTGGCGCGAATGATTGGCCGCGATCAAGTGCTCGCGCCGGTCCTCGATCCATTTCACCGGCCGCTTGAAGCGCTTGGCCGCGACGCAGACCAAAACATCTTCCGGATAAAGCTCGCCGCGGATGCCGAACCCGCCGCCGACATGCGATTCATGCACATGGATCGCGCTCGGCGGGATGCCCAGCATGCGCGATAGCAGTTCCTGATTGCGGTGCGGCACCTTGGCCGCGCCGTGCAGTTCGAGGATGCCGCGCGACGCATCGTAGCGTCCGATGGCGCCGCGGGTCTCTAGCGGCACGCCGGAATGGCGGCCAATCGCGAGCTCGAGCTCGACGATGTGGGGTGCGGTCCGGAACGCAGCGTCGACGTCGCCATAGCCTTGCCGGATCAGCGCCGCTTCGCTGCCGTGTCCCGGCGAGAACTCGACGGGCGCGGCCTGAGAGTCAAGCAGCGGCGGCAATTCGTCGATGTCCATGGCGACGAGATCGGCGGCATCCTCCGCGACATAAGCATCTTCGGCAAAGACCGCCGCGACCGGCTCGCCGACATAGCGCACGACGCCGCTGGCCAGCACCGGCTGGCGATATGGATCGAGCGCCGGAATGCTGCCTTCGCGAAAATCGATCGGCGGCACGTCGGCAATGTCGGCCGCGGTCCACAGCGCATAGACGCCCGGCAGGGCCCGTGCCGCCGCCGTGTCGATCGAAACGATTCGGCCATGCGCATGGGTCGAACGCACGATGCGCATGTGGAGCTGGTGCGGAAAGTTGATATCGCCCGCGAACTCGCCGCGCCCGGCGACGAGCGGCGGATCCTCGAGCCGCTCGACCGACTGACCGATCCAGGACTCTTTCCGCCCCCGCGAAGCGGGGGAGGGGGTGCTGCGATTCATGGCAGCTTCCTCCGCTCATTCCCGCGCAGGCGGGAATCCAGGAACATGACTGGGTTCCCGCTTTCGCGGGGACGAGCGGTTATTCGCAGCCTGCTCATGACTTGTCCGCGCGTTCCAGCGCGCGCCGCGTCACCGCGAGGACGAGATCGCGCCTGAACTCCGCGCTCGTGGTCGCGTCCTCCATGGGATCGACGGCTGCCATCGCCGCTTGGGCGGCGGCGCGGAACGCCTTGTCGCCCGGCACGGCGCCCGCGAGTGCGCGCTCGGCTTCGGCGATGCGACGCGGGCTCGGCTCCGCGCCGCCCAAGGCAATCCGCGGCGCGACGATTTTTCCAGCCTCGAGCCGGTAGCTGCATAGCGCCGCGGCCATGGCAAAATCGCCGGCGCGACGGCTGAATTCGTAAAAGCCGCAGCGTGTATCGGCGCCGAGAATGTTCAGCCGCGCCTCGACCAAAAGCTCATCGTCGCGCAGCGCCGTCGTCATCACGCCCTTGAAGAAATCGCGCGCCGCGATCACGCGTTCGCCGTGCGCGCTTTTCGCCGCCACCTCGCCGTCCAGCGCCGCCATGACCAGGCACCATTCCGAAGCCGGATCGGCATGCGCAAGACTGCCGCAGAACGTGCCGCGGTTGCGGATCGGATAATGGGCAATGTGGCGGACCACGTCGCGCAGCAGCGCGCCGAGCGGTCCTTCGCAGACCGGGCGGTGAAAAGCGGCGTGGCGCACGCAAGCGCCGATCACCAACTTGCCGCCGGCCACGCCGAGGCGGTTGAGCGCCGCAACGCCGTTGATATCGACGAGATGGGTGGGCTTGGCCAGCCGGAACGCCATGGTGGGGACCAGGCTCTGGCCGCCGGCAAGCACCCGCCCGTCCTGCGGAGCGACCTCGGCGAGCAGCGCCACGGCCTCATCGATGGTTTTCGGCGCGTGGTAGCGGAACGCCGCAGGCTTCATCGGCTGGTTTCAATACAAGGATTGACGTATGTTTTTGAAGTGATGCACGGTTTCTGGCACCAAGTCAAAGTACGCGAACAGTGAGCAGGCCGAAATGAAGCCGCCGCCCTTTTCCTATCACGATCCACGAACGACTGCCGACGTCGTCGGCCTTCTCGCCAAGCTCGACAATGCCAAGCTGCTCGCCGGCGGCCAGTCGCTGATGCCCATGCTCAATATGCGCTACGTGCTGCCGGATCACGTCATCGATCTCAACCGGGTCGACGGCCTGAGCTTTATCCGCGAGCGCAACGGCGCGCTCGAGATCGGCGCCATGACGCGCCAGCGCGATATCGAATTCTCGGACATCGTGCGCCAGCGCTGCCCGCTCATGCACGAAGCGATTCGGCAGGTCGGCCATCGGCAGACGCGCAATCGCGGCACGCT
>JASHQI010000275.1 GCA_030037645.1 Xanthobacteraceae bacterium
TTGGAGATCAGCTCCCGCGTTGCCAGGCCGAGCGTTGACACGAATAGCCGCCTGAACCAAATCGATATCGCCGCCGGCGAGCTCCATGAGCTTTCGGATCAATTCGGCATTCTGCATGGTGACGAGCATTGCGGTCTCCGAATCGGGGGCGCCTTATTTGAACGCTTCTATTACCGATTTGTTCAGGCACAATGACATCGGTGCGGCACTGCGGCAAGGCCGATTCGGGACCCTCAGAACAATGGCGCGCCACCCTTTCGACAAAGTTAAACCGTGCGACCTTTCAGCCACAGGCCTCTTCGCGCAGCCGAAATCCACATATGCTTGCTGCCAAGCAAAACAAGGGCAAAGCAATGTCCAGAAGGCCTCGCGCGTCGACCCGGCGACGCGAACACCCGCGCCCGCTACGCGATCGGCCGCGTTGTTGTCGGGACGGTGAATTGTCCGATGTCGTGCCGTCGTTCAAATCAGAGGACAAAAACCCCGGTTGGGTCGCGCTCGGCCGCATGGGCGGAAAGGCGCGAGCGGTCGGACTTGTCGACAAGAAAATGGACATGCCAACGCGGTGCAACTCGTTAACGTGCGGAAGCAAGAACAAATTCGTCAATGCCGTGCAGCGTTCCTAGACGAACTGTCACGACCAAACTGAGACTCTATATCCGTTGAAACCGTGCCACCGGCGAACTTTCGCTCCGCTACTTGCGTTTTTTGACTCGGAACAATTCGAACGCCTGCCGCTTTATCGCTGGCAAGCGTCCCTCCCCGCAAGTTCCGAACGATCAGGGATGATGTCGGACCGCCCTGAGAATCAATCATCGAGCAGGTCAGAGCCGAGCTCAAGCCCATGTCACGCGACGGCGAATCGATCCCCCAAAATCCGGTTCGGCGACGGATCTATTACGCGCTCCCAGCCATGATGCTGGGATTGTTAGCCTTGCCTATCGCCGCCACACCAGGCCCTCACTGCAACATTCCGATCTGCGAACAATACTACCAGTCGTTTCGCGGCTCCGACTGCACCTACCAGCCGTATTTTGGGCCGCGGCAATACTGCTCACGATGAACCGAAGGCCCGGCGTGCATGCTGGGCGCGAAGGTCATGCCCCGCCCCATGCGTCATATCGCCCACAATCCATTCGCTCGGTTGCTTGATGCGCGACAGCGCATCATGGCAAGACTGTTCACTCCGAATGGATGCGTGGCGTCGTCGTCGCTAGCGAGATGCAAAGCTCGGCAATCGGGAGGCGGGAGATGTGGCGCGGGAGGTGTGAGATGTTGCGGAGCTTGACGTGGACAGGTTTCGTCATCGCCCTGGTTGCGCTGGTCGCGACGAATTCTCCTGCCGGAGCGCAAGCCCCGCAACAGTCCTGGATGACCCCCGATTTGCTCAAGGCCGCAAAGGCCGAAGGCAGCTTGACCGTTTATGGCTCCATGAACGAGCAGGAGGCGTTGCCGCTGTGGAAGGTGTTCCAGGACGCAACCGGGGTGACCGTGAATTATGTGCGGTCCTCGGATACCCAGATCATGGCGCGCGTCATGATCGAGGAACGCGCGCGGCAGAAATCCTGGGATATCGCGCTCACCACCACCGTTTCGCAATTGCCGCCGGCCTTTCTTGCGCAAATCGATCCGCCGGAAGCAAAAGCTTTGATGCCCGAAGCCCGCGATCCCAATCGCCGCTGGTACGGCGTCTATGCCAATTACAACGCGCCCGCCTACAACACCAAGTTCGTGAAGAAAGCGGACCTGCCCAAGAGCTATGAGGATTTCGCCGCCCACACGGAATGGACCGGCAAGATCGCGATCGACGGCACAGACAATGAATGGCTCGAAGCGCTCTATTCCTATTACGGCGAGCAGCGCGGGCAAACGATCGTCAAGAACATCATCAGTTCGCTCAACCCGGTCATAACGGACGGCCATTTGCTGCTGGCGCGCTCGGTCGGCGCCGGCGAATACTGGCTCGCGCTCAACAACTTTCTCAACCTCACGCTCAACGTGAAAATGTCTGGCGCGCCGACCGACTTCTGGCTCTTGAATCCGGTCGCGCTGGTTTTCGGCTCCGTCGGCGTCAATGTGATCGCGCCGCATCCCAATGCAGCCAAGCTCGCCGAGAATTTCGTGCTCAGCCAGCAGGCGCAAAGCTTCATCACGCGCAAGGGCCGCTTCCCGACCCGGCCGGATGTGCCGACCAATCCACCCCAAGTCGGCGAGATGCTCAAGCAGATGAAAATAGTGCCGGTCACCCTCGACACCGTTGGTCAGCGGAAATGGCAAAAGACCTACAACGAACTGTTCCACCGGCCTTGATCGGAAACGTGCCGGCGGCATGGGCGACGCGAGTGTGAGGCCGGCCGTCGTCGCCTCGATCCGCTCAATCCGTACAGCCGATCGGCGTGTGGGTCTTTGCCCGCCGCGCGCTTGCCTGCCAGAGCCTTTTCGGTTTTGATGGAATCAAAACCGGGCTCTAGCATTTTGATTGAGCATGATCTTATCCGAAAACCGGTTTCCACTTTTCGGGTTCATGCTCTAAGCTTTACGCCGACACGACGAGATATGAAGGGACGAGCAAGGAGACCGTTATGAAGCTCTGCCGCTACGATGACGACCGCTTGGGTGTGGTGCGCGCCGGCCTGGTGCACGATGTAACCGAGGCGCAGACCGAAATCCGCAAATCCACGCCCTATGCGATGAAGGGCGATGCGCTCGTCGCGGCGCTGCCGCAATGGCGCGAACGGCTGGAGCGGATGGCCGACAAGGCGCCCGGCAGGCCGATCGCACAGCTCAAGCTGCTGCCGCCCGTGGCGCGGCCGACCAAGCTCACCTGCGCGCCGACCAATTATCAGGCGCATATCGAGGAAATGGCGAAGGCCTCAGCTCAGGCCGGGTCGCAGATCGTGCGTTCTCACTCATCCAAGATCCTCGAAGCGGGAATGTTCCTGAAAGCCAATTCCGCCTTGGTCGGACCGTCGGAAGGCGTGCCGATCCGATTCCCGGAGCGGCGCAACGACCACGAGGTCGAGCTGGTCATGGTGATCGGCAAAGCCGGCAGCGATATTGCGCAGGCGCAGGCGCTCGACCACGTCGCCGGCTACTGCCTCGGCCTCGATATGACGGTCCGCGGACGGGAAGACAGAAGCTTTCGCAAATCCGTCGACGGTTACGCCGTCCTCGGACCTTGGATGGTCACGGCCGATGAGATACCCGATCCCGATGCCATCCCGCTCAGCCTCACGGTCAACGGCGAGACGCGGCAAAACAGCAACACCAGCCAGCTCATTTATAGCTGCCGCCGGCTGATCGAATTCGCCTCCGCGTTCTACACGCTTCATCCGGGCGATCTGGTCTATACCGGAACGCCCGACGGCGTCGGCCCGGTCAAGCCGGGCGATGTCATCGTTTGCCGCTCGGCGCCGGCCCTCGGCGAGCTCACGATCAGCGTGCGGGCGCATGAAATCGGCGCCGCGCAACGCGATCAACGCGCCCGCGCGCAGGCGTAATCGGCGGAATTGCGGGAGACGCTCCATGTTGCAGATCAAACGTGCCGGCCACTCGACGCTCACCACGCCAGACATCGAGCGGATGATCGATTATTTCACGCGCATCGTGGGCTTGAACCTCGCCGCGCGCGAAAAGAACCGCGCCATCCTCGCCACCAAGTCCGGGGTCGAGGCGATCGTGCTCGAGCGAGGCAGCGCCGTCGAAGCTCCGCGCCTGTCATTCCAGGTTGCGCCGGGCAGCGATCTCGGCGAGGTCGCCTCGCGATTGAAGAAGGCCGGATTGAAGAGCGAGCGGCGCAGCGACATCACTCCGGGTATCGGCGAAGCCATCGCATTCAAGGATCCAAAGGGCACGACGCTGGAGATTTTCTCCGACTTCGAATTTGCACCGGAAGACAACACATTCACCGGCGTCATGCCGCTGAAACTCGGCCATATCGCCTATCAATGCCCCGACGTGCAGGGCATTGTGAAATTCTATTGCGACGTGCTCGGCTTCCGGGTGTCGGATTGGCGCAGCGATTTCTTCGCCTTCCTGCGCTGCACGCGCGACCACCACACCGTCAACTTTTTGCGCGATCCCAAGACCTCGATTCATCACATCGCATTCGAGGTACGCGACTGGTCGGAGATCAAGCGCGGCTGCGATCTGCTGGCGCGCAGCAATATCAAGCTGACGTGGGGACCGATCCGTCACATCATCGGTCATAACGTCGCGATCTATCACAAAAATCCCGACGGCGTGACGATCGAGTTCTTCTGCGACATGGATCAGATGTTCGACGAGGAGCTTGGCTTCTTCGAGCCGCGGCCGTGGCACCAGGATCGACCGCAGCGGCCGAAAGTCTGGGGCGACGAGACGCCGTCGAATTGGTGGGGACCGATGTCGCGCGGGTCGTCCCATAGCGAGCCTGCCGCGGCGAAGACGATCGGCAAGCCGTCGCGCGAAGCCGCTTCCGCGGCGCGGACGCCGGCCCTGGCCCACGCTCGGATTCGCCAGGCGCAGAAGAAAAGCCGTCGTGCCGCAAAGCCACGGCGTTAGAGCATGACCCGGAAAAGTGGACACCGGTTTTCCGAAAAGGTCATGCTCCGTCAAAATGCCAGAGCGCCAAATCGTTTGCCTTGAAGCGATTGCGCTTTAGCCTCAGCAATCTTCCGTAAGAAGTAGCTGGATGCCGCATGCGCTGCTGCGCCTTCGCCTGAAGCAGCCGTTGGTCGTTCACGTAGTCGTTTCTACGTAGTCGAATCTTTGCTCGCGGCCTGCCGCTCTTAACACATCATTCCGGGATGCCGCCGCACTATTGACACGCGGCGCGCGACATCGGCCGCGAGCGCGGACCGAGAATCGAGCTTGGTCTTACTGGCGAACAGCGCTCCGTCGAATTCGGCAATCTCGGCGGGATGAGACGGATGAAACGCCAAGCCTGTTCCGGAAATTCTGCAGTCAGATCAACCATGGGGAAGGTTATCGGCATTGCCGAAAAGGCGTGTGAACCTTGGGCGGTAGAACTTGTTGACGAGAAATTTCGTCTCGCCGTCGAGGCCTGCCCGAGCGGCATGGTGATGACCGACGGCGCCGGCATCATCGTTCTAACCAATGCCGAGGCTGAGCGGCTGTTCGGTTATCAACGCAGCGAACTCATCGGCCGGCCCATCGAGATTCTGATTCCGGAACGGCTGCGCAACAAGCACCAACGCCATCGCCACACGTTTATCGAACATCCGCAAACGCGGCACGCGGAGGCAAGCCGGAATCTGTTCGGATTGCGCCAGGACGGAACCGAGTTTCCGGTCGAGATCGGGCTCGAACCGATTTGCAGTCGTGACGGTCTCCTGGTGCTCAGCGTCATCACCGACATCAGCGACCGCAAGCGCGTGGATCGGCTAAAAAACGAATTCGTCTCGACTGTGAGCCACGAGCTACGCACGCCGCTGACTTCGATTTCCGGCTCGCTCGGCCTCCTGGTCGGCGGCGCCGCCGGCGCCCTGCCCGAGCCGGCGCTCCGGCTCCTCACCATCGCCCAGAACAACAGCCAAAGGCTGGTGCGGCTGATCAACGACATTCTCGACATCGAAAAGATCGAATCCGGCCAGATCGTCTTCAATTTCAAGCGACTGGACGTCCACGCGCTGATCGAGCAGGTGATTGAAGCCAATCGCGCCTACGCCGACGGCTTTGGCGTGCAGGTGCGGCTCGAACTCGCTTCGACTCCCGGCGACGTGTACGCCGATCCGGACCGGCTCGCCCAGGTGATCACCAATCTTCTGTCGAATGCGATCAAGTTCTCGCCGCTGAACGGCGAGGTCATCGTCACCATCGAGCAGCGCGCAAACAACGTGCGCTTTTCGGTGCGGGATCACGGTTCCGGCATTCCGGCCGAATTCAAACCGCGCGTGTTCGAAAAATTTGCGCAGGCCGATACGACCGATGCACGCCAAAAGGGCGGCACCGGTCTCGGCTTGAGCATCGTCAAGCAGATCGTCACGCGGCTCGGCGGCCAGGTCGGCTTCGACGAGGCTCCCGGCGGCGGCACGGTCTTTCACGTCGAGCTTCCTGCCTGGGCGCAAGTCGCCCGGCAGGACATCGACACGGACCAGCGCGGCGTACGTATCCTGCTCTGCGAAGACGATCCCGATGCCGCGAGCGCGCTACGCGACGGCCTACACCCGTTCGGCTTCAGCACCGACTTCGCGCGCAATCCGGCGGACGCGATCGCCCGTGCAAAGTACGATCGCTACGCGGCGATCTTGGTCGATTTCGAGCTTCCCGATGCCGATGGCGTCAACTTTCTCGGGCGGCTGCGCGAACAGCCGGAAATCTACAAAACGCCCATCGTAATCCTATCCGCCGGACGAAAGATCGATCGCAACGAAATGTCCAAACGCGATGTTTTGGAGTGGATCGAAAAACCGGCCGACGTCGATCAACTGGCGCGGATCCTTGACGGCGCCATCGGTCATGAGGTGAACGGCCGGCCGCGCATTCTTCACGTTGATGACGATCATGACGTTCTTGAGCTCGTGGCACAGATCTTGGAACCGACTGCAATCGTCGTGTCGGTCGATTCCATCGAGGCCGCCCGTCGCGCGCTGACGACGCAGCACTTCGATCTGGCGGTGCTCGATATCAGCGTCGGTCCGGTATCCGGGTTGGACCTGCTGCCCGATTTGCACAGCCGTAAAGGCGCTCCGATCCCGGTCATCGTCTTTTCCGCGCACGGCGCCGAACTCGCGACCGATCCGCAGGTCGAAGCGAAACTGACCAAATCGCGCGCTTCGCTCGATGCGCTGGTCGCCGCTATCCACGATCGTTTGATGCTGAGATCGCCTGAGGTTGCTGAGGAGATGCAATGAGCGCAATTCGCATCCTTCATGTGGACGACGAGCCCGATATTCGAGAAATCGTCGGACTGTCGCTCAGTCTGAACCCCGATTTCCAACTACGCGCTTGCGGATCTGGTGCAGACGCGATCACGGCGGCGGCGGCGTGGTCGCCGCTGTTGATTCTGCTCGACGTGATGATGCCCGGCATGGACGGCCCGACCACGCTGTCGCATTTGCGCAAAAATCCCGACACCTCCGATATCCCCGTCCTATTCATGACGGCCCGCGCGCAGGCCCGAGAAGTCGAGCAGTTCATCTCGCTGGGCGCCCAAGGCGTGATTTCCAAACCGTTCGATCCGATGACGCTGCCCTTTTTAGTCCGCAACCACTTGCAGGCGCTCAAGTTGGTTTGACGCAAAGCGTGACCGGCTCATTTAGCGCGACGCAGCGGGGAAGAAATGAGCAGTCAGCGCCCGTGGCGCAACCTCCGGCTCGCTCTAGCGGCCCTGCTCGCCCTCATCGGTTCTTTCGGCGAGCGATCGGCACGGGCGCGGGAACGGCCATTTGACGGCTTCAACATCATTGCGGTGCCCGGCCATCCTTTTGGCAGCCCATCCAGCGAGCGCGCTCTCGCCGACGCAAAATCACTCGGCGCCCGCGCAATCGCCGTCATCCCATTCCTGTGGCAAGCGGATCCGGCCAGTCCCGACATCGCCCGCGGCGAGGATATGACGGACGGACAGTTGCGCGCCGCCATTGCCGACGCCCACGCGCTCGACCTCGCGGTCGTGGTCAAGCCTCAAGTCTGGATATCGAAAAGTTGGGCTGGCGCGGTGGCGATGACCTCGCAAGCCGCGTGGCAGAAATGGTTCGCCAATTATCAAAAAGCCCTTGTTCCCATCGCGCGCGTCGCCGAACAGCAACATGCCGAGGCTCTGGCGATCGGCACCGAGCTTGCCAAGACGACGCAGCAGCCCGAGTGGAACGAAGTCATCGCCGCGGTGCGGAGCGTCTATCACGGCCGCCTGCTTTATGTGGCGCACAATGTTGCCGGGGCGGAAACTGTACCGTTCTGGACCCGGCTCGATACCATCGGCGTCACGCTTTATCCGCCGCTCGGAGCCGACGACGATCGTGACGGCCGCCGCAACACGATGCACGCGATCGCGGATCGGCTCGATGCGCTTGCAGCGCAAACCGGCAAGCCCATTTTGGTCAGTGAAATCGGACTGCGATCTGCGGTGGGCGCATCGGCAAAGCCATGGGAAAGCCCCGAGGAACGCCGTGCCGCGCCCGATCCGGCGCTGCAAGCGCAGGTCCTTGCCGACTGGCTCGACATCCTCGATCGTCCGTCGATCCAAGGCGTTTTGATCTGGCGGTGGTTTACCGACGCAGCCGCCGGCGGGCCGAACGACACCGATTTCACCGTGCAAGGTAAACCGGCAGAACGGGTTTTGACGTGCGCGTGGACGCATCGCTGCAGCCAGCGTGAGGGTCGCTTATCGTCGCCCTGATCCCCTCGGAGACAACGTACCGCTAACTGGCTGTCGAATCAGAATTTGTGCCACACGCCGAAGATGACGCCGTTTTCCTGCAATGAGTTGGTGCCGGCATAAGTCGTGAAAGCGCCGCCCTGCAGCGACCAAGCCGGGGTCAACGCATAAACCGCACTGACTTGGAGCTTGTAATATTGGTAGCTGCCGAACACCGGGCTGCCGGCGCCTTCGGAGATGACGTTAAAGCTCTGCGCGAGCAGCAGCCAGCGCGGGGACACCTGAACGCCGAGCGTACCGTCGGCGCGAAACTCGTCGGGCGCACCATCGCCGCGCTCGCGCTGTCCTACTTCCAAATCCACGAACGCGGGCATCGCGGCGATCGAGAAGGCATGACCGAACAAGAGTCGGAAATCGGCCTCGACATCCGTGTAGCCGACTGCGGCAGGGTTCGACATGTTGGTGGTGCCGGGAATCTCCAGCATGGCCTGGCCGGACAGCACCCAATCGCTGCCTTGCAAAAGCTGATATCGGCCGCCGAAGTCGGTGTACCCGATGCCCGTACGATCGGCGCTGGTTGGCGCGGCGATGTCGATGTGCTGTATGCCGGGTTGAAACATCAACGTGAACTGATCTGTGACGCCGTACTCGAAAAGATCGTTCAGCTCCACTTTGTCGTATCGGGGTGTCGATGCGAGATCGCCGCTGTCGTCGAAACCGCTGGTCGATGTACTGGCGATGACGGTCGCGATCATGTCTCCGGTGCCCTGCGGCAGGGTCCACGCACCGGCAAATGCGGCGGCAGGAGCGCACAGAACTCCGAGCGCGAGCACAACGCAACGCTTGAACACGTTCTACCCCACCCCAAACAAACGCACACAAAAACGCGATCGTCTCAGATGGACTCAATCGACGTTTCGGTATTTTGACGCGGCCTAATCCTTTCCGGGGACCGGCTTCCGCCTTCCCAGATCCTGCTCGAGATCGTATGCGCCAGCACGCGATCACCACCTGCACTGGACGCATCCTGCGCCTTCGTGATGGCCTGCGTGAGCAACTGGACGCGATCGACGGCGCGCTTGACACGGCCGGTCGTCGTGGCGACGCTCGCGGTGACGTATTCGGACACAATGGATTCGGAATTCGGTAGCCGCAGCTTCGACACGGTGGCACGCAGCGTCTCGCCCATCTCGCGCGCCGCGTTTTCTTCGACTTCGGGTGCAATCAGGATGATGACGCCGTTGCGATAGGCGGCCGCAACGACTCCTATTGTCGCTGCGATCCGCCGCACCGCGCGCGCCACGTCCACCAAGACGCCGCGCGCGGCCGCGTCGCCGTTGGCGGCGCGATAGACATCGAAACGGTCGAGCGACAGCGCGAGGATGGACACGACCTCTTCGCATCCCTCGGGCGCTCCCGTGAGATAGGCTTCGGCGGCCTCGCCGACGAACAGACCTGTCGCCTCGTCGATCAATAAGCCGGCGCGGCGATCGCCCCAACTCGACAGAAAGGACAGCAATTCGCGCTCTCGCGCCTGGCGGCGGTCGAGCTCCTGTTTCAAGCGCAACGCCGCGCGCACGCGCGCGACCAGTTCCACGCGGTTGACCGGCTTGGTGATATAATCCGTCGCCCCGGCGACGAACGCATTCGACAGAGAATCCATGTCGTCGAGCGACGTCACCATGATGACGGGCAAATCGCCGTAGCGCGGATCGTTGCGAATGCGCGCGCAGGCCTCCACCCCATCCATTTCGGGCATCACGATGTCAAGCAATACGACATCGACCGGCGTTTCTTCTTTCGTTGTGCCGCCGACGTTGAGAAATTTGAGCGTTTCCCATCCGGACGCCACGCAGACGATATCGGCATAGCCGGCGGACATCAGTGCGCCTTCCGTGAGATCGCGGGAGTCTTCCTGGTCGTCGACCACAAGTATCCGCACCGCCGCCTCCGTATTTTTACTGATAATCATGATGCATCACCAGGCTATATCTCGAATATTAATCCTTTGAACTTGAAATATCAGCGATACGAGCAAATAACCGCCAAGTATTATTTTGGTATATAACGCGATAACCGTGGAGGCCTGCGCTGAACAACGATGGAAAGGCCCGGTTGAGGCGATCTTGCGCGCCGGTATTGCTGTGCGGATCGGGCACTGCGATGAATGGCGTGTCGATGCGATCGAACAGCATCGCCAGCGCGAAGGGCTCGCTTGCCGGGCCGAAAATGCCGCGCGCGCCGCCGCGGCCGAGCAGGAAGGCCGGCGCATTGACGACGTCGGCGAGCACGCCATCGTCGCGCGCCGCGGCGCCGCCGGCAGCCAGCGCATCGACACGCTCGCCGCTCTGCCGCTCGACGGCGGTGCGCAGGCGATTCACGGTGAGCGGATCGACCATGATGACGCCGGCAAGTCCACCGAACCAACCGAGCATGAGTAACGCCGTCGCCAGAACGCGATGCTCGCACGCCAAAGGCACGCGCATCACGACGACGGCAGCGAGAATCGGCGCCGCAACGATGATCGCGCTCGGATCGCCAAAAAAGCCGCTCACGACACTAATCAGGGCGGCCGCGATCGCCGAGGCGATGAACACCGCAGCGGGCATGATCAGCGGCCGCCGCCGATGGACAATCACGAGCATGACCACGGCGATCGGTGCGCTCAGCGCCAAAGCCACTGCCATCACCAAACTCGTGTCGAGGGAGAGAAGGGCTCCATCGCCGAGCAGATGCGACTCCGACGCCGCCCACCTCGACAGGCTCTGCGTCGGGGCAGCGAAGAATGTCCAGCCGTCGCCGGGGAAAACCCACGACACATAGCTGAAGGCGGAAATCGCGAACAGCGTCGGAAATATCAGCGCCACCACGACGTTCAATGCGGAGTTTGCGACCAGGAATGGCCGGACCGCAAAAGCCAGGAACAGCACCGATGCAAAGGCAAACGCCGCACCCATCGGATGCGAGAACGCGAGCGCCATGAGTGCAAGGCCGACGCCCATCACCTCCGACGTTCCGCTTCGCGCCCGTAAATCGTAGAGCGCAAGGCAGAACACCAGCAAAAAAGCGGCCAAGAACATGTCGGCCGGACCGGCGACGATGGCGCGCAACAGCGCCGGATGAAATGCGACCAGCAGGCTGGCAGCGCCGGCTCTGATGTCCGAAAAGCCGGCCTTTCGAAAGGAATGGAAGCAGAAGCCGGCAATGAGCGCCAGCAACCCCGCAGTCACCAATGCCGGCGCGGGCGCATCGCCCGGCGTGAACCAAGCAATAAGCGTCGTGCTCAGAAACGGCAAAGTCGGATAGGCCGCCACAATTCGCCCGATCGGGAATTGTCCGTCGGCCGCGGTGCTGGCGCCTGCCCATAGCCGTAACGCATCGTCACCGATGACGCCGTTGCGAACCGCGACTGCCACCAGCACGAGGACTGCGATGAATACCAGTACGGTCAATGGCACCGTGGCGAGCGCACGATTCATGGCCCGCCTCCGGTCTCGGCGAATTGCGCCGCGGCGTGGCGCGACATGCCGTGCTGAGTCTTTTCCCAGAAGAATGGATTGCGCAGGAGCTGCCAGAGCGCCTTATAGGCCGCAAGCGAGATGAGCACCCAATAGCCGAACAGCGTGAAGCTAAAAGGAATGAGATCGAGCCAACCGCGCCGGATCGGCGCCAGCATGATCAGGTAGGTAAAAGCGCCATTGCCGGCGAGCAGATTGAAAAGGCAGAGCAACAGCAAGATCTGCGGGAAGATCACATCGATGTTTACGGCCGACGCGACAAGCCAGAACGCATAGAACAACCAGAACAGCGGATTGAGCAGACCGGCCAGCACGGTGCCGCCGATGAAGAAGACAAAGCCGAGAAAGCCGAGCGGGCCGGTGTTTCGCAAAAGCTGCAGCGGCCGCCGAGTGTGCACCAAAAGCGTCTGCATATAGCCTTTGATCCAGCGCGAGCGCTGGCGCAGCCATTGCCCGGTCCGGCAGCTTGCCTCCTCGAATGTGGTCGAATCGACCACGCCGACGCGATAGCCCTTTTGTCCGATGCGGATGCCGAGATCAGCGTCCTCAGTGACGTTGAAGGGATCCCAAGCGTGCAGCTCGCGCAACACGTCGATGCGAAAATGATTGGAGGTGCCGCCGAGGGGAATCGGCATGCCGAGACGCTCGAGACCGGGCAGCACCTGGTCGAACCAGAGCGCGTAGTCGAGCGTGAACATGCGCGTGAGCCAGTTTTCGCTGGCGTTGTAATAGTTGAGGCGGCATTGCAGGCAGGCGGTATTGGGCGGCGAGCGGCGGAACGTCGCCACGACTTTGCGCAACTGGTCGGGATCGGGCCGATCCTCGGCGTCGTAGACGACCAGATATTCTCCGCGGGCGAACCGCAGCGCGAAATTGCAAGCTTTCGGCTTGGTCTGCGGCTGGGACGGCGGCACGATGATGATCTCAAAAACGCCTTCGAGACCAAGCGACCGCGCCGCCTCGATGGTTTCGCGGTCGCTTGCTTCGAGCACGATCTTGATGTCGAGCTTGCCGAGCGGATAATCGAGGCGGCGCAGGGCCTGAGCAAGCTGCGGCAGCATCGCCGCCTCGCGAAACATCGGCACCAGGACGGTGAAGACCGGAAGATCTTCGGTGCGCAGCGCGCGCGCCTCGACCGCGATGGTCTCGTCGATGTCCGCGGACCGGCCGCCGCCGATGGAAACCAGAATGCCCTTGAAGACAAAATTGCCGAGATAAAAAATACTGATGGCGATGTTGAGCGCGATGAGCGTCTTGATCGGTGCAAGCGCCAATCCGGCAAGGACGATACTCAAGAGCGCATAAGCGACGATCATCTGGGGGATGGTGAAGACCGTCCGGGCGGACATCTTCGGATCGAGTTCGGCCAATTCGAACACGGCGCGGCGCGACAGCGCCTCCGCGAATGCAGTCTGCACCGCAAACACGATGTCGAATTTCGAGGCGACGACGAACTCGATATCCGCGCCCCAACGGCGGCGCGCGTAAAGGACCGTTTCGGGCCCGGGCTCGGCCGTGGCGATGAGCAGGCGGCCTTCGTTGCGCCGCCACGGCATGGTCAGGCGGTTCGCATAAATATCGGCTTCCTCGGCGCGTAACAGCGCGCGATCCGGCGGATCACGGATCAGATCGACGAATGGCAGGTCGAAATTCTGCGCGTAGGTCTCAAAATAACGTCGCGGCTCGATCCAATTACGCGACAACAGCGCATCGCCAAGCCTGACGTTCCACTTTTCCGAAAGCTCGATCGCTTCGTCGAGCTGCGGCAGCGTGATGATGCGGCGGCCGACCAAAAGATCGCCGAGCGCACGATCGGACGGCGACAGCGGCATGACCTATTCCGATTGACCGGAGGGCCGGCGGCGGAAAACGCGCTGCAGCGTCAACAAAAGGGCCGCGGTCGCGAATAACCATAATCCGGCGATGATCCAGGACCGGAATCGCTCGGCGATTGTCAGCCACGAGACCTGGTCCGGATAAGAGATGCGCACCACGTTGTTGCGCTCGGTGGACATCGCGAGCGCCACGCCGTTATCGTCGATAAAAGCAACATCGCCTTGGTCGAGATGAAGATCGGTTGACGCCGGCGCCGATCCGTCGCTCGCCAGCGGCTTGATCCAGATCCCCGAATTGTCCCCGGCCGCCACGATCTGAGCCACCGCGCCACCGGTGAATCCGCCGAGATCGAGCAGCGTGCGGCCGGCCCGGTCGGTCACGACGACGCGGCCGCGATCGAACCGCACCGGCGGTGTGGTGCCGGACGGCGCGACGTCGCTCACGGCGATGAACGGAGCCGCTGGCGCCGCGCCGTATCCGCCGGCGACGTAATCCACCGTGACCGGCGTGCTGTCCGATGACAATTGCTGGACGACTTGCGAGACCAAGCCGAGCACGAGCGTCGGCTGGTCGGCGGCAATCGGCGGCAGCCGAAGGTCGATGCCGCGACCAAACCGCGCTGTGAGATCGGAGAAGTTATGCGCGGTCCCGTCGGCACGATCGAGCACGAGCGACGACGAGCCGAGGATTTGAGCCGGATAGCCCTGCGGCTCGAACCGGCAATCGCCCTGCGCGCTGTCGCGTTGCACGAGCGCGCGGACGTTGAGAATCGTGCTGGCAAGCCCATCCGGCAGGTTGAGATCGAGATGCGTTGCTTCGCCGGTCGCCGCCACGGTGCTGCCAAGCAGGCGTTCATTGACGAAAACGCTGACAACGGCCTTCTCGCCGGCGCCATCGGGCGCCACCATGACGTCGAGCAGGAGCCGGCTGGCCCGCGTGCCCTGCGGCAGCCGACGCGTATCGATCACAGCGTTGAGCTCGGCCCGTCCAAAAACCTCGGCTTGCGCCGTCGGCACCCCGAGCTCATCGAGCGATACGCGGTCTTTCGGCAGATCGAGCGTGGAATATGGTCCGACCGATGCCGCTGCAATGCTTCGCGTGGCGCTCAACAGCGGGCTAGCGAACAGATTGGCGGCGCGCACCGCGTCGCTGTCGGAGACGAGCAACGCGGGCTCGCCGCCGACACGAACTGCAGCAAGCGTGCCGGATGGCTGAAAAGCGCCCGCCAGCTCGGCAATCGGGGAGTCGACGACACCGATCGCATCGGCGAGCGGACCGATCAGGATGATGCCGCGTGTCCAACGTCCGGGCTCGTCCGACCTGGCCAAGTCGGCTAGTCCGTCATAGCCATGACGGAAGGTCACGCGCCGGCCGCTGGACATCAGCGACCGCGCAACGGTGACGGCGGTCGCCATTTCGGTCGCTGCGACGCGCCGACCGGGAAGCGCGATGACGACGTCATGCGGCAGCAACGCGGCGGTGGTGGCGACGTCGAGCTTGTTGACCGGTCCGACTTCGACTTCAACCGCCGTCTCGGGCCTGATCGTCAAACTGTCGCCGACGAAACGCACGTCGATGCAGCGATCCAGCGTCGCCGCGCCCGAATAGAGAAATGACAATTTGAGATAGCCGTCCTTCGGCTTGATATTGCTCAACGGGATATGGACCGTGCGGCCCCTGCTCTTGCCGTCGAGCGCAATCGCGGTCACGGTGCGATCGTTCACCTGCACTTCGAGACTGCGCCGCGCATCGTGGGCGCTGACATCGTCCAGCGCCAACACGAGCTCGCTCGCCGTGACCTCGCTGTCCTGCGGAAGCGGCACGAACAGATCACGATGCCCGCCGAGATTGGCAAAGCGCACGCCGTTGACGAAGCCGATATCGGCCAGAGTGACCTGCGCGAGCACGTCCCCGGGGCGCGTCGCCAGTGGCAGCGGTGGCGGCGGTTCGACCGCGGCAGGCTGCGGTTGAACGCGCCTGGGAGCGGCCGATTCAATGGCGGCGGAATGGATGGGCGGGGTGCGGTGCAAGGGCGGTCGCGGCGGAAGCGGCGGCCGCCACGTTTGCGATTGCGCCGCCAAAGGATGCAGAACCGCAAGCAGCGCGATCGCGCAGCCGTACCCCAACAAAAAACGCATGCACACCCCGTCGTTACTCCGCCATCGCAGTCGAATGGAATGATCTCAGCTCCTGCGCCGCGACGTCACGCAGGGCATGCAGCCGCGTCACCAACAGCGAGGTTTCATCGGCAGTCAGCCCGCGGCCGTCGCGATGCGGCGCGCGCAGCACGTCTTCAACCTCACGGGCGGCGCGGCCGGTTGACGGGAAACCGACCGTTGGCCCGATGCCGACGATGCCATGCATGGAACGGTAGGCCGCGGCCACGCTTGCCGGCGCTGCCGGCGACACGACCGACAGCCCGGGCACCGCGGCGCACGCCTCCTCGATCTTGCCTTCGAGAGACGACACGAAGCGGTGTCGCACCTTGGCGAGGCGTTCCGCAAAAGGATCTACGTTCATGAATTCAGCCCTGAGGCGAATCCCATTACACGAAATATGCAGTTGATTGAATAGATAATCTTTACAATGGTGAATCTCGACTTATTGTGTACTTATACGTATGAATCTATACTTATTGAACAAAGTATAGGCAATTGGCGGGATCGCACGAAGCGCGCAAGGCCGCCGATGGGCGAAAGCAGTTACGAGAGCGTCGTAACACCCTTGCGAAGCAACTGGCTGAAATCGGCAAAGCCCCAGGGAATGGGCAAGCGGTCGCCAACAGTTTCTACCAAAACGTTGAGAACCAACTCGCGCTCGCTCAGCACGCAGAAACGTGAGAGTGACAGGAGGCGTAATCACCCGTAGACAAAAACGCAGCTTAACCGCTATTCAGATCGCGATGGAGTGGTGACGCCACGCTTCACGAGCCGCGATCTGCAGACCACAAGGAGGCGGCGCGATCGGGAAAGACGGATTTGATGCAGAGTTCAACCAAGAATATCGCACGAGTGCTTGTTGTCGCCTTCGCTGCGGCGATGGTCGGAGCGGCTGTGGCCCAGGAATCAAGCAAACGCGCGGCCGCTTATCCGGCCCCGCATGCCGTGCAGGCGCAGGCGGAGCCGAGCGGCGAGCCGCAGCGTACCACTGCCACTTACGCGGACTGGGTCTTTCAGTGCGTGTCCAACGCCGGGCAGACCCCATCGAACGCATGCGACATCGCTCAAGTGACGGCGGTACGCGGCAAAAACGTGCCGTTCTCTCGCGTCGCCGTTTTTTATCCAGGGCGAGGGCAACCGAGCAAGCTCACCGTCCAAGTACCGGCCAACGCCTCGTTCGCCACCCAAGTTCACATCCAGACCGCCGACAGCGATCCGGGCATCGTGGCGCCGTTCTCGCGCTGCCTGCCCACCGGATGCTTCGCCGATTTCGAGCTGAAGGACGACGTGCTAAAAAAGTTCCTCGCCGCCCGCGGCGCCGGCAAGCTGTCGTTCACCGACGCCGCCGGACGTAACATCACCATTCCGCTGTCGTTCAACGGATTCAGCGAAGCGTTCGCAGCGCTGGCGAAGGAGCAACGCCAGCCAGCACGATGATGCGTCCGCGACGTCCTGCGGCACCCGGTTCAGCACCGGCTTGTTGCGGCCGATCTCATGCAGGGCCAGCTCGCCGCCTTTGTCATCAGGCTCCTTGAAATGATCGAAGCTATCGCGGCTGGTGGCCATCGCCTTACAGGCTTGGCTATTTCTTCGCTGCTGCCGGCAACAGATGAGCATGCGGCACACTGCGGGCCCAATGTTGCCCACTTGCAACATGGCGGCACTTAAAGTGACCACCGGACGATTCTTCATTGACTTCGTAAATCGCCCCCGTGCAACTATAGGTTAACAAACTATTAAGGGGGGCCAGACCGAACGTAGTAGTGAAGCAAAAAGCGTTGCGTGGAGATTTCTGCGTCTGTGGGAAGGCGGGGCTGCGTGCGTTCGCGTGCGGAGAGGTTGCGTCAGTTCTGGTACGCGTGGCTTGGGATACTACCCAGTGGCGTGCGAGGGCTTCTTTGGCTTGGCCGCGACGGCGAGACTCGGCTTTGCGCCGATCGATCCTGTTCTCGCCAACATCATTCGCCGCAACGCCGTGACTGCGGCGGCTGGGGCTGCGATCAAACAGCCTTCATTTGCGAGCGCGGCTGGCCGC
>JASHQI010000276.1 GCA_030037645.1 Xanthobacteraceae bacterium
CAGCCTGCGATCCGTAAACCTGAAGACGAAAACGATCAGCCAGACAGTGAGGATGCCCAACCCCAGGACCATTACGCGGCGCAACAAGCGTTTCAGTAATCTCATGATCCGGCACCATCCTGCGCTGATGTTCATCAGACTACAAGGCTAGCGGGACTACCTCTCGCGGCACAATGCGGTCGGCCGGCCGTTCTAGCCGTCGCGGCACCGTCAGGCCGCCGAGCAAGGCCGTATATTCAAACGCAATGCGCAAAGGGTCGCTCATGATTCTGTCTCTCCTCGTGCTTAAGACGGGGCGGGGCGGTCGAGTGTGACGCGGACGAAACGGCTGTCGCGACGGCAGCCGTGCTTGGTCTGCGCGGGGGAGGGCCTTGCGGCGCAGCGGCGACCGGAAAAAAATCGCGGCAGCGTGTCACATCGCGTCAATCGATCTCGTCACATGTTCAGGAATGGCCCTGACAAACGGGGACGATCATGACGCTGCTGGCGGAAAGCCGGGCGCCCAACGATATTTATGACGCGGCCCAAGCGCAGTTCAGCGCGGAGGAACAAGTGGCGCACACTTCGCCCATCATGACGATCAACGGATGGAACCGGGTTCACGTCGGTTTCGATGCGGTCCATCCGGTCGAGAATCGCGAGGCGGCGTGATGGCAGACACTTCCGGTCACGATGCGGCGGCCGCGTTCGATCCGTTGCGTCCAAAGCTGACCCGCATCGCTTATCGGATGCTGGGATCGGTTGCGGATGCGGAGGATGTGGTCCAGGACGCGTTCCTGCGCTGGCTTGATGCCGATCGTGACGCGGTGCGTGAGCCGGAAGCCTATCTTCGCCGCGTTGTGACGCGGCTCTGTCTCGATCAGTTGAAATCGGCCCGGCACCGGCGCGAGACCTATATCGGCCCTTGGCTGCCGGAACCTGTGGTTGAGACGGCGGACGATGAAATCGACGACGTCACGCTGCCGCTGATGATGGCGTTGGAGCGCCTGTCACCGCTGGAACGTGCCGCCTTTCTTCTGCACGACGTGTTCGGCGTCGGTTTCGAGGAGGTCGGCAAGACGATCGAGCGAGACCCTGCGACATGCCGGCAGCTTGCCAGTCGGGCGCGGGACCACGTCCGCGCGGCGCGGCCGCGCTTCGATATGCCCAAGGAACGCGGCATGCAGATCGCCGCTGCGTTCTTTGCTGCGTCCCGTAACGGCGACATGCAACAGTTGCGAACGATGCTGGCCGCGGATGTCGTCGCTTATACCGACGGCGGTGGCAAAGCGAGGGCGGCTGGGCGACCGATTGTCGGCCTCGACCGGGTCATGGACGTCCATGCCGCGCTGGCGAACATCTTTGCCGAAAACAAGTCGCGGCTGGTGCGCTACGGCTTCATCAACGGCCTGCCGGGCTTCGTCACGATCGAGCACGACGAAACGTTGCAGACCACCGCCCTGCAGGTCGAGGACGGCAAGATCGTCGCAATTTACGTCACGCGCAATCCGGACAAGCTGCGGCATCTGGGCAGTCGGGCCCTTCATTGAAGCGACGGACGGTGTCATTGCCTCGCGATACCGGTGTCGCGGACGACGCGCTGCCACTTTGCAGCCTCGGCCTGCACCCGCGCGGCGAACTCTTGCGGCGTCATGGCCATGGTGCCGTAGAAGCCGTCCTTGAAGCGCTGCTTGGTGGCGGGATCGTCGAGGAAGGCTTGGACGCTCCGGTTCAGTTCATCCACGATTGGCTTCGGTGTTGCTGGCGGCGCAAACAAACCGTACCAGGTTTCCATCTCCCAGCCCGGCAGGCCGGCCTCGGCCGCGCTCGGCACGTCGGGCAGATACGGCAGGCGTTGCGGGCCCGCCACGGCGAGGATGCGTAATTTTCCGGCGGCCACGAAGGGCGCAACCGTGGCGTAGCCGATCGACAGCATTTGCACATTGCCGGCGACGAGATCGGTGGTGGCCGGTCCCGCGCCGCGATACGGCACGTGAACCATCTTGATGCCGGCGAGATGCGCGAACAGTGCGCCGGCCAGATGCGGCGTGGTGCCGACGCCGGCCGAGGCATAGTCGAGCTTGCCGGGATGCGACTTTGCCAGGGCGATGAAATCCTGCAGGGTGTGCGCAGGAACCGCGGCGTTGATGACGAAGAGATTGGCGGTCGTCGCCACCGGCGCGACCGGAACGAGAGTCAAAGGGTCAACCGGCGCGTTTTTTGAAACCGCGGGGTTGATGGTGATGGTGCCGTTGGTTGCGAACAACAGCATGTAGCCATCGGGCTCGGCGCGTGCCACCGCCTCCACTGCAAGGTTGCCGCCGGCGCCGGCGCGATTCTCGACTACCACCGGCTGTCCGAATTGCTTGCTCATCCAGTCGGCCGTCAGCCGCGCCAGCACGTCGGTTGCGGCGCCTGGAGCGACCGGGACGATCAGCCGAATGGATCGCGACGGATAAGATTGCGCCGGCGCGGCAGCGGCGCCCAAAAGCGGCGCCACCGCCAGCACGAAGAATGTCAGTGCGGAAAAGATCGTTTTCACAGCAAAGCGCCTG
>JASHQI010000277.1 GCA_030037645.1 Xanthobacteraceae bacterium
AGGATCGGAAAATCCGCGCGGATGCGGTTTACGTCATAAGCGCCGTTGGCTACCGCCTGGTTCATGTTCGACCTCAATGGCCCTTCATCCTTCGAGGCTCGCTACGCTCGCTCCTCAGGATGACGGACCCAACCTCACAAAACCCTGAGCCGTCATCCTGAGGTGGCCGCGAAGCGGCCCTCGAAGGATGAATCGGCCCATCCCTATCCTCGCCCTCGCGCTCCGAGCCAAGCCGCAACCTGATCCATCAACGCCTCGCGCACGCCGGCATGCTCGATGCCGTCGATCGCCTCGCCGAGAAAGGCGCGAATAAGCAAGGCTTCGGCTTCGTTAACTGGAATGCCGCGCGCCATGAGGTAGAACTTCAGCTCCTCGTCGAGCGCGCCCGTCGTCGCACCATGGCCGCATTGCACGTCGTCGGCAAAGATCTCCAGTTCCGGCTTGTTGTCAGCCTCGGCGTGCTCCGACAGCAATAGTGCTTGCGTCATCATCTTGGCGTCGGTCTGCTGCGCGTGGGCGCGCACGATGATGCGGCCCTGAAACACGCCGTGGGCTTCATCGTCGAGCACCGCCTTGAATACTTCGCGACTCTGGCAGCCGCGCGCGATGTGGTTAGCGACCAGCGTCGTATCGGCGTGCTGTTTGCCTGTGATCAAGGTCGCACCGCGAATGCCGGCCACGGTATCCTCGCCGTCGAACTTCAGAAACAACTGGTTGCGCACGATGGCGCCGCCGGCCGTATAGGTGAACGCATTGAACCGGGCTTTTGCTCCAATTGCCGCCGCCAAGGTCGAAACGTGAAGCGCGTCGGCGCCTTCGCCGATGACCTTGACGTGATCGACGTGGGCTTGGTCGCCGACGAACAGCTCAAGTGCGGCGTTGACTTGATAGTCGCTGCCGGACGGACCCTCGTGACTCTCGACCAGCATGGCGCGCGCACCCTGCTCCACGACGACGAGCGAGCGCACGAAGGTGGCCGCCGGCTTTTCCGAGGCGACAAAAACGAGATGCAACGGCCGCTCGATGGTCGATCCGGCGCCGATGCGGATCACCGCGCCGTCGCCCATCAGCGCCGTGTTGAGCGCAACCGCGACATCGCCCGCCGGCGCCAGCTTGCCGAGATGCGCGGCGAGCGTCGAATCGCCGGCCGCGAGCGCGTCGGCGAGCGAACCGATCGCCAGACCGCCCTCCAGGCCCGCCAAATCGGACAATTCCGCAACGAACGCTCCATCGACAAAAACCAGCCGGCGCGTTTCGACGTCGCCAAGGAGCCCGGTCGCGGCTTTTGCGCGTGCCTTGGCGGCGGCATCGGGCGGGCTCGCCAGCGGCTTCGCCTCGCGCATCAGCGCGCGCAAATCGGTATATTTCCATTCCTCGACGCGGCGATGCGGCAGACCTTCGCGGGCGAACACTTCGAATGCCGCCGCGCGCTGCGCGGCAACGGCATCGTCGCCCGGCAGCCGCTTGCGCGCCTCGCTGAAGGCGTGCGCCAGCGCGGTCTCCGCCGCCGTCTTGATGACCTTCACTTCAGCCATTGCATTCATTCGTCGAGCTTCGATCAGGCGACCGGTTCTTCCTGATATTCGTGATAGCCGCGCGCCTCGAGTTCGAGCGCCAGCTCCTTGCCGCCGGTTCTGACAATGCGGCCGCGGGACAACACGTGGACCACGTCGGGCACGATGTAGTTCAGGAGCCGCTGATAGTGGGTAATGACGACAAAGGCGCGGTTGGCCGCGCGCAGCCTGTTGACGCCATCGGCGACGATCTTCAGCGCGTCGATGTCGAGACCGGAATCGGTCTCGTCGAGCACCGCAAGGCGCGGCTCAAGCAACGCCATTTGCAAAATCTCGTTGCGCTTCTTCTCACCGCCGGAGAATCCGACATTCACCGCCCGGCGCAGCATTTCCTGATCGATACCGAGCTTGCCGGCGACCTCGCGCACTTTCTTCAGGAAGTCAGGCGTCGACAGCTCGGCCTCGCCACGCCTTTTGCGCTGGGCGTTGAGCGCGGTACGTAGGAACGTCATGGTGGCGACGCCGGGAATTTCCAGCGGGTACTGAAAAGCGAGGAACAACCCGGCAGCGGCCCGTTCATCGGGCGCCATGTCGAAGATGTTTTTGCCGTTGAAGTCGATTGTGCCGGCAGTGACGGCGTAGTCGTCCTTGCCCGCCAGCACATAGGCGAGCGTCGACTTGCCCGAGCCGTTCGGCCCCATGACGGCGTGCACTTCGCCCGCCTTCACGCTGAGATCGAGACCTTTGAGAATTTCCTTGCCGTCGATCTCGACGTGCAAGTCTTTGATTTCCAACAACGGCATTTCCGGTTTCATCCTACTCGTTTTCGCCGTCGTAATAGTCCGCCGGCTGCAGGCGTCCCATACCGACATAGGTGGCGGTCTTAAAATCCGCGTTCTTTACACCAGCGCCGAGGCCGATCTTTTTCGAATCCGGATATTCCACGATATCGACGCCGCCCATTGTGGATATGCCGAGATAGCGGAGATCGTCCGAGCCGGTATTAATGATCTGATGGGCCTTCCCGCCGGCCGGAGCGCCGATCAGATCGCCGGCGCGCAATGGGAGCCGCTCGTCGCCGCAACGATATTCGCCGTTGCCGGACACGATGAAAAACAGCTCGTCCATCACGTGATGGCGGTGAAACGGAAACGCCCTCTTCCCCGGCGGGACCACGTGTACCGCGCAGCCGAGCCCGGTGAGCCCGAGCGCTGTGCTCGCGCGCCCCCATTTCACGGCGAACTGTTTGCCGTTGCCGCGCTGGGTGAGCGGCACATCGTCGATATGGACAATCGGCTTTTCTGCCATCGGCAATGCCCGTTATTCGTTGCCCCAACGCCAGCGGAGGCCGCCCTTGGTCTTGCGGCCGCTGACGATGAGAAGCATGGCCAGCGCGGCCACATCGAACGCGATCAGCGCCGCCAACGCCCAATCATGCCGCTCCGTCAGCCGCAGATAGAGCGAGACCACCACCATCGCGGCAACGGTCCCCAGCGTCACCGCCCAGCCTTGCCAAGTTGCCGGCGTGGCACCGTAACCGTACCGCTTTGGTTTGAACCAATAGGTGGTCATGATACGCGCTTTGTGCTCAGCCCACCGAGCCTTCAAGCGAGACCGAGATCAACTTCTGCGCCTCGACCGCGAACTCCATGGGCAGTTGCTGCAACACGTCCTTGACGAAGCCGTTGACCACTAGCGCCGTCGCCTCCTCCGCCGACAGCCCGCGCTGGCGGCAATAGAACAGCATGTCCTCGGAGATTTTCGAGGTCGTCGCTTCGTGCTCGAACACCGCTTTCGAATTCTTCGCTTCGATGTAGGGCACGGTGTGCGCACCGCACTTGTCGCCGATCAACAGCGAGTCGCAATTGGTGAAGTTGCGCGCGCCGGTGGCGCGGCGGTGCGCGGTGACCAGCCCGCGATAGGTGTTATTGGAGTGGCCGGCGGCGATGCCCTTGGAGATGATGCGGCTCGTGGTGTTCCTGCCGAGATGCAGCATCTTGGTGCCGGAGTCGACCTGCTGGTATCCATTTGAAATAGCAATGGAGTAGAATTCACCTCGCGCATTGTCGCCGCGCAGGATGCAGCTCGGATATTTCCAGGTGATTGCCGAGCCGGTCTCGAGCTGGGTCCAGGAAATTTTTGAGTTCTTACCGCGGCAATCGCCGCGTTTGGTGACGAAATTATAGACCCCGCCGCGGCCCGCTGCGTCGCCCGGATACCAGTTCTGGATGGTCGAATATTTGATTTCGGCGTCATCGAGCGCGATCAGTTCGACGACCGCGGCGTGGAGCTGATTCTCGTCGCGCACCGGCGCGGTGCAGCCTTCGAGGTAGCTCACATAGGAGCCCTTGTCGGCGATGATCAGCGTGCGCTCGAACTGGCCGGTATTGCGCTCGTTGATGCGAAAATAGGTCGATAGCTCCATCGGGCAGCGCACGCCGGGCGGCACGTAGACGAACGAGCCGTCGGAGAACACCGCCGAGTTGAGCGTGGCGAAGAAATTGTCGCTGATCGGCACCACCGAGCCGAGATATTTCTTCACCAGATCGGGATGCTGCTGGATCGCTTCCGAGATCGGCATGAAGAGCACGCCGGCCTTGGCAAGCTCGGCCTTGAACGTCGTCGCGACGGACACGGAATCGAACACCGCATCGACGGCAACCTTGCTATAGCCGCCGTTGCCGCCCTCGCTTTCCTCGCCGGCCTCGTTCGCCGGCTTCTGGAGACCAAGCAGCGCCTCGCGCTCGCGCAACGGAATGCCGAGCTTCTCGTAGGTGCGCAGAATTTCCGGATCGATCTCGTCGAGCGACTTCGGCGTCTTCTTCGGGGCGGCGTAATAATAGATGTTCTGGTAGTCGATCGGGCCGTATTGGACCTTGGCCCATTTCGGCTCGTGCATGGTCAGCCAGCGCCGGTAGGCGTCGAGCCGCCACGCCAGCATCCATTCGGGCTCGTTCTTCTTTCCCGAAATAAACCGGACCGTATCTTCCGAAAGGCCCTTGGGAGCCTTCTCGGATTCGATCAACGTCTCGAACCCATACTTATACTGGTCGACGTCGATGCGGCGGACCTGATCGACGGTCTCTTGAACTGCCGGCATTCGTCCCTCCGCTCACGGTTTCAAGGACCGCGGGTTGGATGTGTCGGGATATGGTCGGTGTCCTGCCTGTGGTCACCTCCGAACCGCTTGAACCATTCAAACGGCCGTTAATTCATTCGTTCATGCAGCTATTTAGGCCGCGATCCCGTGCTCCTTAGATAATGCACTCGAGAGCTTTCTCCAAGCGGCGAGGAACCGTTCGACATCGGTTTCGGTACTCTCCCAGCCCAGACTCACGCGCACCGCGCCGCGTAGCAGAGCGGGAGAAATCCCCATGGCAGCAAGGACATGCGAGGGTTGCACCTTGCCGGATGAGCAGGCCGCTCCCGACGACACCGCGACGCCTTCGAGATCGAAGGCAATAACGGCAGTTTCGGCCTTCATACCTGGCATCGAGAACAGAGTCGTATTCGGCAGCCGCATTGCGGCTTGGCCGAAAATCACCGCCTGCGGTGAGATCGCCTGCAGCCCCGCCTCCAGCTCATCCCTCAAGCTCGCCGCGCGCGTCGCTTCGGCCGCCCATTCACCATGGGCCGCTGCTGCCGCCGCCCCGAAAGCGGCGATCCCGGCGACATTTTCGGTGCCGGCGCGCATGCCGCGCTCCTGCCCGCCACCGCGAATCAGCGGATCGGCGAGATGGATATCCTCGCTGCGTCGAACCAGCGCGCCGGTGCCTTTTGCCCCGCCCATCTTGTGCGCTGACAGCGTCAGCAAATCGGCCCCGAGGGCACCAAGATCGCAGGCGATGCGCCCGGCCGCCTGCACGGCGTCAACATGCAGAAGACCCCCCGCGCCATGCACAATGGCGGCCGCCTCGGCAACCGGCTGCACCACGCCGGTCTCGTTATTGGCGAGCATCAGCGAAACCAGCGGACGCGACCACTTCGTGACGGCATCTTTGAGCGCCGCAAGGTTGACGCGCCCATCGGAATGCACGGGCACGTCCTCGACCATGTCGCGCGAAAAACGACCGCCGCTCCGCACCGAAGAATGCTCGATTGCGGACATCAAGAGGCGATTGCGCGGCCGCTTCTCGCCGGCAGTCTCGATCGCGGCAGACAGCGCCAGCATATTCGCCTCGGTTCCGCTCGAGGTGAAGAACACATCCGCCGGCCGCGCCGCGACCAGCGCCGCAACCTGCTCGCGAGCGCGTTCGACCAGCCGCCGCGCCGCACGCCCCTCGGCATGCACCGAAGAGGGGTTGCCGGTGACGGCACAGGCCTCCGCGTGCGCCTCGCCGGCCTGCAGCCGCAGCGGCGCCGTGGCGTTCCAGTCGAGATAGGTGCGATGCGCCATGTTCGTTATGCTTGCTTTTTGTCCCCTGGCCTGTGCTAGAAGTCGCCACCAAACCCTTTCGCCGGGCCATGCACGTCGCGAGTTCCAAAAATCTGAAGTGGTTATAGAGACTTACGTGTGCCCACGGGTGCCGTCAAGCGCGCGCTTTGTGTCCGTCGCGCATCGCCGCTTCGCAGGATCGAGGTAAGAGAAAATGCCGGAGGTGATCTTCACCGGACCTGGCGGCCGCATCGAAGGCCGTTACCACCCGGCGCGGCAGAAAAACGCGCCGATCGGCATCGTGCTGCACCCGCATCCGCAGTTCGGCGGCACGATGAACCATCAGATCGTTTATCAGCTCTATTACGCGTTCGTGCACCGGAGCTTCTCCGCGCTGCGCTTCAATTTCCGCGGGGTCGGTCGCAGCCAAGGCGGCTTCGACCACGGCATCGGCGAATTGTCGGACGCCGCAGCCGCGCTCGACTGGGCGCAATCGGTCAATCCGGAAGCGCGTAGCTGCTGGATCGCGGGGTTCTCATTCGGGGCCTGGATTGGCATGCAACTGTTGATGCGGCGGCCGGAAATCGAGGGTTTTATTTCGATCGCGCCGCCGGCCAACCTCTACGATTTCTCCTTCCTCGCGCCCTGTCCGTCCTCCGGCCTCATCATCCATGGCGACAAGGATGCGGTGGTGCCGCACCGCGACGTCACCAATCTGGTCGAGAAGCTGAAGACGCAGAAGGGCATCGTCATCGAGCAGAAGGTCGTCCCGGGCGCCAACCATTTTTTCGACGGCAAGGTCGAACCGCTGATGACCGCGGTCGGCGCTTATCTCGATAAGCGGCTCGGTAAGAGCGGACGCACCAACAGCGCGGCCTGACAGCCGGCGCCGCCGTCGTCTGCTAGCCAATGACGCTTGACGACTAAAATGCTATCGATCGCACCGACGATCAGATGATGCCGCATGTTGCGCGAGATTGGGCCGCGACTACAGGAGTGCGGCTCTCGGCCCTTCGGTGGATTCATGAGTCTCTCAGACTGGTCCATCGCCAATCCAGAGAGTGCCGCCCTTCGGAGCGAGCCGCTTCGCAAGTTGGTCGAATGGCTGGACGTCGGCCAGGCCAACATCCACAGTGTTCTTGTCGCGCGGCACGGCAGGCTGTTATTCGAGCACTATCGTGCTGGCGAGGACGAGTGTTGGGGAGAGCCGCTCGGGAACGTGGCTCACGGACCCGACAGCAAGCATGATCTTCGGTCGGTGACGAAGAGTGTGATTTCATTGCTATTGGGCGTTGCGCTGGACCGCAAACTCATCAGGGATATCGACGAATCAGTCATCAACTGGTTTCCGCAATATTCCGACCTGCGCACCCCGGAGAAAGAGCGCATTACGTTGCGCCATCTGTTGACGATGTCCGCGGGTCTCGAATGGAACGAAAACGTTCCTTTCTCCGATCCAAAGAATAGCGCAATGCGCATGCTTTCTTCTGCCGATCGATGTCGGTACGTGCTCGAACAGCCCGTTGTGGCGCCTGGGGGACAAGTCTGGAACTACAACAGTGGCAGTAGTTTGCTTCTGGAGGCTGTCATTGCTGACGCGGCCGGCGGGGCACTCGATGACGTCGCGCGCGAATTCCTGCTCGAGCCCCTCGGTATCACCGACTTCGAATGGACGAGGGATTTGAAGAGCGGGATTCTCGAATGGGGCGGCCTGCGACTGCGCTCGCGGGACCTCGCAAAGGTTGGCCAGCTCGTTTTGAATGGCGGAAATTGGAATGGTCGGCAGATCGTTTCACGGAAATGGGTGGAAGAATCCACGGCAGCACATATCGGTCCTGCGCACCTCACATATTTCTACGGATATCAATGGTGGCTCGGACGTTCCCTGGTCGAGGGACGCGAGGCGCCGTGGGTCTGCGCAACGGGACATGGCGGGCAGCGCATCTTCGCGGTACCATCGCTCGACCTCGTGGCTGTGATGACGGCAGGACTGTACGCTGACCCAATTGGTGGGCTGCTGCCGTTGATTATTTTCAATCGCTACGTGCTGGGAGCAGTAGTGAGCGAAGACTAGGGCGCGCGAGGATCATGACAGAGCGCAAGCCTCCGAGAACGAGCTGGGAGACGTTGGATCGACGAGCAGTTTCGTGTCGCCACGGAACAGGGCGGCGCTGTTGCGGGCTGAGCGGACATTGATCGGCCGATCGATTTTACGAGTACACGCCCTAGCTCACGAGCTCCGGCAAGGTTTGCCGCTCCTTGACATAGAATTCTTCCATTTTCGACGTCATGCCGTTCTTGCACAATTCGGCGGCAAACATCTCGCGCACGGCATCGCGCTCATCCGCATAGTCGAGCTGATCGCCGCCGAGCCGCCTGCTGATGAAACACAGCAACACGCCTTGCGAGTTGCGGGGCGAACCGCCGTGCCTGAACGCCAGATAGCGGGCGGGATTCCTCCCGGTATTGAAGTGTTGATGATAGATCGCGTTGGGCGGCACGATCAGCGTGCCTGGCTGCCAATCGTAGCGGCTGGGCTCACGCTCGAGGCCGTCTTGCCATGTGAGAGTGTATCCCTCGCCGGAAAGAATGATGACATGTGCGCCCGGGCCATGGGCGTGAGCCTTTTTGTACGTCCCCGTCGGGAATTGCGATATGTGGCCGGCCATGGAGGCGCGCGCCAAAGAGAAGCGAATATGACCGCCGCCGGCGCCGCGAACCTCCGCCGTGGGCAGCGGCAGGTTCAAAGTATCGGGAATGAAATTGGTTTCGATCGTCCATTCGTATCGCTTCGCCGTACCGAAATAATTCGGCTCGCCCGAGAATCTGTTTTTGAAATCATGCTTGGTACGAAAGACGAACGCCGGATCCTCATAGAGGTTGACGACGACCGGCGCATTCGTCACGGCGACAAAGCGAACGGACGAGCGGCCGGAGAGGTTGAAGTGCTGGTGCCAGCAGTTGAGCGGGATGCCCATGATGGCGCCCTTCTGCCATTCGAACGTCTGTCTTTGACCCGCGTCATTCCAGACCGATGTCGCTCCCTGCCCCTCCAGGATAAGGATCATCTCTTCGAACAATTGTCGCTGCGGCGTCGTATTTTTGCCCGGCTCGATCCGGCAGATGTAGCAGTCGTTTGAAGTTCGCGAGGCGTCGTGATTGAGAAACGCACCTTGCGCGCCGCGACGGGCCCACGGCTTCAAAGGCACGTCGTTGAGGTTGGCGACGTAATGCGCGCTGAAGATATCGAGGCCTTCGGACCGCACCCAGCGCAGATAAGGCGAGTCTTTTTCCGAAACGAATTTTTGGGCGAGATCGTCGGAAACCGCGGCGTTATTCGTCATCGATTTGATCCTTGAGAGTCCAGAACTCCGGCCTGCTATTGCGCCGCATTGAGCTCGGCCGTGGCGCGATCCACGACCGAACGCGGCGATGCGAGAACTTTATCGACAACCTTCTCCATTTCCGCCCCAGGCGTCACATTGATATCCATGCGCGAGCGCGCCGCATCGCGGAGAAAATCCGGATCGCGCGACATGGCCGCAAAGGCCGCCCGAAGGGCGCGAACGGTATCGGCCGGGACGCCCGGCGGCGCCAGAAACGGCCGAAAATAGATTTGCCTGGCAATAATCAGGTCGAGGACGGCACGATCTTTGGGATTTTTGACCAGATCAAGCACCGTGGGCACATCCGGCAAATCGGGAGCCCGCTCGGTGGAAATCTGGACGATGGGCCGTATTTTCTTCGTTGTCAGCCAGTCCGCCTTCTGCGTCTTCACGCTGGCCCAGCCGATGCCGAACATGGCTTGGACCTCGCCTCGTTCCATGGCGAGAAAGATCGTCGGCGTACCGCTGTAACCCCGCACGATATCCAATTTTGCGCCGATGATCGATTTGATCAAATTCGGCCAGATCGTCACGTCGGAGCCTTCGCCACCCGCACCGACGATGAGTTTTTTCGTGAGCAGATCCTCGGCGTTCTTGACCGGCGCAGTCGACAAGGCGACGCCAACGCCATGATAGTCGTCGAGACTCATGAGGTAGTTGAACCGACCGGCATCATAATGGGCCTGCTCTACGCCGAGGAAGGACGCGAAGATCGCGGAGCTGGCAAGAATTCCGATTGCCGAGCCGTCTTTCGGCGCGGCGTTGTAAAGCCAGTTGGCGGCGATTAAGCCGCCCGCGCCCGGCATGTTGGTCGGGATCATGATCGGATTGCCGGCGAGGAACTTGCCGAGATGCCGCGCAACTAGTCGAGCATAGGCGTCATAACCGCCACCGGAAGCACTATTGATGGCGATGGTGACTTTGCCGCCGCCAAACGGGGCGGCCTGCGTCGCATCGAGAACTGCTAAAACGATAACGCAGATGCCGACGGCACGCCAAAAAACCGCGCAAAGGCGATGTGTCATCGCCGCCATCATCCCCGGTGATCCGTATGGCTTGGGATCGGCAAAACGCCACGCCTCGCTCTGCGCTCTCGTAAACGGTTTAGGCCGACAGTCTAGGCCGGATAACCTGCGCCCGGCCACCCCGCAACCGGCGACCGCAACGACCGCGCCAAGTTGCTCGATCTGCGGCACGGCCGGCGCCCGGATGCGATCGGGCGCTGCTTGCATTTTTCGGCCGGCTTCCGTTCAATGGCGGCCGATCATCGATCCAAAATCACCGACCAACAGGGGAACACCATGCGGAAACATCTCCTTGCCGGCTGCCTGACAGTCGTCCTTTCGGCAATCGGCGCCGGCAGCGCCGCTGCACAGGACGTTGTCAAGATCGGCCTGGTCATGCCGATGACGGGAATTTTGGCTGCCGCCGGCCGCGAAGTCGTTGGTGCCGCCAAGCTCTATATGGCGCAGCACGGCGACCGGGTGGCCGGGAAAAAGATCCAGCTCATCGTCAGGGATGATGCCAGCGTGCCCGACAACGCCAAACGAATTGCGCAGGAGATGGTCGTCAACGATCATGTGAATTTCTTTGGCGCCGGCACGACGCCGAGCGCGATGTCAATGGCGCCGATCGCCACCGAAGGCAAGGTCGCGACCGTGGTGATGATATCGGGAACCTCGGTCGTGACCGAACGCTCGCCGTATTATGTACGCACCAGTTTCACACTCGGCCAACAATCCGGAATCATGGCCGATTGGGCAATCAAGAACGGCAGCAAGAAGGTTGTCTTGATCCTGTCCGATTGGGCGCCCGGCGACGAGGCCGGCAAGGTCTTCACGCAGCATTTCATAAAAGGCGGCGGACAGATTCTCGATACCTTGAAGGTGCCGCTCGCCAATCCGGACTTCTCGCCGTTCCTGCAACGCGCACACGATCTGCAACCTGATACCCTGTTCGTGTTCGTGCCGGCCGGGCAAGCCGGGCCGTTCGCCCGGCAGTTCGCCGAGCGCGGCCTCGATAAATCCGGCATCAAGCTGATCGGGCCGGGCGACATCGTCGACGACGACGATTTGCCGAACACCGGCGACTCTCTCCTCGGCGTGGTCACCGCCGGTTTCTATTCGGCGGCGCACCCCTCCGCCCTCAACAAACAATATGTCGCGGCGTATCAGAAGGCCACAGGCCACCGCGCCAATTTCATTTCCGTGGGCGGCTACGACGGCATGCATCTGAT
>JASHQI010000278.1 GCA_030037645.1 Xanthobacteraceae bacterium
AGCCGCCCACTTGTACGGCCGTACCGAGGCCCACATCTGTCGCTGCATGACATTGGTCCCGCGCGAGACCAATCATCTTCCAAAGGCCATATGGAGTCTAGACCTAGTGCATGATCCGGAAAAGTGGAAACCGGTTTTCCGAAAAAGATCATGCACCTACGAAGATTCTAGAGCAGTTTCCACTCATTGTGGAGCGTATCCAGCATTGTGGAAGTAGTTGGTGCATTCTAAGGGGGTGAAGGCATCAAGAAGCTCTGCGACGCGGTTCCAGAGGCCTTCGACGGATCGCTCGGCGGCCTTTCGGAGCAAGGCTTTGAGCTTGGCGAAGAGCTGTTCGATTGGATTGAAGTCGGGCGAATAGGGCGGCAGGTAGAGCAGCTTTGCGCCTGCGGCCTCAATCGCGTCTCGTATGCTCGGCGCCTTGTGAGCGCTGAGATTGTCCATGACGACGATGTCGCCTGGGGCAAGGCTTGGCGCGAGGATTTGCTCGACATAGGCCAGGAAGGCGTTGCGATTCATCGGACCGTCGATGACGCAGGGAGCAGTGAGCGCGGTCGATCGCAAGCCTGCCACGAAGGTCGTAGTCTTCCAGTGACCGTGCGGGACTTTGCCGATCAGCCGCTCGCCGCGTGGAGCCCGACCGCGCAGCCGCGCCATGTTAGTTGAGGTACCGGTCTCATCGATGAAGACCAGGCGTTTAGGGTCGAGTTTGGCTTGATCCTTTGCCCATGCGGCCCGCGCCGCCGCAACGTCAGGCCGATCCTGCTCGGCTGCGCGAACGCTTTTTTTTGAAGCTGATGCCGTGGCGGTCGAAGAATCGCCAGACCGAACCTAACCCGGCGCTGTGCTGGCGCACATCGCGCAGACGCTGCTGGATTTCCTCCAGCGTCAGATCGGGTTCCCGCCGCATGAGTTCGAGCAGCCATTCCTCGTGCTGTTTGAGCGGCGACCGGCTTTGACCGCGGTTGGATTTGGCTTCGAAACTGCCCGTCTCGCGCCACCGCCGCGCCCAGCGGATCGCGGTCGAATCTCCGATCACAAACTGTCGCGCCGCCGCCCGTGCCGCCAGCCCACTCTCGACCACTTGGATCACTCGAACCCGCAAGTCGTTCGAATACCCCATCGCAGGCCTCCTCAGTCCCAGAAGGCCATCGAATCTGATTTGCCGGCTACAGGGAATCCCCCCTCGATTCACAGCAAGTGGAAACTGCTCTAGTTCAGGCAGGCCGCGAGGAATGCCACCACTTGCGGCGAGGCGATGACGGTTGCGGCCGGATTGGCAACCGGTTCCTTGCGATGCATGAATCCATGCTCGGCGTCGGGATAATACTGCCAGATCGTTGGCGCGCTGCGGCGATCAAGCACATCCTTGAGCGCGCGGTAGGTTTCCTTGCTGGCGACGTGGTCGTGCCCCGGCTGGCAAATTTGCACCGGGCAGCGGATGTCGGGGGCGAGTTTCAGCACGTCCTGACTTTGATTGGGAAGCATCGGATCCTCGATCGACGGATAGGCGGCGGCGCAAGCCACGATCCGCGCATCGCGGGCGGCGCGCAACAACGCAAAACGCCCGCCGAGGCAGAAGCCGAGGATGCCAAGCGAGCGCAACGCGTGGCTGTGCTGTAGATGGTCCAGCCATTTGCCGACGATCTGCTCGACCAATCCGTCGTTGAGCTTGCGCGCTCGGGCGAGCGATTCCTCATAGCCGGTGACCAACGGCAGCCCGGAATAAAGATCGCACACCGCAGCGGTCAAGCCGGCACGGGCCAACTCGTCGGCGTACTGACGCACGAACGGGTTGACGGCGAAGATCGTCGGCACGATCAGCACGCCGCCTTTGCCGGCCGGTTGCGGCCGCGCCATGTAGCCATAGAGGCCGTCGCGCGCGATGTCTTGGGTCTCGATCGACATGTCTCGGCCTAGTGTCGTGCCGCAAGCGCCGCGGCGAAGGTGCGATGCAGGCGCAAAATGTCCACAGTGACACCGGTGAACCGCAGGAACGCCTCGGCTGCCTGATGCACGCACATCGCGCCGCCCGTCAAGACGCGGCAGCCTCGCGCGGCGGCGGCCGTGATGAAGGCGGTCTCGATGGGCGTGTAGATGATATCGACGGCCCAATGATTGGCCGTCAGCGCGCAGATCGGCACCGGATTGCCGGGAAAGCCGCGCATTCCGACGGGTGTCGCGTTGACGACGCCGTCGGCAAGAGCAATGTCGCGTTCAAGGTCGTCGGCGAGCCGGCAGCGCGAGGTGCCGTATTGCGATGCCAGCTCCGTCACCAATCCGACGGCCCGCTCATCGTCGCAGTCATGAACGACAAGAGCTGCAGCGCCCATCTCCATGAAAGCATGGGCGACGGCACGCCCGGCGCCACCGGCTCCGATCAAGACCACTGTCGCGCCCATAGCGCTGTCGCGGCGTATGCCCTCCTCGAAGCTGCGGCGAAAGCCGACGCAGTCGGTGTTGAAGCCGGCAGTATTGCCGTCCGGCGCAATCGTTACAGTATTGACCGCGCCGATCTGTGCGGCCTTGGAGTCCACCGCGTCGAGAAGCGTCAGAATGTCCCGTTTGAACGGAAACGTGACGTTGATTCCGGTAAAGCCGGCGCTTTTGACCGCGCCGAGCAGCGCCGCGAGACGCCGCTCGGGCAAGCGATCGACATCCATGAGATGGTAGTCGCCATCGAGTTCGGCGGCTGCGAGTGCATCTGCATAGAGTGCCGGCGCCAGCGACTCCATGATGTTCGCTCCGATCAAGCCGAGCAGGACTCTACGCTTGGTCATGATGCGCGCTCAGCCGATGCCGGACCACTGCCGACATTGGCGGCGACCGTTTCGCCGTTATAGGCTCATCCGGTTGCAGATCGTCTTTCGGCATGGCGCCCCTCGCCTACGGTCACGGCTACTCGGCCGCGACCCGCTTGCCGATCGCCGCGTTGACGGCGGGCATCACCTTCTCGGCCATCAGCTCCATGGATTTGCGGGATAAGGCCGAATCGGCCCAGTCCTTGCCGCAATAGAGCAACGTGCCGAAGTCACCGACCTTTTCATGCAGCGCCAGAATGCCGTCGATGACGCGATTAACGCTGCCGCGGATAACGACGTTGTTCAGCACGTAGTCAACGGTGACCTCGTCATCGGCCATGTCGAGCCGCTCTTTGAAGCCGCCGAGCCGCTTGCCCTTCCTGAGCTTGGCCGTGAGCTGGCTCATGTAGAACCGATACGGGCTCTTGGGATCGTCGCCGCCGTAGGCGCGCGCGATCTTGTCGTCATCGGCAACGAAGATCGAGCGCGCCACGCGCCAATTGGCGCGATCAGCGCGATGGCCGCCTTCGGCACAGCCTTTGGCATAATTGTTCCATTGGCTCAGCAGATGATTGCTGTGCAGGAAATTGGACGAGATCGGCCACCAGCCGCGGCGGCCGAGCGCGATGAAGCCCTTGGGCTGCGGATCGGTCGCGGTGCCGAGAATCGGCGGATGCGGCTTCTGAAACGGCTTGACGATATCGCCCAGCCCGATCTCCGGCCAAAGCGTTTTCGCGGTGGAGATGTTCCAGTATTTGCCGGTGAGATTGTAGGGTGCGGCGCCGGACCACAGCGCCAAGATGTGATCGATCGCCTCGGCAAACATCGCACCGCGGTCGGCTTCAAGCAGCCCGAGCGCCTCGGCATCGGTACGCAGGATGCCGGCGCCGATGCCCAGCAGAAAGCGGCCTTGCAGCAAATTATCGACCAGCGCGGCATGCGCCGCCACGATCAGCGGATGGCTGAACGGCAGGTTCACGACCGCCGTGCCAAGCTTGATCTGCGAGGTGAAACCGGCGAGCGAAGCGCAGAATATCAAGCTCGACGGAATGTTCTCGACGACATCAGTCAGGTGCTCACCGCAATAGCCTTCGCTGTAACCGAGCCGGTCGGCGAGAATGAAAGCCTCGCGGTCCTCGCGTAGCGTCCGTACGTAGTCGCGCTCCGGCGGATGGACCGGCATGACGAAGAAGCCGAGCTTCATGAAATACTCTCCTTGCGTCCCGATTCCGAAGTTCGCGTGATTACACGGCACGCTCGGCTGCAAACTTCGGAATCGAAAGGACACCAGCGACGTATTGATCTAGTGAGTGTGGCTTTGGTTCAGCAATCCGCACCACGAGCCCAGCCGACATAATGGTGCGGACTTCCCAACCGCCACACCAGGGCAGCGTCGGCAAAGTGAGGCAATCTCGCGCCAAGGTCAATTCGCCATCGTACCAGTCATTCGTGGCCGTCGGCGGCGGAGCCAAACCATTGCGCCAAGCTCATCAGCTTTGAAGCGCTGCGGTATGACGCGACGAACAGGCCGACAACGGTTGCGGCCCAGACGGCGAGAGCGATCCAGGTCATGAGCCGCGAATACGACGCCAGGGCGGGCACCTCCATGGCTTGGGACAGGCGCAAGGTCGCCACCGAATACATGCCGAGCGGAAACACGATGCTCCACAGCATCGGTGTGTAGTCGATCGAAAAACGGTGGAAGCCGTGCTTCCAAACGCCGAGCAGGAGCAAAAGCGGAATCCACCACGTCCCCCAGGCCCACAGGGCCAGCGTCACGCCGGCGAGAAAAGGCTGCAGCGATTGCAGAAACGGCGTCGTGCCGCCATCAGCGAGCAGTATCGCACCGGCATTGACGCTGATCGCAGCGGCGCCCATCACCACCCACAGCGGCGGAGTCACGTCAGCGGGTCTCAATGCCAAGAAGAAAACGCGGGAAGACAACAGCACAACGAAAATTCCGTAGAGCACGAGGCCGATCGTCCACAGCATGGGGAGCAGCACGAAGAGCTGCGGGGGCGCCTTGGCGGCCGGCAATGCGACTGCGCCGCCCAGGATCACCAGCGATTGAATGCCGACGATGGCATTCAGCCACGCACCCTCGACAACGTCGGCGCCTTCGACGGTGTTGTGAAACATCAGCACGCCGAAACCGAAATAGATCAAGCCGAGCCAGAGCGCGAATGCGAAGAGCCACATTGCGAGCGCGATCGTCGGGAAGCCGCGCAAACCGATAGACATGCCCAGCACGTCGGTAGCGGCGACCACGGTAAAGAACAAAAACACCCGGCGCGGACTGAAGAGATCGGCTCCCATCGCGGCCGCATAACGCGCAACGCGCAACGCGGTCAGCAGGCACAGCCACGGATAGGCGACAAGGTTCACCGCAAACAGCGCATCGGCGAGCGGATATTGCCCGTCGAGATAAAATGCATTCGAGATGATGCCCGTCGCCATGACAAGCGCAAAGCAACCGGGGTCCAGGGCCGACGCTTCGCGGCGGATCCAGGTCGTGACGAACCGCCATGCCGTGAGTCGGCCCCGCTCGGGCGAATCCGTGCGGCGACCGTTCTGCTTCCAACCGTGCGCAAACTCATTCATTCGATGCCGACTTCAGCGCACGGGACGCCGAAATAGCCTCCAAAATAAGCCCGGGCTGCATTGATACGTGGCGCGCGAACCGGTCTGACAGCAAATCACGCCTGCCAATTCCTAACATGGATTAGGCTCGCCGGTTAGGGCGCCGAGCCGTCGCTGCGCCCACCATGGCCTCATTGAGCCGGCATCGACCAAAATATCGCTGCCAACCGCCGGCCGAACCAAGAGATAAGGCGCTCGCGCAAAGCGCGCCAGAGAATAACCCGCACGAGAAGCGCGCCAAGGAGAAAACGTGCCATGCCGAACGACGCCACAGCCGCAGCCCGCACATCAAATTCATTCCGCTGGCTCCAGCTTATTCTTGGCATCATCTGCATGGCGAGCGTTGCCAACCTGCAGTACGGTTGGACGCTGTTCGTCCTGCCGATCCAGCACCAGTGGGGATGGACCAAAGCCGAAATTCAGGTCGCCTTCACGATCTTCATCTTGCTGGAGACCTGGCTGGTGCCGTTCGAAGGCGCCATCGTCGACCGCATCGGCCCGCGCTGGATGGTGCTTGCCGGCGGCATCGCCACTTTCCTCGCATGGTTCATCAATTCACGGGCGTCATCGCTCGGCATGTTGTATCTCGGCGGCGCGGTCGCAGGATTTGCCGGTGGCGCAGTCTACGGCACCTGCGTGGGCAATGCGCTCAAATGGTTCCCCGACAAGCGGGGCCTATGCGCCGGGTTGACCGCGGCAGGCTTCGGCGCCGGAGCCGCGATCACGATTGCGCCGATCCGCGCGATGATCTCCACAAGCGGCTATCAACACACATTCCTGGTTTTCGCGATCATCTACGGCGTGATCATTGTTGTCGTATCGAATTTTATCAGGGCACCCCAGCCGCAGGACGTGCCGGTGATGGCCCAGAAGGTCAAGGTCCGACAGGGCACCGCGGACCTGCCGCCGTCACAGGCCCTGCGCTCGCCGATATTCTGGATCATGTATCTCATGTTCTTCCTGGTTGCGGCCGGCGGCTTGATGTCGGCGGCGCAGCTCGCGCCGATTGCGCACGAGCGCGGCATCGCCAACATGCCGGTGACGCTCTTCGGCATCAGTACCTCCGCCATCGTGGCGGCGATCACGCTGCACAATATCACCAACGGGGTGGGGCGCCCGCTCAACGGCTGGATTTCCGATTACATCGGGCGCGCCAATATGATGGGGCTCGCCTTCGGGATCGAGGCCATATGCATAGCGGCCTTCGGCTTCTTCGGTACCACGCCCATATCGTTCGTGATTACCGACGCGTTGGTGTTCCTGTTCTGGGGCGACATTTTCAGCCTGTTCGCGGCGACAGTCGGCGACGCCTTCGGCCGGAAATTCGTCACCGTCAATTACGGCATCATGTACACTGCGAAGGGAGTGGCTTCTCTGCTGGTACCGGTCGGCAACGTGTTGACGCATTACACCGGTTCTTGGCACGCGGTCTACGCCGTCGGCTGTGTCATGAATGTCATCGCCGCACTGCTCGGTTTCCTCGTGCTGCGACCCATGATCAATTCGCGGCTCAAGCGGCCGAGCGAACTGAACATCGCACAACCCGATTTCCGGGCCGGTCAAGCCCCTCGCGCCGCATGATGCGCCATTGGCGAAAACGATCTTTTCTGATGACTAAGCCCCACGCCGGACCAGGTCTGGAGCGGGCGCTTTCGGCAGGCTAAGCGGTCGCAACCGCCTCGGTTCGGGGAAAGTCAAAGACCGGCGATAATTCGCTGCGCGGGCGCGCGCCTTCGCCAAGATAGGATTCTTCGAAATCGGACAGGCGGCAGAGCGCGCCGAAGTCCAGCAGCGTCACGCGCTTGCCGTGGACCGCGATCAGCTTGTCGTCGCGCAGCGCGCGCAGCGTCCGGTTCACGTGTACCGGGCTCAACCCGAGCGCATCGCCGATCGTCTCCTGCGTCAGCGGCATTCTAAATGACATGTCGTCGGTCTGGCCGACGCGCTCCAGTCGCACGAACAATTCGAGCAGAAAATGACTGACGCGCCCATAGGCGGAACGACGAGCGGTATCGATCAAATGCTCGCCGAGCATCGCCGCTTCGCGTACCGCAGAGCAAAACAACGCCCTCGACAGCTTGGCGTTTCGCTCCGTCGCTTTGCCGACCATCTCGATTGGAATCGCCGTCAGCGAGGCTTGCGTCAGTGTCGCGACCGAGTAGAGGGAGTTCCTGAATGCGCACGCGTGCAGGCCGAAAATCTCCCCAGGCAGGACAAAATTGACGATTTGCCGGCAACCGTTATGGAGAATCTTGTAGCGCGACAGCCACCCGTCGTGATTGATGTACAAGAATTGCTGGCAATTGTCGGCGATGATGACATCTTTGCCCTTGCCAAACCTGATGGTCTTGGCCGCGCTGCCACACTCGAACAACAGCGCTTTGCAAGTCGGCCGACTGAGCGGCGACGATGTGGTGATAGAAACCGGCGCCGTCAGGATCGCCGCTCCATTGTCTGTTAGCATAATTTTGTGTTGCTTTCCCAGGAGATCGCCCTCGCGCGTCGCCACAAAAAATCGAGGGCCAGTCCCGGGCCCTGATTTACGATCTTGATCTGTGTAATCCAATGTCCTCCATTGGGTTCCCGTGGGTCAAGGAGGCTGCGGCAATGCATCCACGGTGCGCGGCCTTGCCGCTGCTGTGACCGCGGAGCTACGGTCCTGTATCCGCTGCGAAAACTCGCATATTGAGCGAGCCAGCCGGGGGAGAAAAACATGAGCAAAATCGGCATGATCGGTTCCGCGCCGTGGTATCGCTCACTCGACAGCGCGCAGTGGAAAGCGCTGGTCGCCTCCAATCTCGGCTGGACATTCGATGGGTTCGAGGTCTTTGCCCTTATCCTGACTGTTGGTGCTGCACTGCACCAACTGCTCCAAGCCTCGCAATATAAGTTCATTCCCGCCTATGCCGGTGCGGTGATTGCGATAACGGTGTTCGGTTGGGGGGTCGGCGGCCTACTCGGCGGCATCCTGGCCGACTATATCGGCCGCAAGCGGTCGATGGCCTTGACGATTCTCGCCTATTCGCTGCTGACCGGCCTGAGCGCGCTGTCGTGGAGCTGGCTGTCCTTCGCGGTATTCCGCTTTCTCGTCGGGCTGGCGATCGGCTCGGAATGGGCGACCGGGGCCTCGATCACCGCCGAACTGTGGCCGGACCACGCGCGTGGCAAGGGCGGGGCTCTCCTGCAATGTGGCTTCCCGCTCGGCAGCATCATTGCTTCCGCGGTCTGGGTGGCGATCGGCACGTCCGGACCAAGCGCCTGGCGTTTCATGTACCTGGTCGGCGTGCTGCCGGCCCTCATCACCTTCTGGATCATTCGCAATATTCCCGAATCGCCGCGTTGGGAGCAATCGAACCGGCAGCGGCGCGCCGCACGGGAACTGCGGCGGCAGGGCGCGGTGCTCCATGGCGAAGACGCAGCCATAGTCCGCTTTACGCTGGTCGACATGTTCGCCGAGCCCGCGGTGCGTATGCGGCTCATTCTGACGTTCGTGATGTCGCTGTCGGTCACGATCGGCTATTGGGGCGTTTCCAGCTTCGTGCCGAGCTATGTCGGCTCGGTCGCGACCGCCGCCGGACTTGCCGCCCAGCGCTGGGTCGGCCTGGCAGGACTGGTACAAAATCTCGGCGCCTTGCTCGGCTTCTTCTGCTTCGGATTTTTGGCCGACGCGCTAGGCCGCAAACCGACGACGTTACTCTATTATCTGCTGTCCTTGATTCTTACTCCGATCGTTTATTTGTTGGTGAAAGAGATTCACCTGCTGTTGCTGGTATTTGCAGTTTTCGGATTTTTCACCCAAGGCGTCTTCTCGTGGACGGCGGTGTGGCTGCCGGAATTGTTCCCGACCCGAATGCGCGCGACAGCGGCCGGGTTCATATTCAATACGCCGCGTTTGATATCCGCCGTCGCGCCGCTGATTGCGGGCAGCTTGATTGTCAGCCTCGGCGGTTACGGCATGACCGCGACGATTGTCGCCCTGTTCTATATTCTCGGATTGATCACCGTGCCGTTCCTGCCGGAGACAAACGGCAAGCCCTTGACGGAAGCCGACGCCCTATCGTCGGCTCAGGCCGGCCGGGAACGTCCCCAGCCGGCCTGATCGACGCAACGGCCGAAGCGTCGTAACGCAGGTTGAAATCAGGCGATCCGGCGATAGCCGTTGACGAAAGCTGAAATATACGTCCCGAGCACGCCAAGGACAAACCCGGCGGAAAACACATTGAGACTGTGCAGCCAGGGCATTCCTGCTTGCCATGCTATGCCGTTGAGTACAGCAAGAACGATCACCACGCCGATCCCGTAGGCGGTAAGGGTGCGCATCTGACAATCCCTATTTCTTATCGCCCCGCCCCGCACGGTTCGACCATAGATGTATTTTCAAATTGAGACACTTCCGGGCAAAACATGCCCCCATACGTGCTTCATCGTTTCGGTGGTACCCGCGAAGGCGGAACAACAATGTTATGATCCGAACTTGTTATGGATCCGAACTTGTTATGAACCGAATTTCGCATCATTGCGGCGGCTTATAGATCAGCGCCTGTTTGGTGCGCGCGGCGATAGACGGCGGCAGCGCATAAAGCTTCGCCACCAGGGCCTGTAGGTCCTCACCCGAGATCGGGTCGATGTCGAGCCTCATGTGCGCGGCTTCCGCCAGCAACGCCTTATCGTGCAGGGTCTCCATGAAGGCCTTTCGCAACGCGGCGACGCGGTCCGCCGGCACGCCCGGCGGCAGCACATAGGGGCGGCCGAACACACCCTGGCTGTAGACGAGCTCGAGAATCTTGCGCTCTTCGTCGGTCTTGGCAAAATCGAATGTACGCGGCACGCCCATGGCGTTGAGCTTGGAATAGCCTTTGACGCTCTCCTGCACGACGATGTTGATGAAACCGCGCGTCAGCCAGTCGGGATGTTGCGACTCCAGGCTCGCCCAGCCGTAGCCGCATACACCCTGCACTTCGTTCTGCTCGATCGCCATGGTGTCTTCGTGCATGCCGGGATAGCCCGTGACGATGCGAAAATGCGCGCCGAGGAGATTGTTCTCGATCACCGGCAGGTCGTGGGTTGTCGCACCTTCCGTGCCGCCGGCAATGATCAACACATGCGTCAGCAGGTCCTTGAAGGTGTGCACGGCGGCGTCCTTGCGCGCGACGCACATATAGGCGTCGCTGTTGGCGCTGCCGACATAGATGAATTTGCTCGGATCGTGCGGGGTCGGCACATCGCCGATCAGCGGCTGCAGAATGATTCCGGGAAACACCGCGCCGATGGCGGTGCCGTCCTTCGGCGCCACCGAATAGATGTAGCCCCCGGCTTTGTTGCTGCCGGCGCCGGGCATGTTCTGCGGCACGATTGTCGGATTGCCCGGAATATAGCTGCCCATATAGCGAGCGATCAGGCGCGCATAGGTGTCGTAACCGCCGCCGGCCGACGAGCCGACGACAAGATTGATGTCTTTGCCCTTGTAAAACTGCGCGACCGAGTCTTGCGCGCTTGCCGGCGCTGCTGTTGCGAGGCCCGCGAGAACGGCCACGAGGCAGGCGCGCGACAGCATGGGAACCTCCTAAAAAAATGCCCGGCACGAGGCCGGGCATCACAATTCCAAAATAATGTTTCAGCGACAAGGCCGAGTCCCTGCGGCGTAGTCGCCGCAGGGCAGAGCGGCGTCAGGCCGCCGCAGCGGTCAGATTGCCGAACTTCCTGAGGTTCTCTTTCTGCTTTTCGTTGCGCGGCGGCAGCTTGAACAGCCGCGCCGCCGTGCCGCCGAGGATGTTGTGCTTGGCCTTCTCCGACAGGAACGGCAGGTCCCAGACCGTCGACGGTAGATCGAAGTCCCAGTGCGGATAGTCGGACGCGTAGAGCAACTGCGTCTCCGCATTCATCATGCGGAACGTACATTCCATCGCTTCGTGGTCCTGGATCTCCATCGGCTGCGAGGAATAGTACATGTCGCGCATGTAATCCGACGGCTTCTTCTTGAGCAGCGGCGCCTCGGACGGCCGCAGCATGTATTCGTGGTCGAGGCGCTGCATCAGGAACGGCACCCAGGCCAGACCCGATTCGATCCAGATCACCGGAAGTTTCGGGAAACGCTCGCCCATGCCATTGACGATCCAGTTCGTGCAATGCAGCACGTTGTACCAGGAGAAGCCGAGCGCATGCGCCGCCATGAAGCGGTTGCAGCTACGATAGATCGGTTCGCCCCAGTTCGGGCCGGAATGGAACGACAGCACCAGACCGCGCTCCTCCATCGCCCGATAAAGCTTCATGTAGGCGTTGTCATAGACCGCCATATGTGAGCGCACGGTGGTGACCATGAAACCGCCGACATGCTTGCGATCACCGAAGGTCTCGACGTGGCGCATCGCCGCCTCGGGGTCGTTGAACGGCAGGCAGAGCATCGAATAGAAGCGGCCGTTCGCTTCCGGCAGAACCTTCTCGGTGAGCCAGCGGTTGTAGGCCCAGCACAGCTCGGCCTCCATTTCCTTTTGCGGATGCAGGCCGATGTTGAGCATGCCGGTCGGGAACAGGCAGGAATAGTCGACGCTCATCGCGTCCATCCACCGGTAGCCGAGCTGCACGTCGCGCAACCCGCCCTCGGTCTTCTCGGTGCCGCGCATCGGGTAGCGCGTGACGCGGCCGCCCATGTCCTGATAGCCGACCTGAGTCGGCATGATGCCCTGGCGGCTCTTGCGGCGCCCCGAAATGGTAAGCTGCCGCAGCACGTCATTTTCCATGTAGGGCAGGAATTCGTCGTAGTTCTCGTTCTCGTAATGATGGGCATCGACATCGACGATTACGATGTCATCCAGGCTGCGCTGGTGCGCCTGCTTGCGCGCATGAGCCAGCAGCCGGGTGGTGTTGAGTTCCTCGACCGTCACGCGGCGACCGCGATCAGCGATGAGATCCATAGCGTTTTCTCCTGCCGTCTATTATCCAGTCTCAAGTTCCGTCGTCATTGCGAGGAGCGAAGCGACGAAGCAATCCAATCAGTGCCGACTTCTGGATTGATTCCTTTCGCTCGCAATGACGTTCATCACCTTCCCGTCCAACTCTGCCACATACCGAGCTCGAAAACCGCGAGATCGGCGGCCCGTAACAATCCGCTCGCCGTCACCATCACATCGGTAGCGGAAATCGAATTTTTCGGCACCGGATTGAACTGCTCGCCGGCCTCGGTGCGCGCCGTATAGACGCGGCAAGCTGCCGCCATCAGTTTTTGCAGCGCCTCGGCCGTCACCATGTCGAGCTTGCCGTCGACAATGCCACGCTCGAGCACGGTGGCGAGCCGGGTCGCTTCGGCGGAGGCGCCATTGGCCGTTCCAACGCTCGATTGCGCGGCGGCCGCAACCACGGTCGGGCGCCGCGCCGGCTTCGGCGCGGCTTTGGCCGCGGTCTTTGCCACCGCCTTCGCCGCGCGTTTAGGCGACGACATAAAGGTCCTCTCCCTTTTGCAAGGTCTTGTATTTCTTGAGCTTCATGCGGCGGTCCGCCACGCATTCGCCGGTTCTCATGTCGTATTCCATGCCGTGCCAGGGGCAGACGAAGTGCATCTCGTTTTCGGAGAAGAACAAGCCCATGGAGGTCTTGTCCGGCCGCAGCCGTTCCTCGACCTTGGCGATGGTCAAGCCTTCGCAGGCCGGGCCGCCCTGATGCAGGCAGAAATTGCTATAAGCGTAATACTCGCCCTCATGCCGGAACACGCCGATTTCGTTGTCGCCGATGAAGACGATCCTGCGGTCTCCATCCTTGAATTCCGAAAGCTTAGCGACGAATTTTTCCGCCATCTGTCACACACCCTTGCGTTTCACTCTTGAGTGTCATCCCTGAGGATGAATTAATTCCTTCTCGGTGCCGCCGACCGCGCACATCCGCGACGGACTCGCGCTGTCGACCCATGCATTTAGCACAAACCACGGTCAAGCGCGACCGCGGTTCCGTGTCTGATTTTTCTAGTCCCATTCTAAATTTGGACAAGCGAAATGTGCAGGAAAAGGCCCTCAGCGCAGCAATCGGGGCATGCATAGAATGCCGAGCCGCTGCCCTTGCGGTCATGCCAAGCCCGCAGGCTTCGCACCGCGTCCAGAACGATGCTTCAGGCCATCCTATTGCTCAGTTCCCCGATGTTTTCGATCCAGAGCTTGACCACGTCACCGGCCTTGAGGAACTCGCCGCGGCCGGCACCGACGCCGGCCGGCGTGCCGGTCAGGATCAGGTCGCCGGGATGCAGCGTCATGCCGGCCGATAATTGCTCGATCTGCTCGGCGAGGTTGAAGATCATGTCGCTGGTGTTGGAATCCTGCTTCAGCACGCCGTTGACCCAGAGCTTGAGGCCGAGCTTTTGCGGATCCTCGATATCGCTCGCCGGTACGATCCAAGGCCCCAGCGGGCAGGAGCCCTCGAAGGTCTTGTGCTTGGTCCAGTCGTGCTTGAACGGCGAGGTTTCGGGCACGTTGGCGCGGCGGCCGCGGTCGCGCGCCGACAGGTCGTTGGCGATCGTGTAACCGGCCACATAGGCCAGCGCTTTTTCCTGCGGCACGTCCTTGGCGGGGCGTCCGATCACGGCAGCGAGCTCGATCTCCCAGTCGATATTCTTGGCGTAGCCGGAAATTTTCACCGTCGCGCCCGGGTCGGCGACGGCGTGCGGGCCCTTGAGGAAATGCCAGGCCTTCAGCCCCTGCGTGTGCGGATCGGCAGGCGGCGGCCGGCCCTCGCGCTTTGCCATTTCGGCGGCGTGATCCATGTAGTTTGCTCCGGCGCAGTAGATCGTCGGCGGAAACCGGACCGGCGCGAGCAGCTTGGTCTTGCCGAGCGGCTGGCGCTTGGCCCGGCTTTTGGCCGCGCCCCTAGCAGCCTTCTTCAAGGCCGCTTCGGCCGACTTCCAGTCCGCCAGGATGCCGAGAACGGTCGCATAGGCCGCCTTGCCGGTCAGCTTGGCGGCATCGAACACATCCTCGCCGACGATGAGGCAGGCGCGCGACCCGTCGCTCGTTTGACAGGTTGCGAGTTTGTAGCCAGCCGATTTAGCCCCAGCCATGTGCGTTACTCCCTTGGATCGAACCTCGCCGGCGACCAAACCGCGATCCCGGACGATTGGCAAGACCGCCCCGAGCAGGTCTTGAGTTGCGGCGAGCGTGGTGATTGATTCCTTCTCACGCCCCAAGGTGACGCGCGCCAGGAGAACGACATGATCAAGCCCAGACGCATCGGACACGCCACGTTCGAGACGCCCGACATGCAGAAGATGATCGACTATTACACGCAGGTCATAGG
>JASHQI010000279.1 GCA_030037645.1 Xanthobacteraceae bacterium
ATGCGCTCCGCCATCGTGCCCTGCGGCACGACTTCAAGCTCGATGCGGCCTTCGCGCCACAGTGTCTCGAACACAACCGGATCGGCCGTGCGCGGAAACGAGCACACGATCTTGCGCACGCGGCCTGTTTCGAGGAGCTTCGCCAAGCCAACGTGGCCGACGCCGGAGTTGTTGGCGACGACGGTCAGATCCTTGGCGCCTTGTTCGATCAGACCGGCAATCAGCGCGTTCGGTTGGCCGATGCTGCCGAAACCGCCGATCAGGATGACCGAGCCGTCGCGGATACCCGCCATCGCCTCGGCCATGGTTTTCACGATTTTGTCGATCATTTGCAGCGCGGCGTACTCCCTCCCCCTGAAAGGGGGAGGGTCGGGGTGGGGGTCGCGAGCCGTGAACAGAGCATGGCGGCAGTACGAGCAACCACTTCCCAAACTCCCTCTACATTTTTGAGGACGTCATTATTCCAGAAACGGAGTATCGTAATGCCCTTATCTGACAGCACCCGGGAACGCCTTTCATCATTGGCTCGATGACGGACGTCGTTATGTTGTCCACCGTCAACTTCGATGGCGAGGCGGATTGCCGGACAATAAAAATCGAGAACGTATCTGCCGAACGGGTGCTGTCGACGAAAACTCAAGCCTTTGACTTGGCTGCGCTGCAGTACGCGCCATAGTTTTCTTTCCGCTGTTGTGGCGTCGCGGCGCAACCGGCGAGCGCGTGCGGTCGCCTCTTTGGTTCGTGAAAACCGCGAGGCCGTAGACCCCCTCCTATCCTCCCCCTTCCAGGGGGAGGAAGAGCGTAACTGCGCCCCCGGAGTATGACTCATCTTCTCAATTCCGTACGTTCCTCTTCGAGCGATTACCCCACCACACGCATTCTCGCGCCCTCGCCGAAAGCCGGCATCAGCTCGCGCGCGAAACGACGCAGACTATCGTGTGTGGGACCACCGCCGTTGAGCAAAACATATTCGACGCCGAGTCGGCGCAGCTTTTCGAGCTTCTGCGCGATTTCGTCGGGGGTCCCATACAGCGCGCTCTCCTCGCTCGCTTCACGGGTGTCGGAATACGCCATGATGCTCGCTTTGCTCTTGCTGCCATCCGGCGCGCTGGAGATCGCCGTGAGGCGGCGTTGCGCTTCGAGCCGCCGCTCAAGCGCCGCCTCCTTATCGGCTTCGTCCTTAGCCACGTAGAAGGCACGCGCGACGCCGACATCCATCGGATTGAACACACGGCCGCGCTTTTCGATCTCGGACTTGAAGATCGACACACGCTCGGCGACGGTTTCGAATGACGCAAACTGATCGAGCAGGAGGCCGTAGCCGCGCTCGGCGACCTGACGGATCGAGTCCGGGCTGCCGGCGCCCATCCACATCGGCGGATGCGGCTTTTGCGCCGTCGGCGGCTCGACGATGATGTCCTCGAAATGCCAATACTTGCCGTGATGGGAAAAGCGCTGCTTCGACGTCCAGGACTTTACGATGACATCGAGCGACTCGCAAAAACGCGCTTCGGCTTCCGCCATCGGCACGCAAAAACCAGCGAACTCGTTGTGCCGGTAACCCTTGCCGACGCCGAAATCGAGGCGGCCGCCGGACAACAGATCGATCGTCGCTGCCTGTTCGGCAATCAAGACCGGATTGTGCCAGGGCAGCACAAGCACGGCGGTACCGAGCCGCAGCGATTTCGTCTTTGCCGCGACCCAGGTCAGCAGCGAGAGGCTGGCGGAGACCTGGCCGAAGCCGGTGAAATGATGCTCGACCAAAAACGTCGAATGATAACCGAGCGCCTCGGCTTCGACGTTGTATTCGACGAATTGCTTGTAGCCCCGTCCGGAATCGACATCGGGCCCGCCGTGGCGGGCGGTTGCGCTGCCGAAGAGACCGAATCGCATGCACACGCTCCCTGCGTTGCCGCGCCAATGTAGCGCATGCCCGGCGTCCGGAGCTATAGTTACGCTCTCATAAAGATTGCGGGGATCGCGCCATGATGCGCCGGATCGTTTGTGTGGGCCTTGCGGCAAGCGCGCTGCTCGCGGCCGCTCTCGGCACACCGCTTCATCGCGCTTCGGCGGCAGGCTATCCCACCCATCCGATCACGCTGATCGTGCCCTATCCGCCCGGCGGCGGCGTCGATCTGATCGGCCGCCTGGTCGGGCAAAGACTGGCGGCGGCGCTCGGCCAACAGGTGGTCGTCGAAAATCGCGGCGGCGCGGGCGGCATGATCGGCACGCGCGACCTCGCCAAGGCCGCACCGGACGGCTACACGCTCGGAATCATGCTCACCGGCATCAGCCTCAGCCCCAATGCCGGCTATGACGTCAACAAGGATTTCTCGCCGATCGGCCTGATCGCCTCCACGCCGATTTTTATCGTCACGAACCCGTCGTTCCCGGCGAAATCGCTGGCCGACGTGATTGCGTTGGCGAAGAAACAGCCTGGCAAGCTCACCGAAGGCACGCCGCCGCCGCCGACCATCAACTATTTCGCCGCCAGGCTGTTCAATCTCATGGCCGGCGTCGACATCACGGTCGTCACCTACAAGGGCACTGCGCCGCTGACCAACGACGTGCTCGGCAATCACGTTCCGATTGGCTTCGACACGATCCCGGCGGCGGTCAGCAATGTGCAGTCCGGACAACTGCGCGCCATTGCGGTGACGGGTGCGCAGCGCTCGGCGGCCCTGCCCGACGTGCCGACCGCCGCCGAGTCCGGCCTGCCCGGCTTCGAGGCAGTGCAGTATTACGGCCTCACGGCGCCGGCCGGCGTGCCGCGGCCGATCGTCGACCGGCTCAACAAGGAGCTGCGCACCATGCTGGCCGCGGAGGACTTCAAGAAGCGCCTGATAACTTACGGCGACGATCCGGCGCCGAGTACGCCGGAGCAATACGCGGCCAATATCAAGCGCGAAGAAGGCAAATGGGCGGCGCTGGTCAAGAAGCTCAAGTTGAAGCTCGAATAATCGTCATATCAGGGCCGAATGGATAACCGCCGAAAGCTCGCATCTAGAGAATGATGATTTTTGATTAATTCGAGGGCGATCTAGGCTTGCTTCACCTCTCCCCAGCGGGGAGAGGTCGAGCGACCCCCGACTTGATCGAGGGGAGCGAGGGTGAGGGGGTTCGGCTGTTGCAGAATATTCTCAAGCTTCCGAACCCCCTCACCCCAGCCCTCTCCCCGCCGGGGAGAGGGAGCGCGCCGCGACAACGCTGCGGCACCAACTTAGAACCACCATTCTCTAAGCCGCGGAATGAAAAGTCGCCTCGCTGAATTCCACGCCGATTTCCGTCACCGAGCGCCAGGCGACACGGCACGCCCGCAGCGTGCGCGCATCGTCGAACGTCAGTGACAAACGATCCGGGATGGAAACGGTGCTGACGAACGCAAGGCGCGCGCCGAGCGAAGAAATATCGCGAACAACGCAGTCGCGAAGCGACCCGTTCATGGAGATTTTGGCGCACTTGTAAACCCTGGTGCGCCGGACTCGTCTGCGCTCTTGCATGGGCCCATGCTGCGCTACAAATCTTGCGCAAGGCCCAACGTCAATTCAGCTAAAATCTTAATTTGCGCAAACCAAACTTTTAGCTGAAATTATCATAAACAAGCCTTCAGGCTAAAGCATGATGATTCCCGATTGATTCGAGGGTGAGCAGCGCGCCGCGCACGCAAGCGCTATGGCACCAATTTAAAATCATCCCGCTCGGACCGGCCGAAACATCGGTACCGGCGGCCCATTCTCGGTGTCCTGGAAAACGACGCTGACGGGCTCGCCGATGTGCAGACCATCGAAATCGCAATCGACGATGTTGGTCATCATCGTCGGCCCCTCCGCCAGCGTGACATAGGCGATGGCGTAGGGCTCCTTGGCCCGGCGCATGACGCTGA
>JASHQI010000280.1 GCA_030037645.1 Xanthobacteraceae bacterium
ACCATGGGCGCGCGGCCGATCGCCTGCCTCAACGCGCTGTCTTTCGGCGATCCAAACAATTCGAAAACGCGCCATCTGGTTGCCGGCGTTGTCGCCGGCATCGGCGGCTACGGCAATTCGTTCGGCGTGCCGACGGTCGGCGGCGAAGTGCGCTTCCACCGCCGCTACGACGGCAACTGCCTGGTTAACGCCATGGCGGTCGGTCTCGCGGAGAAAGACAAGATCTTTTATTCCGCTGCGTCGGGCGTCGGCATGCCGATCGTTTATCTCGGCTCGAAAACCGGACGCGACGGCATCCACGGCGCCACCATGGCCTCGGCCGAGTTCGGAGCCGATGCCGAGGAAAAACGTCCGACCGTTCAGGTCGGCGATCCGTTCTCGGAAAAGCTGTTGCTCGAAGCCTGCCTCGAAATCATGGCCAAAGGCTGTGTCATCGCCATTCAGGACATGGGCGCCGCGGGGCTGACCTGTTCCGCCGTGGAGATGGGCGCCAAGGGCGATCTCGGCGTCACGCTCGATCTCGACAAGGTGCCCTGCCGCGAAACCGGTATGAGCGCCTACGAGATGATGCTGTCGGAGAGCCAGGAGCGCATGCTCATGGTGCTCAGGCCTGAGAAGGAAGAAGAAGCCGAGGCGATCTTCCGCAAATGGGGACTCGACTTTGCCGTGGTCGGCAAAACCACGGGGACCAAACGCTTCATTGTTCGTCACGCCGGTATGATCATGGCCGATCTGCCGATCAAGGAGCTGGGTGACGAAGCGCCGGTCTATCAGCGCCCTTACAGCATAAGCACTCAGCGCGAGCAGGTATTGGCGGCTCAAATCGCTCCACCGCTACCAATAGCCGACACGTTGGAAAAGCTGATCGGCTCGTCCGATCTGTGCAGTAAACGCTGGGTGTGGGAACAATACGATCACGTCATTCTCGGCAACACGGTGCAGCGACCCGGCGGCGATGCCGCCGTGGTGCGCATCAACGACGGGCCCAAGGCGCTGGCGCTGACCTCCGATGTCACGCCGCGCTATTGCGAGGCCGATCCGTTCGAGGGCGGCAAACAGGCGGTGGTCGAAGCCTGGCGCAATCTCACGGCCGTGGGCGCGCGGCCGCTGGCGCTTACCGACAATCTCAATTTCGGTAATCCGGAGCGGCCCGAGATCATGGGCCAGCTCGTCGGTTGCATCCGCGGCATCGGCGAAGCGGCGCGGGCGCTTGATTTCCCCATCGTCTCCGGCAACGTGTCGCTCTACAACGAGACGAATGGCCGGGCGATTCTGCCGACCCCGACGATCGGCGGCGTCGGTCTGCTCGATGAATTCACCAAATCGATGTCGCTTGCCTTCAAGGCCGAAGGCGAAGCGATTGTGTTGATTGGCGAGAGCCGCGGCTGGCTCGGTCAGTCGCTGTACCTGCGAGAAATTTGCGGCCGCGAAGAAGGCGCTCCGCCGCCGGTCGACCTCGCCACCGAGCGGCGAAACGGTGATCTTGTCCGCGCGTTGATTCGCGACGGCGCGGTGTCGGCGGTGCACGACATTTCTGACGGCGGCCTCTTGGTCGCGCTGGCCGACATGGCGATCGCATCCGGTATTGGCGCGGTCGTGGAGGCGCAGCCGGGCTTGCCCGCTTATGCCTTCTGGTTCGGCGAAGATCAGGCCCGCTATATCGTCGCGGCGAAGAACGCTGAACTCATCGCGCAACGCGCGCGGGCAGCCGCGGTGCCGCTGTTTCGGCTCGGCGAGACCGGCGGACGTATGCTTGTGCTGGCCGGCGAGCGACCGCTGCCGGTGGCCGATCTCGCGCGACGCTTCGAGACTTGGCTGCCCACTTACATGGCCGCAGCGGTTTGAGCGGCGGGCGCATTGACGCCCGGGGATCAGCGTCCCATTCTGCGCGCATGTCGGGCCGCTTTGCCGATTCCGGCCCGGTGAAAACCGACCAGCGAGTGGATGGGCGCGCCATGGCTATGGCCGCTAGCGATATCGAACGATTGATCCGGGCGCGCATCCCGGATGCCGAAGTGACGATCCGCGATCTCGCCGGCGACGGCGACCATTACGCCGCGACCGTTATTGCCGAATCGTTCCGCGGCAAGTCCCGTGTCCAGCAGCACCAGATCGTCTATGAAGCCCTGAAAACCGAGATGGGCGGTAAGCTTCATGCGCTGGCGCTCCAGACCGGCACGCCGGAAAGCTGACGGCCGGCCTGGTCCGGTACTGACGACTTTCACCACACCGCAGCGATGCGAAAATTGGTCCTTTCCGGCAACCGCTTCTTAAAAATTTGTCATCCCGGGCCTGAAATCTTGGCGTGGGCTTTGCCGGCGTTTTGCGATACATATATTCAGCTTTGAGGATGAGAGTCGGCGCGGGAGCGCTTTACCCCGCGGCGCCAAGAAGGAAGACCGCGAATGTCCATTGAGCAATTCATCGATAGTGAGGTCAAGGCAAACGACGTCGTGCTGTTCATGAAGGGCACGCCGCAATTCCCGATGTGCGGGTTCTCCGGTCAAGTCGTCCAGATTCTCGATTATCTCGGCGTGCCCTATAAGGGGCTCAACGTCCTTGAGAACGACGATCTGCGCCAGGGCATCAAATCCTATTCCAATTGGCCCACCATTCCGCAGCTCTACGTCAAGGGCGAATTCGTCGGCGGCTGCGACATCATCCGCGAGATGTTCCAGGCTGGCGAGCTGCAGTCCTTGCTGAAAGGGAAGGGCGTGCCGGTCAAAGCGGCTGCGGACGCTTCCTGAGGCGTTTCCCGGACCTGCAGTAGAGTGCGATCCGGGCTCTCTCTAGATTTTTGCGATTACGACGGTCTCGGCTTTGCAGCGAACCACTTGGTGCTTCGCGGCCCGCGCGAAGCAGAACCGGCTCAGCGCGAGTAATACTCGACCACCAGGTGCGGCTCCATCATCACCGGATAGGGCACGTCGCCGAGCGTCGGCACCCGAATTAGCTTTGCCGTCATCTTGGAGTGGTCGACCTCGATATAGTCGGGCACGTCGCGCTCTGCGAGCGCCGTTGCTTCGAGCACTAGCGCCAGTTGCTTCGACTTTTCCTTGACTTCGACCTGATCACCGACTTTTACGCGTAAGCTTGAGACGGTGACGCGTTTCCCGTTCACCATGACGTGCCCGTGGCTGATGAATTGCCGTGCGGCAAAGACCGTCGGAACGAACTTTGCGCGGTAGATCACGCTGTCGAGCCGGCGTTCCAAAAGCCCGATCATGTGCGCGCCGGTGTCGCCCTTCAGCCGCCGCGCTTCATCGTAGATGCCGCGGAAGTGCCGTTCCGACATGTTGGCGTAGTAGCCCTTGAGCTTCTGCTTGGCGCGTAGTTGCACGCCGTAATCGGAGAGCTTGCCCTTGCGGCGCTGACCGTGCTGGCCGGGGCCGTACTCGCGCTTGTTGATCGGTGACTTCGGCCGGCCCCACAGGTTTTGTCCCATGCGGCGGTCGATCTTGTATTTCGCCTGGTGGCGCTTGGTCATTCGCGTCCTCGTTGAAAAAGTGCCGGCTGAGGATCGCGCCCTCCTCTGTTCCGTCCCCTCGCAGTCCTCCTCCGCAGGCGGAGTAAGGATAGGGAAGGGGAAGAACCGACAGGTTTTGGCCGAAGCGCCGGCGTCAACCGCGGGTCGCGAAGTGCGCGGTTTCTAGGGGGAAAGCCGCCCCCTGTCAAACCGCTACAACGGTTGCGGAGCGACCCCGCTCAGCCCGCCGCAAGCTGCTTGCGACGCATGCTGCGCAATGCGGTGATCGCCAGCAGCGCGGTCACGACATCGAGCACCGCGACGATGATGAAAACCAAGGTCCAGCTCCCAGTCGCCTGCTTGAGGAAGGCCGCCGCCGGTCCGCCCAGAATCGAGCCGACGCCCTGGGCGATATAGAGGAACCCGTAGTTTGTCGCGGCGTATTTTGGTCCGAACGTGTCGGTCAGCGTCGACGGGAACAGCGAGAAGATTTCGCCCCAACCGAAGAAGACCAGCCCAGTGAGAACCACGAACAGCGCCGGATGGCCGAGGAACGCGCACAGGATCACGATGGCGGCCGCTTCCAGCGAGAAGGCGAGCGCCATCGTCCCCTCGCGCCCGATGTGGTCGGATACCCAACCGAAGAACGGCCGGGTCAGTCCGTTGGTGAAGCGCGACAGTGTCAGCGACAGCGGCAGCGCCGCCATGCCGAACACCAGCTTGTCGGCAACGCCGAATTCCTTCGCGAACGGTCCGACATTGGAAACGACCATCAGTCCGCTGGTCGACATCATGCTCATCATCAAAAACAAGAGATAGAAAATCGGGCTCTGCAGCATCTCGCGGGGCGCGTAGCTGCGGCGGGTCTGAGTGCCGGCGGTCGTGGCCGCCGCCGCACTGGGCACCTGATAGTTCTCCGGCGGTGTGCGCAACCATTGCGCGGCAATGATCCCGATGACGCCCTGAATGATGCCCCAGACCACCAGCGTATGCGCGTAGCCCGAGCTTTTGATCATGCTGTCGATGGGGAAGCTGGTGAATATGGCGCCGAAGCCGTAGCCCGCCGCGGCGAGCCCGGTGGCCAAGCCGCGGCGATCGGGAAACCACCGCACCATCAGGCCGATGATGCCGACATAGATGATGCCGGTGCCGAACCCGGCAAGCACACCGTAGGTGAAATAGAGCGCCCAGATGTTGTTCACCCAGGCGGAGAGCACCCAACTGCCGCCAGAGAGCAGCGCGCCGATCGAGATCAGCAGTCGCGGGCCGAAACGGTCGACCAGATAGGCCTGAAACGGTGACAGCCAGGTCTGCAGGATGATCAAGAGCGAAAAGGTCCACTGCAATTCCGCAAGCGTCGTTCCGAGCTTCTGGTTGAGCGGCCCTGTGAACAGCGTCCAAACATATTGCGGGCTGGAGATCGCCATCATGGCGATCAGGCCAAGGATGAGCTGGTTCCAGCGATTCAGATACCAGGCTCGTGGTGCAGTTGCCGCGGCAGTCGTCATGTCCGCCCCTCCCCAAACGTGCGCCCGAACGTTGCTCGCATCGGGCCACCGAACGGCCAGCGTCGACGCATCGCCGCGACAAGGCAAGACCAATTTCGAAGCAGGGTACAACTTCCGACGAAGCGATCGTCAGCGAAGACTTGTCGGTACCGGTTCATCCGAGCGGATACCGAACCGCGCCAACACGGCCGGGGGCGTACTGCCGGAGGTGAAAATGGCGTGCGTGGTCCCGCTGCGAGCCGGCGGCGACGGCGGACCGAGCAGATCGACGACCCGGCGCGCGATCGCCGGCGCCGGATCGACAAAGCTGACCGGCCACGGCGCCAGCCGTCGCATCCGGTCAAGCAGCAACGGATAATGGGTGCAGGCCAGCACGATAATGTCGGTGCGCTTGCCATCATCGAGAAAGCACGGCGCGATTTCCGCGCTCAGCGCCTCATCGCTGACCGGTGTGCCGGCGAGCTCGGCCTCCGCGTAAGCTGCAAGCTCTTTCGAGCCAACGAGCGTCACCTGGCAATCTTGGGCATAGTCGCGAATGAGCGTGCGCGTGTATTCCCGCGCCACCGTGGCCTCGGTACCGAGCACGGAAACGCGCCTCGTGATGGAGGCCGCACACGCCGGCTTGATCGCCGGCACGGTGCCGACGAACGGCACCGAGAATTTGCGGCGCAAGTCGGGCAGCACGATGGTCGAGGCGGTATTGCACGCGATCACGATAAGATCGGGCCGGTGTGCCTCGATCAGGTCGCTTATCAGATTGACGACGCGGACGACCAGGGCTGAGTCTCGCAGTTCGCCATAAGGGAATCCTGCGTCATCGGCGACATAGAGATAGTCGGCATGCGGCCGCGCGGCCACGACCTCGCGATAGACGGTCAAGCCGCCGAGGCCGGAATCAAAGATCAGGATGGACTCGCGCGCCGCCATCACCCGACACATGACACAAGGCGCCGGGTGCCCGCAATCGCGACCTCAAGCGAGATCTACCTGCCGCGGTCGCCTCGCTACGCCAAGGCCTCGACCAGGCGTGGCGAGCGTTCGTTGGTCGCGACCTCTCGCTGTCCTCGCGCCTTGGCCTGGCGCGGCAACGGCGAAACAAGGCCGCTGACGACCATGAAGGTGAGGACCAAAATCACCGCCAAGTTGCCATCGTGGTATTTGGTGAAGGCGACCGCACCCATGAGATAGGCCCAGAACGGATAGGCCACCGTCGACACCGCGGCATTGAGCACCCAGGCATCGCCGTCCTCGCGCATATACCAGCAAAACAGCGGCGTCAAAGCGCAACCGACGATCAAGGCCCAGGCCGCGATGCCGGTGACGGGAAAGCCGGCCATGGCGGCGGCGTTGCCGCCGGACTGCAGCGCCTGCTCGAGGATTGCATTGATCAGCATCGAAAAGCCGATCACCTCGCGCGGAATATATTTGACCATCCGTTCGAGGTAATTGTCGGCTGCCACGGCGCCTGCGGGCGGCGCGGACGCAATGACGTCTTCAAGACCCTCGAAATGCAATTCGAAATTCGGTAGCTGTGGTTTGCGCACCAATCGGCCCATGGCTCGCTCCTTAAAAAGCCAGCGGACGTTACGTCAGGGCGGCTGAGTCGGGCAAACAAACAATGCGCCGCGCGCGCGTCAAATAAGCTTGCTTGGGTCAACACAATATAACGGCTCGCGTTGACAGCATGGCGGTCAGCGCGAATCAACATCTAGGCGAGCAAATTGTATCACGCGCGGCCGAAAACGCGGCGGAAGATCGTGTCGACATGGGCGAAATGGAAGTCGAGGTCGAAATTGGCCGCAAGCTCGGCTTCGCTCAAATGCTTGCGCATCTCTTTGTCAGCCTTCAGCAGGGTCGCAAAGTCGCCTTCGCCGCGCCAGGCTTTCATGGCGTTGCGTTGGACCAGGCGATAGGCGTCTTCGCGCGAAACGCCTTTTTGCGTGAGCGCGAGCAGTACGCGCTGTGAATGGACAAGCCCGCCCAGACGGTCGAGATTCTTGCGCATGGTCTCGGGATAGACAATCAGCTTGTCGATCACCCCGGCGAGCCGGCCGAGCGCGAAGTCGAGCGTCACGGTGGCGTCGGGCCCAATCATGCGTTCGACCGAGGAATGCGAGATGTCGCGTTCGTGCCAGAGCGCGACATTCTCCAGCGCCGGGGTGACATAGGCGCGCACCATGCGGGAAAGCCCGGCGAGATTCTCCGACAACACCGGATTGCGCTTGTGCGGCATGGCAGAGGAGCCTTTCTGCCCTTCGGAAAAAAACTCCTCGGCCTCCAACACTTCGGTGCGCTGCAGGTGACGGATTTCGGTCGCTAGCCTTTCGATCGAGGCGGCGACGACACCGAGCGTGGCAAAATACATGGCATGACGGTCGCGCGGTATGATTTGGGTCGAAATCGGCTCGACCGTCAGGCCCATTTTCTTCGCGACGTGGGCTTCGACGCGCGGATCGACCTGCGCGAACGTACCGACCGCGCCGGAGATTGCGCCGGTCGCCACCTCGCTGCGCGCTGCTTCCAAGCGCCTTTTTGCGCGGTTGAACTCCGCGTAGGCGACGGCGAGCTTCAGCCCGAACGTGGTCGGCTCGGCGTGAATGCCGTGCGACCGGCCGATGGTCGGCGTGTATTTGTGTTCGCGGGCGCGACGCTCGATCGCGGCGTTGAGCGTGTCCACGTCGGCAATGAGCAGATCGGCGGCGCGCACCAATTGAACGTTGAAGCAGGTGTCGAGCACGTCTGAGGAGGTCATCCCCTGATGCACGAAACGCGCCTCGGGCCCGACGATTTCGGCCAAGTGGGTGAGAAAGGCGACGACATCATGCTTGACCTCGCGCTCAATCGCCTCGACGCGCGCCGTATCGAATCGGGCGGCTTTACCCTTGGCCCAGATTTTTTCCGCCGCCTTGTTCGGAATAATTCCCAATTCGGCCATGGCGTCGGCGGCGTGCGCCTCGATCTCGAACCAGATGCGAAACCGCGTCTCCGGCGACCAGATCGCCGCCATTTCGGGCCTGGAGTACCGCGGTATCATCGCCACCTCGCCGGAACGCGGCATGGAGCCCGCATTGAGCGGAATGAAATGCGGGAACGCCCTGCGCTGTAGCAGATCGGCCGGTGCTCAACAATTGCGCTTTGCTGTGCGATGCTGGCGCCGGTGGAGCGAATCAGGGGAGACCGCCATGAAAGTGCTCCAGATTGTGCCCCGCGGCCGGACACCCTTGTATGGCGCGATGGTCAGGAAGCAGGCGGAAATCCGCCGTGGCGGGCGGGGTACGTTTTCCCGGGCCGGGACGGGCACGCGCAACGGCGCAAGATGGACGCATGTCCGCTACAAAGGCTGGATCGATCTCAAGCCCGGCGAAGCGGAGGTCCTGAGCGCGCGGATCAGATCTCCCGACCATGGTGACGAAGCGCGCCTCTTGTCGTCGTTTCTCGGCTGGCTCGATCGTCACTTCGGCGAGCAGATTTCGTCGGTTAGCATTCAGTATCACTAAGTCGGCGCAGGCCGGAAGGGGAACGCGGATGAACGCCGCGCCGGCCTACGCCGCGTCGCCGCGCGCGAGCGCGGCGGCGTTGCGGATCGCCGCGATATTGGCGCGGTAGGATTCCGGCGTGCGGTCCTTGAACACCGCCGAGCCGGCGACAAAGGCGTTGGCGCCGGCGCGCGCGGCTTCCGGAGCAACTTGGGGCGTGATGCCGCCGTCGATCTCGATGTCGATCGGACGCCCGGCCGCCATCGCCGAGAGCCGTCGCACTTTTTCAACTGCATCTGGAATGAATTTTTGTCCGCCGAAACCGGGATTGACCGACATCACCAGGATCAGGTCGACAATGTCGATGACGGACTCGATCATGCCTGCAGGTGTCCCGGGATTCATGGTCACGCCGGCCTTCTTGCCGAGCGCGCGGATGGCTTGCAGCGAGCGATGGATGTGCGGCCCAGCTTCTACGTGCACGGTGATGATGTCGGCGCCGGCCTTGGCAAAAGCTTCCAAATAGGGGTCGCACGGCGCGATCATCAGATGGACGTCGAGCACTTTTCTGGTCAGCGGCCGGATGGCCTTCACCACATCCGGGCCGATCGAAATGTTTGGCACAAAATGGCCATCCATGACGTCGACATGGATCCAATCGGCGCCCGCCGCGTCGATGGCGCGCACCTCATCGCCAAGCTTGGCGAAATCGGCGGCCAGGATCGAGGGTGCGATGACGAGTGGGCGATGCACCGGGCTCTCCAAAAACCTGCCGTTCGCGTAACATGCCGCCCCCGCACGAGCAACGCGCATCTTTTTCCAGATATCTATGGGACCGCCTTGCTTGGTAGAAGCTAGGTATCGCGTGGCGGGACTTTCGGCTGCCGCAAAATTCGGCCAGAGCGCAATCATTTCGAGTTGAATCGATTTGGCGCTCTAGCATATTGATGGAGCATGATCTTTTCGGAAAACCGGTTTCCACTTTTCCGGATCATGCTCCGGCCGGTAGCCTGAGCCGGAGCATGCCGTGGCGCGGACCGATATCATCGTACTGGGAGCGGGGATTGTCGGCACTTGCATCGCCGTCCATCTCGCCAAACGCGGCTTAGCGGTCGCGCTGGTCGACCGCGGCGGCCCGGGCGAGGGCACATCCTACGGCAATACTGGGATCATCGAGGGCAACACGGTTTTTCCGGTAGCCTTCCCATCGGATTGGGCGACGCTGGTGCGCATCGCACTCAAACGCTCGCCGCAAGCCAATTATCACTTTTCGTTCTTGCCGCACATTGCGCCCTGGCTGGCAGCATTTCGCGCCGCGTCGCAGCCATCGAGGTTGATCGAGACCGCGCATCTGATACGGCCGCTCATGGCGCGAGCGGTCGCCGAGCACGATGCGCTCAGCGCGGAGGCAGGCGGCGCAAAATATCTGCGCCGTACCGGCTGGCTCAAGCTTTATCGCAGCGATGCCGCGTTCGCGGCCCAGGCCCGCGAGCTCGAGCTTGCGGCGAGCTTCGGCATTGCCAATGTCGCGCTCGACGGCGAGGCGGCGCGTGCTCTGGAACCGTCGCTGGCGCCCGTCTTCCGCCACGCCGTGCATTGGACCGGCGCCGTGAGCGTGACCAATCCTCTGGCTCTAACGCGCGCTTACGCAGCGCACTTTACTGCGCTCGGCGGGCTTACGCTGACCGGCGATGCGCGCACGCTGCATCGTGCCGAGCTGCACTGGCGCGTCGAGACGGCAAGCGGACCGCTCGACGCGCCCGACGTCGTCATCGCGCTTGGCCCGTGGGCGCCGGACATCTTGGGTCCGCTTGGCATCGATCTGCCGCTTGCCGTCAAGCGCGGCTATCACCGCCATTTCCGGCCGCACGGCAATGCGGCGCTCAACCGGCCCATACTCGATGCCGACAATGGCTATTGCCTGGCGCCGATGGAACAGGGCATCCGCTTGACGACGGGGGCGGAATTTGCCGCTCGCGATGCGCCGTCGACGCCCGTGCAGTTCGATCGTCTGCTGTCGGCAGCGCGCGCGTTGTTTGCGCTCGGCGAAGCGGTCGAACCGCAGCCATGGATGGGCGCGCGGCCGTGCTTTGCCGATTCCCGCCCGGTGATCTCACGCGCGCCGCGCCAGCGCGGCTTGTGGCTCGCCTACGGCCACGGCCATTGGGGCCTGACGCTCGGACCGGTGACCGGCCGGCTGATCGCGGAGATGATGATGGGCGCGACGCCGTTCTGCGACCCGGCGCCCTACGCAGCGGATCGCTTCATGCATTGAGCGTCATTCCGGCGCCGGCTGAAGCCGGGCTTCGGAAACTCTATTGGCTGATCGTCTTGACGACGCTGTTCTCGGGCCGCGTATTGTTGCTCGAAGAATACTTGTCGTCCGCCCTGACCATGTCGTCGTATTTCGGGATTGTCGTCACCGGAAACTTCGGCACCATGCCCACAACCTTGTAACCGGCCAAGTGGAGTTGATGCAGGAGATCCGGCATTGCCTCCGCAGTCGCATGCTGGAAATCATGCATCAGCAGGATGCCTTTGCCGTTCTTCGCCAGCTTGGTCATCACCGATTTGATAACGTCCTGCGGCTTACGCAGCTTGAAGTCGAAGGTGTCGATGTCGGTCGAGAATGTGGCGATGTTGCGCGTGCCGAGATAGGCCATCAGTGCCGACGGCATTTGCAGATCCGGGAAGCGGAAGAACGGCGCGATCGGTCCTTCGGCCGCCATATGCACGGCGCTCACGCCCATCTCGATCTCTTGCTTGGCAAGATCGATGTCCTTGGCGTACGGATTCCTCGCCAAATCCTTATGCGACCAAGTGTGGCTGCCGATCGTCATGCCGGCCTGTTCCAGTTCTTTGGTCAGTTCGGGATGCCACGTGGCGTGCTCTCCGATCTCAAAGAATGTCGCCCGCACGCAATTAGCCTGCAGCGCCTTGAGCACCATCTCGGTGTTCTCGGGCCATGGGCCGTCGTCGAAGGTCAACACGATTTCCTTGTCGCTCAGGAAATCGTACTGCTTGAAGTGCTCAGTGCCGAAAGCGGGGCCGCCCGTCGTATCGATCTGGACGATGCGCGACATGCCAAGCGCATCCGGATTGTTGCACTGCGGAACGGTGGTTGGCCATGGCGAGCTGCTGGTGCTGGCGGTGGAGTGTGTCGCCGGGGTGGCGCTGGCAGTCGCGCGAGGTGGCTGCGCGTTTTGGGCGAGCGTCATCGGCGCAGCGGAAGCAAGCTGGATAGGGGCGGCGGCCGCCGTGCCCGCCGTTGTGTCCGAAACCTTGATGACAGCGTTTTGGCCAACGCTCGCCGTCGGAGTGTGAGTTACGACCGGCGCTGCCGCAGTGTGACCCGACGATATGGCATGAGCGGCGAGGGCAACGAGCGAGGCTCGACCGGCGGCATTCTGCGCTACGACCACCCCGAATGCCGCAAGACCCAGTGTGACAAATACGGCAACGACAGCGATGACGATGCGCATCATTCCTCTCCACTCCGCCACGTGGCGCGGTCGCCCACTGTGAGTGAAATCGCAATCGGCGGACGAGTCAACGGCAACCGAAAACGACCTTACGAAAGAAAGGGATTATGGTTTCCGCAGCGTGCGGATGGTTGCGATGCCGCCTTCCCGACGCGCTACCGGCCGAATTGATCTGTCCAGCTCGGCAGAGCACCGGGGAAGGGGAGCGTGGACGCTTTAAAGACGCCGCGCGCGATTGCGCGCGCCACGACGTTAGCCGCAAGGGCGCCCAGCTTGGTCAGTGCCAGCATCTGATCGTCAAGCGGCTTTCGAGCCGTGGATACGGCGAACACGACGTCGCCGTCGAGCGGGGTGTGGACCGGATAGATGGCGCGCGACAGTCCGGTTTGGGCCATGATCGCCAGCCGCTTGGCCTGCGCCTTGCTGAGCATGGCGTCGGTCGCCACCACCACCAGCGTCGTATTTGCCCGCGCGGTGATCTTCGTGCGCGGTTCCAGCGCGCCGGTCGGAAACGGGTTGGGCAAGCCGAGACCGCCGAACTCGGCATTCTGCTCGAACGGCGCTGCCCAGAACCATGGCCCGGAACCGACAAGAACGCTACCGACGGCGTTGACCACGGCGAGTGCGCCGACAATGTGTCCGTCGGCACCCTGCGCCGAAGCCGAGCCGAGGCCGCCCTTGCAATTGACCGTCGTCGATCCGATGCCGGCGCCAACGCTACCCAGGCCGAATTCTACGGTGGCGCTCGCAGCCGCAGCGTAACCGAGCTCCCGGTAGGGCGGAAAGCGCTTCCAGTTCTTGTCGCCGCCATTGTTGAGGTCGAACACGATGGCCGCCGGCACGATCGGCACGCGCGACGGACCGACCGCAAAGCCGCGGCCTTGTTCTCTCAACCAGGCCTCCACGCCTGAAGCCGCATCGAGACCGAATGCCGAGCCGCCGGACAGTGTAACGGCATCGATCCCTTCGATCGTCTGGGTGGGGTCAAGCAGCGCGGATTCGCGCGTGCCCGGAGCGCCGCCGCGCAGATCGATCGAGCCGACCGCGGGCTCGTCGAAGATGATGGCTGTTGAGCCGGAACCGAGCCGCATATCCTGGGCATGGCCGACCTTAAGCCCAGGAACATCGGTGATGAGGTTGCGCATCTTTCTTTCATTCCCAGGCGCGCCAAAGGCGCGAGCCCGGAATCCATAATCACGGGTCCATCAGAACTTGCACCGAAATCCTTCCTGATGGCAGGGGGTATGGATTCCGAGTTCGCCGCTTTGCGGCGATCCGGAATGATACAATGCGCCTTGCAATCGGCATCCGGCTCGGTGCATTCCATCGCCATGAACGTCACGATCGCCGCCGCGCTCCTCGCGGGCATGTTGAGCTTTCTGTCGCCCTGCGTGCTGCCGCTGGTGCCGCCGTATCTGGTTTATCTCACCGGAACCTCGCTCGAACGGTTCGCCGGTGCGCAAGCCCAACCGCAGGTCAGGCGCCAGACGATCGCCGCGGCGCTGCTTTTCGTTTTCGGCTTCTCCACTGTGTTCGTGGCACTCGGCGCCAGCGCCAGCGCGATCGGCGCCGTGCTGCGGTCTTATTCCGGAGAACTCGCGATCGTTGCCGGCGTCGGCATTATCGTTATGGGGTTGCATTTTCTCGGCATCACGCCGATCGCATGGTTGATGCGCGAGAAGCGGCTCGAAGTCGCCAAGCCCGCCGGCTTGTGGGGCGCCTACCTGATGGGGCTCGCTTTTGCGCTCGGCTGGACCCCCTGCATTGGACCGATCCTGGCCGCGATCCTCGCGATCGCGGCGTCGGAGGAAACGGTGGCGAAGGGCGCCGGAATGCTCGCCGTGTACTCGCTCGGGCTCGGCATTCCGTTCGTCGTCGCCGCGCTCGCGGTTGAGCCGTTCGCCGCATTTCTCGCCCGTTTCCGCGCCCATCTCGGCTTGGTGGAGAAGGCGATGGGCGGTCTTTTGGTGCTGACGGGCATCGCCTTCCTGACCGGAGTGGTCGGTCAGGCGAGCTTCTGGCTGTTGGATACGTTCCCGGTGCTCGGCAAGATCGGATGAGGCCGGTGAGCGTTTGCCGGATCAGCGGCGCACCGTCGATCCGGAAACATGCATGCCAGCGCGCAAGCGCTCCCATCAATCAATCGGTCGGCTCGCCCGGCAACTCGATGTAAGTGATCTTGCCGTCGGGAGTTCTCTCCCATCGGTACATCACATAGTCGAGGCGGGTGACATCGCCCTTCTTGTCGTAGGAGATGGTGCCGATCACTGTGGGGAACTTCATTCCCGAATGCATGACCGCAGCGACCTTCTTGGGATCGAGCGAGTGGGCTGCCGCTGCGGCCTGCTGGATGATTTGCACGGCGGCATAGCTATAGAGCGTGTAGGCCTCCGGATCGAATCCCTTGGCGCGGAATTCCGCCACGACCTTCTGCGCTACTGCGCGTTTGCGCGGGTCCGGCCCGTAGGTCATCAGTGTGCCGATGACGCCCGGTCCGCCGATCGAGGCGAATTCGTCGGTGGCAATGCCGTCGCCGCCCATCAGGATCGCGTTGACGCCCTGGTCGCGCATCTGACGCACGATCAGGCCGCCTTCGGTCTGCAAGCCGCCCCAATAGACGAGGTCGGCCCGCGATTGCTTGATCTTGGACACCAGCGCCGAATAGTCCTTCTCGCCAGTATTGACGCCCTCATACAGCACTTCGGTCATGCCGCCGGCATTAATGGTCTTTTTGGTTTCGTCGGCGAGGCCTTTGCCGTAGGTGGTCTTGTCGTTAACGATGGCGATGCGCTTGCCCTTGAAGTGCTTGAGGATATAGGCGCCGGCAACGCCGCCCTGCTGGTCGTCGCGGCCGCAGGTGCGGAAGATGTTCCACATGCCGCGCTCGGTGATCTGCGGATTGGTCGAGGCCGGCGTGATCTCCAGGATGCCGTTCTCCTGATAGACTTGCGATGACGGCATGGTGACGCCGGAATTGAAGGCGCCGACCACGAACGTAATGCCATCGCCGACGAATCGATTGGCGACCGAGACGCCCTGCTTCGGATCGGAGACGTCATCGCCGAATTCCAGCGTGATCTTCTTGCCGAGGATGCCACCCGCGGCGTTGAGATCGGTGGCGGCTTGCTGGGCGCCGTTCTTCAGTTGCGCGCCGAAGACCGCATTCGGTCCGGTGATCGGCCCCTCGACGCCGATCATGACCTGAGCCGAGGCGGTGCCCGCCAGCGCCAGCGTAAAACCGGCCGCGAGGCCGAGTGTCGTGATCCGTTTCATGCTGTTCTCCTCCGGTGTGGCGGTTCAGAAGTCCGCACCATTCTTTCGGCTCGGCTCGCGGTGCGGACTTCTGAACCAAAGCCACACTAAATCATTGCGTTGCCAGTGTCCTTTCGATTCCGAAGTTTGCAATCGAGCGCGCCTCACAATCAAGCGAACTTCGGAATCGGGGCACTCGGCGGAGCCGGCAATGTGATGCGGCGATGTTACGTCAAGGCGCTGTTCGGCGCCAGCGCAGCGGGCCGTCGTGGCTGTTGATCCAGCGATATTGGCTGACCATCTGGCGCACGCGTGCGATGCGGAACCCGAGATAACCGAAGGCCAGGCAGACTGCGGTGTCCACGACATAATAGTACAGCGACAACAATGTGCCGTTGAACAGAGCGTAGTGGATGAAGCGCACGGCGCCGCCGAGAATGAGCATATAGGCGCCGACCTGCCACCACGGCCGCCAAGTGGTCGCCACGGCGCGGCCGGCCAATGCCGCCGCGCCGCCGCCGAGAATGACGGTCACCAGCAGGAACACGCCGAGGGAACCCTCCTCATAGAGCCAGCCCTGCATCAGCGCGCCACCTGCTGCCGCCCGCCTTCCAGATAGGCGGACTTGACTTCCGGCCGTTCCAACAGCTCGCGCCCGCTGCCAGTCAGCGTGATCAGGCCGTTGACCATGACATAGCCGCGATGGGCGAGCTTGAGCGCGTGAAAGGCGTTCTGCTCGACCAGAAACACCGAGAGACCCTGCTCGGCATTGAGCCGGCGGATGGCGTCGAAGATTTGCCGCACGATGAGCGGGGCCAAGCCGAGCGACGGTTCGTCCAGCATCAACAGGCGTGGCCGGCTCATCAATGCACGCGCAATCGCGAGCATCTGCTGCTCGCCGCCCGAAAGGGTGCCGCCGCGTTGGCCAAGCCGCCGCGAGAGATAGGGGAACAGGCCGACCACGCGCTCGAGATCGCGGTCGAATTCGGCGGGGTCGGCGGTGGTCGCGCCCATTTGCAGATTTTCCAACACCGTCATGCGCGGAAAAATACGGCGTCCTTCCGGTGCCTGTGCGAGCTTCAGGCGCGCGATCTCATGGGTCGGCAAGCGGGTAATGTCGCGGCCTGCAAAGGTAATGGTACCTTCGCGCGCGCGCGGATTGCCGCACACCGTCATCATCAATGTCGATTTGCCGGCGCCGTTGGCGCCGATCAACGTGACAATCTCGCCGTCGTTGACATCGAGGTCGACGCCCTTGAGCGCCTGCACGCGACCGTAATAGGTCTTGACGCCGCGCACGCAGAGGAGCGGTTCGCTCACAGCCCGACCTCCGCCTCGACCGACTGCACGTCCTCGCCCGCGATGCCGAGATAGGCCGCAATCACCTTGTCGTCGTTGCGCACCGCGTCCGGAGCGCCATCGGCGATCTTGACGCCATAGTCGAGCACGACCACGTGGTCGGAAATCTCCATCACGACCGTCATGTCGTGCTCGATCAGCAGGACCGAGATGGCGAATTCATCGCGAATGGCGAGCAGGAGTTCGTTCAGCTCGGCGCTCTCGTGCGGATTAAGGCCGGCGGCCGGCTCGTCGAGGCAGAGCAGCACGGGATCGGTGCACATGGCGCGCGCGATTTCAAGCCGGCGTTGCGCACCATAGGGCAGATCGCCGGCCGGATCGTCGGCGCGCGCCAGGAGCCCGATGCGGTTAAGCCAGTCGCGCGCCTTGTCGATCGCGCTGCGCTCAGCCCGCGTATAGGACGGAAAGCCAAGCACGCCGAGCAATGTGTAGCCGGAGGCGAACATCAGCCGGTTATGCTGCGCGACTAGCAGGTTTTCCAGCACCGTCATGCCCGGAAACAGCCGGATATTCTGAAAGGTGCGCGCGACGCGCGCCTGCCGGGCGACCAAATAGTCCGGCATGCGTTCGAGCAAGAACAACGTGCCGTTGGGATGAATGCGCCGGCGTGCGCCGCTGTCGGTCAGCGCGTCGAGAGCGTCCCACACCGCGGGCTTGCCGTGGCGCAAGCCCAGCCGTCCCTCGCTCGGCTTGTAAAAGCCGGTAATGCAGTTGAACACCGTAGTCTTGCCGGCGCCGTTGGGCCCGATCAATGCAGCGATATGACCCTGCCGCACCTCGAACGACAGATCGTCGACTGCGACCAGGCCGCCGAAACGCATGGTCAAATGCTCGACGCGGAGCAACGTGTCGATGGCCTCAGCCATGGCCCTCCTTGACCAGATCGGCGGCGATGGTCTTGCGCTCGGTAAGGAACACCGAGGGCGAGCGCGTCGCGACCAGACCGCGCGGCCGCCAGATCATGATCGCCACCATGGCGAAGCCGAACAGCAGCATGCGGTACTGGGTCGGGTCGAAGGTCGATCCGAAAATATCTTTCAGGAAATCGAGTTGACGCATGATCTCGGTGCCGCCGATCATGACAACGGCGGCAATGGCGACGCCGATCTGGCTGCCCATGCCGCCAAGTACGACGATCGACAGAATAGTGGCCGACTCCAGGAAGGTGAAGGATTCCGGCGAGATGAAACCCTGCCGCGCGGCGAAGAACGAGCCGGCGAAGCCGGCGAACATCGCGCCCATGGCAAAGGCGGTCAGCTTGGTATTGGTGGTGTTGATGCCGAGCGAGCGGCAGGCGATCTCGTCCTCGCGCAAGGCCTCCCAGGCGCGGCCGACCGGCAGCCGGCGCAGCCGCACGGTGACGAAGCAGGTGAGGAGCGCGAGCGCCAGGATCACGTAATAGAGAAATATGGTGCGGTAGATCGGCGAAAATTGCAGCCCGAACACGGCGGCGAAGCCATTGTCGTCGGCAGTGAACGGAATACCAAAAAAACTCGGCCGCGGAATGCCGCCGATCCCGGCATAGCCGTTGGTGAGACTGACCCAGTTGACCAGCACGATGCGGATGATCTCGCCGAACGCCAGCGTCACGATGGCGAGGTAGTCGCCGCGCAGCCGCAGCACCGGAAAGCCGAGCAGGATGCCCCAGAACGAGGCCAGGATACCGGCCAGCGGCAGCAGGATCCAGAACGCAAAGCCGAAATGCGTGGCCAGCAGCGCATACGAATAGGCGCCGACCGCGTAGAAGGCAACATAACCGAGATCGAGCAGGCCAGCGAGACCGACCACGATGTTCAGCCCCCAGCCGAGCATGACATAAATCAAAATCTGGATGCCGAAATTGTCGACCCATTTCAGCGCGCCGCGGAAGCCGGCGCTGAACAGAACGATCGCCGGATAGGCGATGACGAAGCCAATGGCAAAGGGCACGAACCATCTGCCGACCAAGCTGCGCCACCCCGGTGGCGCCGCCGCAACCGGCCGCGCCGCGCGACGGGCGAGCCACGGCGCCACGCTCACGGCATAGACGAATCGGCTCGCGCCGATGATTGCGACCAGCGAGAACAACAACGGCCAGCGTGTCCTCAACACCAGGACTTCGTTGATGTTCTGGACGGTCTGAAAGCCGATCAGCGGCAGCAAGACACCGAATGCAATTAGCGCAGTGATGCCGGCATCGTGGAGCGCGACGACGAATGGGCTGCGCTCGCGGGCGATGTTCGGCCGCCTCGCGCGGCCACTTTCGCCGGCGGAATGTGCCAATACCGCCACGTTATACCTTCTCGACATCGGGCCGGCCGAACAAGCCCTGCGGCAGGAAGATCAAGGTGATGGCTAGAATTGAGAATGCCGCAACATCCTTGTAGTCGATTGAAAAATAGGCCGACCACAAGGTTTCGATCAGGCCGATCAAGAGGCCGCCGACCACGGCACCGGGCAGCGAACCGATGCCGCCCAACACCGCGGCGGTGAAGGCCTTCACGCCCGGCACGAAGCCGTCGGAGAAGCTGACCACGCCGTAATACATGACATACATGGTGCCGGCGACGGCAGCGAGTGCGGCGGCGATCACGAAGGTGATGGCGATGGTGCGGTCGACGTCGATGCCGACGAGCGCCGCCATTTTCTTGTCCTGCTCGCAGGCGCGCTGGGCGCGGCCGAGCCGGGTACGCGCCACCAGATACCAGAACGCCAACAGCAGTACCGCGGTGATGCCCCAGATGATGAGCTGCTTGTAGGAAAGCGTGACCGGATAGTTGTTGCGATTGAACAGCACGAACTCACGCTGCACGAGCGGCGGCACCGATTTGTTGAGCGGGCCTTGGCTCACTTGCACGAAATTCGAAAGAAAGATCGACATGCCGATGGCGGAGATCAGCGGCGCCAGGCGAAACGAGCCGCGCAACGGCCGATAGGCGACGCGCTCGATCACCCAGTTGATCAGCGAGGTGAACAGCATGGCCGCGACCAGCATGAGAAAGAGCGAGAGCGCCACCGAAGTGACGCCGAGCCAGGTGGTGAGGATTAGAAACGCAATCAGCGCCACGAACGCCGAGACCATGAACACGTCGCCATGGGCGAAGTTCACCATGCCGACGATGCCGAACACCATGGTGTAGCCGATGGCGATCAGGCCGTAGATTGAACCGAGCGTGATGCCGTTGATGAGCTGCTGGACGAAGTAATCCATGCGTTCACGGCCCTTCGAATCCTCATCAAGTCTTAACAGGCGCTTCCCGGAGCGGCAATTGCGACGCCTTGTCGTCCCGCCAAGGGCTAGGCCGCCCGCAACAGCGGGATGGTTTCGCGCCCAAACAGCTCGTGAGCCTGGGCCACTTCATCGACCGGCGCGCTGTAATTGAGCACCGCCAGGAAATGGCCGGCCCCGACGGCTCGGCACTGCTCGATAATATTGTGCGCAGCGTCCTTCGGCGTGCCAGTGACGAACTCATCGTCGCTCAGCGTGAACCCTCCGGTCGGCGCCGGTGCGTCGGGTACATTCGTAGTCAGGCGTTCGTCTTCGGCCACAAAGCTCTTCAAACGGTCGGCCACGCCCTGGGCATAGATGCGCGCTTGGTCGCTCGTCGGTGCCACGGTGACGCGACGCCGCAGTGCAAGGTATTCGGGGCCGGCGTGAAATCCGGCAGCGTCGGCTTCCTCGCGATAGGCGTCAAAAATGCCTTTAATCCTGGTCACCGAATTGAAGCCGGTGCTGATCCTTATCCGGCGGCGCGCGGCGCGCCGTGCAGAATCTGCGCTGACCACGGTGGTCCATCGCGGCGGCGACGGTTGCTGTGATGGCCGCGGTAGCAGGCGCAGGCCCGAGAACGAGAAGTATTTCCCGCGGTGGGAAACGACGCGATTGGAAAGCGCCGCATCGATGACGGCGACAATCTCGTCGTTGCGCTCGCGCGCCTCCGCCATCGTCATGTTGAAGCGAGCGAGCTCCTGTGGCACGCCGATTGCGGTGCCGATTTCCAGCCGGCCGCCGGTCAAGTGGTCCAGCATGCCGAATTCTTCGACCACGCGCGCCGGATGGTAATAGGGCAGCACCACACCCATGACGCCGAGGCGAAGCGTCTTGGTTCGCGAGGCGAGTGCGGCGATCAGGAGATTGGGCGACGGCGAGTAAGAGCGGCCGAAATGGTGTTCGCTGAAGAATATGCCCTCGAAGCCAAGCGCTTCGTCACGCACCCACAGATCAAGATAGCGCGCGACGAGTGCCGTCACGTCGCGCGGATCTGGTTCGACGTTGGGGCCGCCCAGTTCGGGCAAGAATTCAAACAGCCAAGGTTTGAGCATTGTCCCGATGGGCCATCACGGCCCTCTGCTTATTTCTTTCGCAATAAGCTGTGCTGCACGCCGTAATGCCTCGCGAAATTTGGAATCGCGATCAGGCGTGAAACGCGCGGTCGGCACCGCCAAATTGATGGCGCCGCAGAATTTCGTTTCAGTGCGCACGGCAGTGGCGATCGCCGTAATCCCCAGCGTGAATTCTTCCCGAGAGTAAGCGAAGCCGGTCGCTTTGACCTGCGCAATCTCCTTTTTCAGCCGGCTCTTGGAGCGAACCGAGTGCGGCGTCACGGGCACAAATGTCGCGCGCGCCAGATATTGGCTTAAGTTTTCCGAAGAGAGCTCCGACAGCACGATCTTGCCCGCAGAGACCGCATAGAGCGGCGCGTCCATGCCGACCTTCATGGTGTACGACAGTGCCTGCGTGCTGATGGCAGACGCGACCACTTCGACCGAATCCTCAACCCGCACATAGAAGCCGCAGGTTTCGCTGACCTCCTGGCTAAGGTGGTTCAGAAGTGGCGTGACCCGATCACGCAAGGACGGCCTTTTCACCTTCCTGGCAATTTCAACGACCTCTCCTCCGAGACGGTAGCGCTCCGACTGCGGATCGCGCTCCAGAAAGTTCCGCGATAGGAGGTTCGTCAGCAGATGGAAAAGGCTGCTGCGCGGGATGCGCAGGCTTGTCAGCAATTGCGAGAACGACGGCGGCTCGGGACAGCCGGCCACGTATTCGAGGATATCGAGCCCGCGATCGAGCGACTTGACAGCAGCGGTTTGGGTTAGTTTCATATGTTGGATAAGTTCAATATGTTGAACTGACCTACCGAACCGCGGCCGCGTTGGCAAGTGCTTAGAGCGCGTGCCGGTGGAAGCGCCGGCGGAAAGCGTTCGGTGCTGCGCGTTAGGCTCAAGACAGCAGGATCACGGAGAAGCCCATGGATCGCGTGAAGTCCGAGGACACCATCGGCGCCAAGGGACGGCCGTTCACCGGGGCAGAATACCTAGAAAGCCTGCGCGATGGCCGCGAGGTCTATATTTATGGCGAGCGAGTCAAGGATGTGACCACGCATCCGGCGTTCCGCAACGCGGCGCGGTCGATCGCGCGGCTTTACGATGCGCTGCATAACCAGAAGACCAAACCCATCCTGACGGCTCCGACCGATACCGGTTCGGGTGGCTTCACCCATAAATTCTTTCGCGCCGCGCGCTCGCGCGAGGAACTCCTCTCGCAACGCGACGCCATCGCGCACTGGGCGCGCATGTCCTACGGCTGGATGGGGCGCTCGCCGGACTACAAGGCGTCGCTGATGAACACGCTCGGCGCCAACTACGATTTTTACGGCAAGTTCGCCGACAACGCGAAGGCCTGGTACCGGCGCGCCCAGGAAAACGTGCTGTTCATGAATCATGCCATCGTCAATCCGCCGGTGGATCGCGCCAAGGCGGTCGATCAGGTCAAGGACGTTTTCATCACGATTCAGAAAGACACCGATGCCGGGATTTATGTGTCTGGCGCCAAGGTCGTGGCGACGTCATCGGCGCTCACGCACTACAATTTCCTCGGCCAGAACGCCGCCGTGCCGCTGCACGATACCGATCTCGCCGTGATGTTCATCGCGCCGATGAATGCGCCCGGCGTCAAGTTGTTCTGCCGCGCCTCCTACGAGATGATGTCGAGCGTGATGGGGACGCCGTTCGATTATCCGTTATCGTCGCGCTTCGATGAGAATGACGCCATCTTCGTGTTTGACAACGTCTTCATCCCCTGGGAAGACGTGCTGCTGCATCGCGATCTCGAGAAGCTGAAGATTTTTTTTCCGCAATCGGGATTTTTGGCGGGCTATCAGTTCCAGGGCTGCACCCGGCTCGCCGTCAAGCTCGATTTCCTGGTCGGCGTCATCGCCAAGGCGTTGCGCGCGGCGGGTTCCGACGAATTTCGCGGCAACCAGGCCATGCTCGGCGAGGTGGTGGCCTGGCGCCATTTGTTCTGGGCGCTGACCGACGCGATGGCGCTCAATCCAACGCCGTGGGTGAACGGCGCGGTGCTGCCGAACTTGCAATCCGGCGCGAGCTATCGCGTCTTTGCCGGCGACGCCTATGGCCGCGTCAAGGAGATCGTCGACAAAATCGTCGCCTCGTCGCTGATTTATCTGCCGTCCTCCACCAAGGATTTCAAAAATCCGGCGATCGATCGCTATCTGGCGCGCTATGTGCGCGGCTCGTACGGTATCGATTACAAGCAGCGCATCAAGGTGATGAAGCTGTTATGGGATGCCATCGGCACCGAGTTCGGTGGCCGCCACGAGCTCTATGAGCGAAATTATGCCGGCAATCACGAGGACATCCGCATCCAGGCGCTGTGGAACACCCGTACTTCCGGGATGCTCGACCAGATGACCGCGCTCGCCGAACAGTGCATGGCCGAATATGACGAAAACGGCTGGACTGACCCGGCCTGGCTCGATCCTGACGACGTCGCCTATCCCGGCTTGCCTGACGCGCGCGCGGCGGAGTGATCTTGGTGTTGCCGTCCAACGCCCGATCCGTCATCCTGAGGTGGCCGCGAAGCGGCCCTCAAAGGATGCCGCCGCCGTTCGAGGCTCGGCGCCATAGCGCGTCGAAGACGCGCGTAAACGCGCTTATGTCGCCGAGCCCTCAGGGTGAAGAAAAATATTATGAGCTGGATCGACCAACGACCTGACGACGCAATGGACGGCGCATTCACGGTGGTGGCGCCCGAGCCGGTTGCTTGCATCGAACCCGCGGTTTTTCGCGAAGCGATGGCCAAGCTCGGCGCCGCCGTACACGTCGTCACCACTGCGGGGCCGGGCGGCAAGAGCGGCTTCACCGCCACGGCAGTGTGTTCGGTGTCCGATGAGCCAGCGATGCTGCTGGTTTGTCTCAACCGCCGCAGCAACAGCGCGCCGGTGCTCGCGCAGAATGGCGTCTTTTGCGTCAACACGCTCGGCGCCGACGAGTCCAAGCTCGCGGACATGTTTGCCGGCCGCAGCGGCGTGCATCTTGAGGAGCGTTTTGCCATCGGAGAGTGGACGACGCTGAAGACCGGCTCGCCGGTGCTGGCCTCCGCCGTGGTGGCATTCGATTGCCGCACCATCGAGATCAAGGCGGTGGCTTCGCACAATGTCTTTTTCGGCGCGGTCGAGGCGGTTCGGCTCGGCCCAAGCGGGCAGGCGCTCGTCTATCATGACCGGCTCTATAAGCCGGTGTGAGGAGCGAAGACGCAGGTCGCGCGAAGCACAACTTTCCGGCTTATGCACAGGGCAGGCCCTTCTTCTTTTTGCTGTCTGGCCTATGCTTCCGCCACGATGAGCGCCATGGCCTCGACGCTGCCGTTGTTTCACCTGTACGGCGATCCGCCGGACGATCAGGCGTTCGACTTCATCCACGTCGAAACCATCGCGTCGCGGTCCTCGATCCACGACTGGACCATCCGCGCGCACCGCCATCGCAATCTGTTTCAGATTTTGTTGATCGAGCGCGGCGGCGGCGAGATGACCTTCGATGCGTCGCGGCTGTCTTTTGCCGCACCTGCGGCAATCCTGGTGCCGGCGGCCGTGGCGCATGGGTTTCGCTTCGAGCCCAATGTCACCGACGGCTGGGTGTTGAGCTTCACCGAAGACGCGGCGGAGCCGCTTGCCGAACGCGCCGGCGATGCGCTCGCGCGCCTGCGGGCGCTTGCCGCGGAGCCCGTCGTGCCGATCGGCGACGAGACCGAGCGGACGCGGCTTTCGGCGCTGTGCAAGGAGCTGTTCGAGGAGAGCAGCCTGGCGCGTGAAGGCTATCGGCTGGCGATGCGCGGACTATTGGTGCTCATTGCCGTCGGCGTGGCGCGGCTCGCCGCGAGCCGGGCACGCACCGGCGTCGTGACCCTGGCGCCGGCCGACGCCTCCGTGGCGCAGTTGCGCACGTTGGTCGACGAGTTCTTCCGCAAACAGCGGCTACTCGGATTCTATGCGGAGAAGCTCGGCATGACGGTCGATCGGCTCAACGACCACGTCAAGCGCTCGACCGGCGTCACCGCGGGCCACCTCATTCGCCAGCGCGTGCTCACCGAAGCCAAGCGCCAGCTCGTCTTCACCGCGCAGCCGATCCACGATATTTCCGAAGAGCTGGCCTTTGCCGATCCGTCGCACTTTGCCCGGTTTTTCCGCAAAGCGACCGGCACTACGCCGCACGAATTCCGCACCCAGCGCGGCGGCTGAGTGCTGCAGTTAGAACACGATCCGCGAGGCTTGGTGTGTGACAAAGTCGACGGCAACGGGAGAAGCGTACGATTTCGTGATTGTCGGTGCCGGTTCCGCCGGCTGCGTGTTGGCGGCGCGGTTGAGCGAGCGGCCACAGAATCGGGTGTTGCTGATCGAGGCCGGCAAGGACTACGCGCCTGGCCGGGAGCCGCCTGAAATTCTCGATATCTTCGCCGCTACCGCTTATTCGAACCCGAACTTCATTTGGCCGAAACTGAGCGCGCGGTTCTCGCCACGTCCCGGCAACGCGCCGGACATGCGGCCGCGCCGCGCGTACAACCAGGGCCGCGTCATCGGCGGCACTTCGTCGATCAACGGCATGGCTTCCGTGCGCGGCCTGCCGTCCGACTATGAGCACTGGGCGGCATCGGGCGCGCGCGGGTGGGATTGGCAGGGAGTGCTGCCCTACTTCAAGAAGCTCGAGACCGACACCGACTTCGACGGACCGCTGCACGGCAAGACCGGCCCGATCCGCCTGCAACGCTACAGCGCCGAACGCTGGCCGGGCTTTGCGCGTGGCGTCATCGGAGCCGTCGAGAAGCAGGGCTGGCGCGATCGGCAGGACCAGAACGCCGACTTCGCCGACGGCTACGCCTCCGTCGCCTATTGCCACACCGACACGAAGCGGATGGGCGCCGCGTGGTGTTATCTGACGCGCGAAGTCCGGCGACGCAGCAATCTTACGATCATGGCGGAAACTGCGGTGGAACGGATCTTGTTCGACGGTTCGCGCGCGCTCGGCGTTCGTGCGCGGCGGGACGGTAACACAATCGACTTGCTGGCGCGCGAGGTGATCGTGTCCTGCGGTGCGCTGCACTCGCCAGCGCTGCTGTTGCGGTCGGGCATCGGGCCAGGGCGGGAGCTCGTTGCGCTCGGTATTGCGGTCGTCGCCGATCGATCCGGTGTCGGTAAGCATCTGATGGAGCACCCGGGCGTGAATTTCGGCGCTTATCTCAAGCGCAAAGCGAGGCTACCCAAGACGCTTCGCCGGCAGATGTTCGCGGGCTTGCGCTTTTCGTCCGGTTTCGACGGCTGTCCGCCGGGGGACATGTATCTCATCCCCTCCAACAAGGCTGGCTGGCACGCGATCGGAGAACGCCTCGGCATCATGATGTTATGGGTGAATCGGTCGTATTCGACCGGAGAGATAAAACTCCTTTCAGCGGACCCTTCGGGACCGCTCGATATCGACTTCAACATGTGCTCGGACCCGCGCGATCTTGAGCGGCTGATGGCGGGCGTGCGTTTGCTGTGCCGTTTGCAGGCCGACCCTGCGGTGCAGGCGGCGGTCGAGCAAGTCTTTCCGATCAGCCTCAGCGACTGGGCGCGGCGGCTGGCGGTGCACAAGCCGATCAACGTCGTGCAGACTTGGCTCGGCGCCATGGCGATGGAATCCTCGCCGCTGGTGCGTCGCTGGATGATCGACAAGTTGATCGCCGACGCGCCGAGCATCGACGAGCTTGCCAACAACGACAGCGCCTGCCGCGACTGGATCCGCAGCGCCGTGCTCGGGCATTGGCATGCCTCCTGCACCTGCCGGATGGGCAAAAGCGACGACCCCGGCGCGGTCACCGATGCGTCGGCGCGGGTTTATGGTATCGGAGGTCTGCGCGTCGCCGACGCCTCGATCATGCCGTCGGTGCCATGCGCCAACACCAATATCCCGACGATCATGATCGGCGAGAAGGTGGCGGCAACGATTCTGGCGGGGGACTGAATTGCGGTGCCCGACCGATGCGTCATTGCGAGCGTGGCGAAGCAATCCCGTTGATTTTTCTCTATAGTTGGATTGCTTCTTCCCGCTTCGCTCGCGGTCCTCGCAAAGACGTATCGTTCGTGCAAATCCGATTCTACTGCGGCTTGAAACCGGACGCCTTGACGATCGCGGCGTTGGTGGCGATCTCCTTGCGTACGAAGGCGTCGAATTCGGCGGGCGTCATCGGGGTGGGCTCGCCGCCGAGGTTGCGGATTTTGTCAGCGATGTCCTTGCGGGAGAGCGCGGCAACGACCTCGCGGTTGAGTCGATCGACGATCGGATTCGGCGTCTTGGCGGGCGCGAACGCGCCGACCCAGAAATTGTACAGCGCGTTGGGCAAGCCTTCCTCCGCCAGCGTCGGCACATCCGGCATCAGCGCCAGCCGCTTGGCGGAGCTGATGGCCAGCACGTGAATCTTGCCGGCCTTGGCAAGCGGCAGCGCGTTCAACACCGGCGCGGGATATACGTCGAGGCGGCCGGCGATCAGCTCGTTCATGCCTTCGGGCGTGCCGCGGAACGGCACGTGGGTCGCCGCAAAGCCGGCCGCCAAACGCAGCCGCTCCATGAATAATTGTCCCGAACTGCCGGCACCGGCGCTGCCGTAGAGAATATGGCTGCCCGGCTTCTTGCCGGCCGCGATCAAATCCGCAAGCGTATTGTATTTGGTCGAGGTTGCGATCACGAACGGGATGTCGGCCAGCTCCGAGATGCCGGCGAAGTCATTGGCGACGCTGTAGGACAAATGGGCGTAGGTGGACGCCACGACCACCTGCGAGGTCGAATTGACCAACAGCGTGTAGCCGTCTGGATCCGCCCTTGCCACCATGCCGGCGCCAAGCGTGGTGCCGGCGCCGCCGCGGTTCTCGACCACGAAAGTCTGGCCGATCTGATCGCCGACCTGGTTGAACACGGTGCGGGCGATGATGTCGGTCGCGCTGCCCGCCGAAAACGGTACAATGATCTTGATCGGTTCCTTGCCGGGCCAGACTTGCGCATTGGCGGCAAGCGGCGCGAGGACCGTAATAAAAATGAAGATGAAAGCCGAAGCCGATCGCCGTATCGTCAATGCCGTTCTCCCTCTCATGTGGACAGGCCTGAACGCCCGCCGATCATTGCAGCAAAAATCCGAGCACCGTCTCCGCATAAAGCTCCGGCTGTTCCATATTGGCAATATGCGCGGCGTCCAGCACCGCGATCTTGGCGCCGGGAATGTGCTGGCGGATGTACTCATTGCCTTCGAGCGGCGTGGCGGGATCGCGCTTGCCGGCAATGACCAAGGTCGGCGCATTGATCTTTGCCAATAAGGGCCGGTGGTCCATATCGCGAATCGCCTCGCCGCAGCCGATATAGCCTTCGATGTTCGTGGCGACGAACATGTCGCGCATTTTTTGCATCGCTTGCGGCGCGCGCTCGCGGAACTCTTTGGTGAACCAGCGCTCCATGTTGGCGTCGACCATGCCCGCCAGTCCCTTCTCGCGCACCATCTTGATGCGGCCATCCCACATCGCTTTGTCGGGGAAGTAGCATGCGGTGTTGGAGAGGATGAGCTTCTTGACGCGCGTTGGCGCATTGGCGCCGAGCCATTCTCCGACCATGCCGCCCATGGACAATCCGCACCAGTCGATCTTCTCGATGCGCAGCCCGTCCAGCACAGCGAGCACGTCGCGGCCGAGCCGCTCCATGGAGTAGGGGCCTATGGGCACGCTCGATCGGCCGTGCCCGCGCCGGTCGTAGCGCAGGAGACGAAAATGGCGCGTAAATGGGGTGACCTGCTCGTCCCACATATGGAGGTTGGTGCCGAGCGAGTTCGACAGCATCAATACCGGCGCGCGCTCCGGCCCTTCGATCTCTGCATGGATGGTGCAGCCGTCATCGACTTTGATGTCGGGCATTGCTATTTCCTCCGTGAATTCGCAACCTTCTAGCACCCTTTTGGTGGACGGTCAGGGAGTGACGCAACATGGCGATGACAATGAACGGCGAGTATCAACTTGCGGTCTCCCCGCAAGTTGTTTGGGAAAAGCTCAACGATGCAGCTACGCTCAAGGCCTGTATTCCGGGCTGCGAGCAGCTTGACAAAACATCGGACACCGAATTCCAGGCCGTCGCCACGACCAAGATCGGCCCGGTGAAAGCCAAGTTCAAAGGCAAGGTGACGTTGTCCGATCTCGATCCGCCGAATGGCTACAAGATTTCCGGTCAGGGCGACGGTGGCGTGGCGGGATTTGCCAAAGGCGGCGCAACCGTGAAGCTCGCCGCCAAGGACGGCGGCACGTTGCTCAGCTACACCGTCGACGCGCAGATCGGCGGCAAGCTGGCACAACTCGGCCAACGCCTGATCAACGGCGCCGCCAAGAAGATCGCCGACGATTTTTTTCAAAACTTCGCCGCCGCGGTCAATCCGAAGAGCTCTTGATGCGGCGCCCCGCCGGCGCGGCACGCAGCCGATCAAAGCGTCGAAAAGACAGGTGCTGCGTCAGTTCGAATTTTTGGGCGTTTTCAAGCGCTTTTCTGCACGCTCGGCCAGCAAGGCGTAATCCCGAGCGCACCCCAAGATCATTGCTTTTTGCAGCAGGGTCTTTGAGATTTTTGGCAAGCGCGCGGAGCTCGTCCGCTCGATCGCGCCAATAAGCCGGGTCGTTAAAATGAGAGCCCACGAGGCTACCCCGTTTCTTCGGGTATGGGCCGCGCTTGGCCGCGGTCGGTTCGGCGGCGGCAACGATTGAAACGATATCAGCGATGCTGCAGACGGGGTCGGTCACGCCGGCGGCCACCTTCATCAACACCGCGATGCGTCATTGCGTCCATAGCCGAGATGGTCGCAACGCAATCGGCTGCCGCACCAAGCGCCGGAATTGACAATCGGGCCGACCCAAAGTGCGGGGGGCAAGTCAGCGCCCGGCACAAATTCATAACATCGACCCGCGGCGTCGTAATAATGGCGCCGGCCCCAATGGAAATACGCAATCCGTCGGGCGATCAGATGTTTTGCGCTGCGCGATCGGCCTTTGCGATAGCTGTCGAGGGCGGCAACAGAACTGGCGGGTTTTGGCGAGTGCTTATTCTGCTGCTGCGCAAGCGTGGGCACGGAGATTGCCACTGCCCAGAACGCCAGCCCGACGACACACAGAGAGGTCTTCGCAACCATTTTGGACATCCGCTGCGGTCCTCAGGCCTTGTCGATGCAACAACAAATACGGCCCGCCCGCAATGCGGGCGGGCCGACACATGCTCACAATTCGCGCGTCACGGACAGGAGTGACGGATTCCGTCGAAGCCGAGATAGGTGCCGGTCGCCGGATTGTAGGAGCGGAACCGTGATGCGCAAGAGCTGGCAGCGCTCTGCTCGCCTTGAGCATTCATCTGCAGTCCCTGCGGCGCATAGTAATCGCCCCCTTGCGGGGGTGGGGCGTACGTCCCCGGCGCGGTCGTCTGCATTCCGGTTTGCGGCGCATAGTAATCCCCTTCCTGGGGGGATGGATTTTGTGTCGTAACCATTCCGCCATCGTTCGCTGACCGCGCTGCGTTCTGGGCGAACGCTGGCGCGCCGGCCAGCAGCGTTCCGAGAGCAAGGGCGGTCAGGGGAAGAACGATCTTTGCTGTACGCATGCTTCTTTCTCCTCGATTTGCCCACGGCACGTCGGCAATGCTTCGCACACTGCCGCCGTGCCTCCTCACGAAAGCAAACGGTGCCGGGGAGCATTGTTCCGCGGCGGAAATGCAGATCAGCCGCGCGTCTGGCGGATACAGACGGCTTTGCGCAGGCGTACCGTCGGCGGTCCGTCGCTCGCCCGTCGCGCACCCCTGGGGCTATTGGTCCACGGAACTCTCTTGACCGGCGCCTAGGCCGCGGTTCAGAGTAATTCTCGTTCAACGGTGCGGAATCCGGCAAAATCGCCACGAATTCGCCGTTGGATGCGCCCACAGCCTTGGACAACTTGGCAAATCGCGACGTTTTGACCGCTAATTTCGAGGAGGAGCCCAATGGCAGCCAATACGGCAGCCGTTTCCCTGACGGTGAACGGCAAACCCGTTACCGCCGAGGTCGACCCGCGCACGCTGCTCGTTCAGTTGCTGCGCGAGCATCTGCGGCTCACCGGCACGCATGTCGGCTGCGACACCTCGCAATGCGGCGCCTGTGTCGTCCACGTCAACGGCAAGGCGACGAAGTCGTGCACCGTACTGGCGCTCCAGCTTGGAGGCGCCAACGTGCTGACGATCGAAGGGCTGGCGGCGCCGGACGGACCATTGCACCCGATGCAGGAAGCGTTTCGCGAAAATCACGGGCTGCAATGCGGCTATTGCACGCCTGGAATGATCATGACCGCGGTCGATATGGTGCGTCGCAAGGGTAACGACCTCGACGAGCACACCATCCGCGAGGAGCTCGAAGGCAATATCTGCCGCTGCACCGGCTATCACAACATCGTCAAGGCGATTGCGGCCGGCGCCCGCGCCATGCGCGGCACCAGCGCTGCAAAAGCCGCGGAATAGGGAAGGGGCTGTCTGGGAGTAAACTGCCGGAGGACATGCCATGAGCGCGACCGGTATCGGCGCCGCGGTGCGCCGCAAGGAAGATCGCCGCTTCATTACCGGCACGGGCCACTACACCGACGACATCAACCGGCCCGGCCAAGTCTTTGCTTATTTCGTCCGCTCGCCGCACGCGCACGCCACGATCAGATCGATCGATGTGAAGTCGGCCACCGCCATGCCCGGCGTATTGGCGGTGCTCACCGGCGCGGAGCTCGGGGCCGATAAGATCGGCAACCTCATCTGCGGCTGGATGATCCACTCCAAGGACGGATCGCCCATGAAGATGGCGGCGCATCCGGCGCTCGCCAACGGTAAAGCCTGCCATGTCGGCGATCCGGTCGCGGTGGTGCTGGCGACAACACTGGCGCAGGCGCGCGATGCGGCCGAAAAAGTCAAAGTCGAGTATGCGGTGTTGCCTGCCGTCACCGATCCGGCGGCGGCGCAGAAACAAGGCGCTCCGCAGATCCACGACGTCGCCGCGAATAACACGATCTACCAGTGGCATCTCGGCGACGCCAAAGCCGTCGACGCCGCGTTCAAGTCGGCAAATCACGTCACCAAGCTCGATATCGTCAACAATCGGCTGGTGCCGAACGCGATCGAGCCGCGGGCCGCGATCGGCGATTACGATTCCGGCACCGGCACTTTCACGTTGTGGAATACGACGCAGAATCCGCACGTCGCGCGGCTCGTGATTGCCGCCTTCGTTGGCATGGCGCCCGAGAACAAGCTGCGGGTGATCGCTCCCGATGTCGGCGGCGGGTTCGGCTCGAAGATTTTCATCTATCCCGAAGAAGTCGTGGCGCTATGGGCGTCCAAGCGTGTCGGTCGGCCGGTGAAATGGGTCGCGGATCGGTCCGAGGCTTTTCTCTGCGACGCGCATGGCCGCGATCACGTCACCCACGCCGAAATGGCGTTCGACGTCGACGGCAAGATCCTTGGCCTGCGCGCCAAGACGATTGCCAATCTCGGCGCCTATATGTCGACCTTTTCCTCGTCGGTGCCGACCTATCTCTACGCCACGCTGATGTCGGGCCAATACGAGATTCCGCAGATCTATTGCGAGGTCGATGCGGTCTACACCAACACGGTGCCGGTCGACGCTTATCGCGGCGCCGGCCGCCCGGAAGCGACCTTCGTGGTCGAGCGACTCGTGGAAGTCGGTGCGCGCGAAATGGGTCAGGACCCGGCCGAGCTGCGGCGGCGGAATTTCATCAAGAAATTCCCGCATCAGACGCCGGTGATCATGAATTACGACGCCGGCGACTACAACGCGTCGCTGAAGAAGGCGATGGACCTGGCCGACTACAAGGGGTTCGCCAAGCGCAAGCGCGACTCGGCGCGCAACGGCAAACTGCGTGGCATCGGCTTCTCGACCTATATCGAGGCTTGTGGCATCGCGCCCTCGCAAGCGGTCGGTTCGCTCGGCTGCGGCGTGGGCTTGTGGGAATCCGCCGAGGTGAGGGTCAATCCGACCGGCTCGGTTGAAATCCTCACCGGCTGTCACGCGCACGGCCAAGGCCACGAAACCACCTTTGCTCAATTGGTATCGGATCGCCTCGGCATCCCGATCGACAATGTCTCGGTCGTGCACGGCGACACCGACAAAGTGCAATTCGGCATGGGGACGTACGGCTCGCGCTCGGGCGCGGTCGGCATGTCCGCTCTCGTCAAGGCGCTCGACAAGGTCGAAGCCAAGGCGAAGAAGGTTGCCGCCCATCTCCTCGAAGCAGCCGAGGGCGACATCGAGTTTAAGGACGGCAAATTCAGCGTCGCTGGGACCGACAAGTCGGCGGCCTGGGGCGACGTGACGCTCAATGCCTACATCGCGCACAAATTCGCCGGCCAGGAGCTCGAGCCGGGCCTGAAGGAAGGCGCGTTCTACGATCCGACAAATTTCACCTTTCCCGCCGGCTGCCACATTTGCGAGGTCGAGGTCGACATTGAGACCGGCAATACCGAAATCGTCGCCTGGACGGCGGTCGATGACTTCGGCGTGGTAATCAATCCGATGATCGTCGAGGGCCAAGTACACGGCGGCATCGCGCAGGGCGTCGGGCAGGCGCTTTGCGAGGGCGCGGTCTACGACAAAGAGGGCCAGCTCCTCACCGGTTCGTTCATGGACTACTGCATGCCGCGCGCCGACCATTTGCCGTCGATGAATGTCGACACGACGGTGACGAAATGCCCGTCCAATCCGCTCGGCATCAAGGGCTGCGGCGAAGCCGGCGCCATTGCGGCGCCGGCTGCGGTCATCAACGCCATTACCGACGCTATCGGCACGGAAGACCTGACCATGCCGGCGACGTCTTCGGCGGTGTGGCTGGCGCTGCAAAAAGCCAACAGAATGCCGCACGCGGCATAGACAGAGATCAACGGAGAACCGCAATGTATGCTTTCACCTTCCATCGTCCGCAGACCGTGCGGCAGGCGGCGAGCTTGCTGGCGAAAAACCAGGAAGCCAAATTGCTGGCCGGCGGCCACACGCTGTTGCCGACGATGAAACTGCGTCTTGCCGGTCCGCCGCAGCTTATCGACCTGTCGCTCATCGACGGCCTGGCCGGTATCGAGCAGAGCGGCCGTTCGCTCACCATCGGCGCGATGACACGGCATAACGACGTGAACACGTCACCGGTCGTGCAGCAGGCGATTCCGGTGCTGGCCAAGCTCGCCGGCATGATCGGCGATCCGGCGGTGCGCCACATGGGCACGATCGGCGGCTCGATTGCCAACAACGATCCCAATGCCGATTATCCGGCCGCCTGCCTTGGTCTCGGCGTCACCATCGTCACCAACAAACGCCGCATCAAGGCCGACGAATTCTTCACCGGCATGTTCTCGACTGCGCTCGAGCCGGCCGAGATCATCACCAAGGTGAGCTTCCCGATTCCGAAGAAGGCGGCCTATCAGAAATTCCGCAATCAGGCGTCGCGCTTCGCGCTGGTCGGCGTGTTCGTGAGCAAACGCGGCAGCGACATCCGCGTCGCGGTGACTGGCGCCGGCTCGAACGGGGTGTTCCGCGTCAGCTCCTTCGAAGAAGCGCTGAAGAAGCGCTTTTCGCCAAAATCGCTCGAAGGCATGACGATTCCGGCTGACGGCATGAACAGCGACATCCACGGCAGCGCCGAATACCGTGCCCACCTTGTCGGCGTGTTGGCGCGTCGCGCGGTGGCGGAGGCGATCGGGAAATCGGCGGCCTGAGCCTAGGTTCCGAGGATTTACCAATCGTCATGCCCGGCCACCCGGGCCGCGCTAGCGCGCCCCCGAGTGCAAGCTTGTTGCCGGGCATCCACGTCTTTACATGCAAACAAGACGAGGATGGCCGGGACAAGCTCGGCCGTGAGGGGATACATTGAACCGTATGAATAAAACATCGCCGCGCCCGCTGCCCGCCTCAATCGACGCCACCGTCGATCTGCTTGCCGAAGCCGATTATCTCGCCGACCGCTCGCTCGGCACCGTGCTCTATCTCGCGCTCAAAATGGGCCGGCCGATCTTTCTCGAGGGCGAGGCCGGCGTCGGCAAGACCGAGATCGCCAAGGTGCTCTCGACGACGCTCGGCCGGCGGCTCATCCGCCTGCAATGCTACGAAGGGCTCGATATTGCGGCTGCGGTCTACGAGTGGAACTACGCCGCGCAGATGATCGCGATCCGCGTCGCCGAAGCCGAAGGTGAGCATGACCGCCAGAAGCTCGAGCACGACGTGTTCTCCGAGCGTTTCTTGATCAAGCGCCCGCTGTTGCAGGCACTCGATCCGGACACCGCCGGCGCGCCGGTGCTGCTGATCGACGAGATCGATCGCACCGACGAAGCATTCGAGGCGTTCTTGCTCGAAGTGCTGGCCGACTTTCAGGTCACGATTCCGGAAATGGGCACGATCAAGGCCGCCCATCCGCCGGTTGTCGTCATCACCTCGAACCGTACGCGCGAAGTGCATGACGCGCTCAAGCGCCGCTGTCTCTACCACTGGGTCGGCTATCCGAGCGCCGAGCGCGAATTGGCGATTGTGCGCACCAAAATTCCGGGTGTCGGCAAGAAGCTCTCCGAGCAGGTCGTCGGTTTCGTCCAGGCGTTGCGCAAGCAGGATTTGTTCAAATCGCCGGGCGTCGCCGAAACCCTCGACTGGGCTGCGGCACTGTCCGAGCTCGACGTGGTGGCGCTCGATCCCGCAACCGTTTCCGACACGCTCGGCGTGTTGCTGAAATACCAGGATGACATCGCCCGCCTCGAAGGCTCGAAGGTCAAGGAACTGCTCGACGAGGTGAAGTCGGAACTGCGCGCGGCGGAGTAGGGAGGCGCAGAGTATGCTGTCGTCATCCGCGAAGGCGAATGATCCAGTGTTCCGAGGCGTCTGTGACGTGCCTGTGCTTGTACGCCGGGATTACTGGATGTTCCGCCGGAGCCTGTTATCGGGCCGCACGACTCCGCGCGGGTCCGTTGGCGGAGCATGACAATTCAATTTGATACGCCTCAGCTTTTCTGCCGTTCCTTTTCCTGTCCGATCTCATGCCGGCGCGCCGCAGTCGCGAGTGCCAGCGCCGCCGCGGCCGATGCAACGATGCCGGTGCCCCACGGCAGCGCGGTCGAGGTAGCATAGAGCCAGGTGCCGATCGCCGGGCCTGCGGCATCCTTCAGATCGAACACCACCGAGAAGGCCGCCTGATAGGTCGCCTGGGCATTGCGCGGCGCCAGCTCGGACACGATGACCTGCGTCAGCGGTCCCGACAGCATGCGTGCAAACGAGGCAAAGGTGATCGCGGCAATGAGCAGCGGCAGCGCCGGCGACGGCAGAAGGAAAACGAACGCGAATGTCTGCAATGCGCCGCTCCACACCACGGTGGCGAATCCGCTCATCCGTCGCGACGCTTGCGTCACCGGTAACTGAAAGATGACGCCGAGCACGCCCGCATAGGCGAACAGCATGCCAATGCCCGTGGGGTTCAGCGCGCCCGCCGCGGTGGCGTAGAGCGGCGTGATCGCCTCGATCCAGCTCACCACGATTTCGAGCGCGGAAATCGACAGCAGCAGCCCGGCGAGACGGCGGTCGCGAAACGCTGCGCCGAGCGCGGTCAGGCTTCCGTCGTCATCGTCTTCGCCGTCAAAATTTCCATGCCAGGTCTCTGGCAACAACGCCGCCACCGCCGCCGCGCCGACGAGAATTGTCATCGCCGCGCCAAAGAAAACAAGGTGTAGCGACCACAGCGCAAGAACGCCGCCCAGCGCCGGACCGATGATGCGGCCGGCATTCGACATGACGCGCGTCATGGCGAAGTGATCGCGGCGGTGGTCCTGCGCCACCACGTCGGTGATGACGGTCGCGGCGGTCGGATGCAGCACGCTCTCGAATATGCCGATGCAAATCAGGCACAATGCGATGGCAATGGCGCCGGAGACAAAGAACAGCAGGAGGAAACCCGTGCCGATGCCGATGGTCGATACCAACAGCACCGGCCGCCGGCCGACCCGGTCGGCAATGCCGCCGACGAACGGCGTGGCCAGCAATTCGCCGCCGGCATAGCATCCGAGCAGCAAACCGATATATTCAACGGGTATGCCAGCGTCGTTGCGCGCCCACAGCGGAAAAAACGGCATCAGCGTGCCGTCGGCGACGCTGGCGACGAAGAACAGGAACGAGCCCACGCGCGCGGCGCCCGGCGCGGCGCGAAACGTGGCGATCGAGGAGGTCAGGAATTTGAAAATGCGCGTCACGCCAAGGCTCCAAACGCCCGAACGCCAGCGCCCGCACCATGCGGGCTCGGATCGGTCGGACGCGTTGGTTGACGTGAACGCTTACGGCGCGGGAACCGCGCGGACAGCGTTTAGGGCAAGCCGTGGCGCGGCACAAGCTTGCAGAAGCAGGCCGTCATGACTGAGACGCAGCCCGCCGGCAGGCTCGCCGAAAACATCCTTTACTTTGCGCGTGCGCTGCGCGCGGCCGGAATTCCGGTCGGGCCGGGCGCGGTGCTCGATGCGCTCGAAGCGGTGAGGGCGGCGGGCGTCGGCACGCGCGAGGATTTTTATTGGACGCTGCACGCGGTGTTCGTGAAGCGGCACGAGCACTCGATCCTGTTCGACCAGGCCTTTCGCATCTTTTTTCGCCGGCGCGGCTACGTCGATCAATTGCTGGCGATGCTGCTGCCGCAGGCGCCGTCGGAGCCGCAACCGCCCCAGGCCGGCGCGACCCGCGTGCACGAGGCGCTCTATTCCGGTCTCGATGACAGGCTCAAGAAAGAGCGTGACGTCGAGCTTGACGCCCGCATGACCGTGTCCGATCGCGAAGTGTTGCAACGAAAGGATTTCGCGCAGATGACCAGCGCGGAAATTGCGGCTGCGAAGGAAGCGATCAAGAAGCTGGTCCTGCCGCTCGCCGAGGTGCGAACGCGCCGTCTGGCGCCGCATCCGCACGGTCATCTGATTGACATTCGCCGCACGCTGCGCGCCAGCCTCAAGGGTGGCGGCGATTTCATCGATCTGCGCTTCATTGGATCGAAGACCAAGCCGCCGCCGATCGTCGCATTACTCGATATTTCCGGCTCCATGAGCCAATATAGTCGAATCTTCTTGCATTTCCTGCACGCATTGACCGACGCGCGAAAGCGGGTCAGTACGTTCCTCTTCGGCACCCGGCTGACGAACGTCACGCGGGCGTTGCGCGAGCGCGATCCGGACGACGCGCTCGCCGCCTGCTCGGCGAGCGTGCCGGACTGGTCGGGCGGCACGCGGATCGCGTCCTCGCTGCGCGCCTTCAACAAGCTTTGGGCGCGGCGCGTGCTGACTCAAGGCGCCGTCGTTCTGCTGATCACCGACGGCCTCGAGCGCGACGCCGACGATACGCTCGGCTTCGAAATCGATCGGCTGCACCGATCGTGCCGGCTTCTGGTCTGGCTCAATCCGCTCTTGCGCTTCGAGGGTTTCGAAGCGCGGGCCCGGGGCATCCGCGCCATGCTGCCGCATGTCGATGAATTCCGCGCCATCCACAATCTGGAATCGATGGCTGCGCTGGTGTCCGCGCTTCGGGGTGGCGGTGACAAGGCCGGCGATCCAAAGTCGTGGATGCAAAAAGTCGCGTGATGCGTTATATTTACCAATATACAACGAATGACGAGTAGCGAATTTTGAAACCGATGACTATCTTGTCTGCATTCGCTGTTCGCCCGGAACGACGGAGACGCAACATGCTGGCAACCGACAACGACATCCTCAAAGCCGCCGAGGACTGGCGCAACAAGGGCAGGGCGGTGGCGCTCGCGACAGTGGTCGAAACCTGGGGCTCCGCGCCCCGCCCGGTCGGCTCGAACCTCGTCATCGACGAAGAAGGCAATTTCCTGGGTTCGGTGTCCGGCGGCTGCGTCGAAGGCGCAGTCGTCACCGAGGCGCTCGACGTGATCGAGAACGGCAAGCCCAAAATGCTGGAATTCGGCGTTGCCGACGAGACCGCCTGGAAGGTCGGCCTGTCCTGCGGCGGCACCATCCGGGTGTTTGTGGAGAAGGTGGAGTAGTATGTCCTTATCCTAATGGCACGTGCCGCAGGCGCGTCTCGAAGGGTGAGGCCGTGGCGCACGAGCGGACACCCTTCGCGGCTCGCGTCGCTCGCACCTCAGGACGAAGCCACAGTGTTGAACGGCAGAATTTTCCCATGAAGCTCGACATCCTGCAGTCCCTCAACTCCGAACGCCAGGCACGACGCGCGGTGATCGTCGTCACAGATGTGGCAAGCGGCAAGCAGCGCCTGGTCAAGGCTGCCGACGTCGCCAAGGATCCGCTCCGGCCGGTGCTCGCCGAGCATCTGCGTTCCGGCAAAAGCGGCATGGAGCAGACTGCCGAAGGCCGCGTCTTTCTCACCGTCCATGTCCCGGCGCCGCAATTGGTGATCACCGGTGCCGTGCACATCAGCCAGGTCTTGGCGCCGATCGGAAAACTGCTCGGCTATGATGTGACAATCGTCGATCCGCGCACGGCATTCGCTTCGATCGAGCGCTTTCCCGACGTCAAGGTGATCGCCGAGTGGCCGGACAAGGCGCTGCCACCGCTTGGTATCGATCATTACACCGCCTTCGTCGCACTCACCCACGATCCGAAGATCGACGATCCGGCGCTCACCCATGCACTGGCGCGCGACTGCTTCTATATCGGCGCGCTCGGCTCGCGCAAAACGCATGCACGCCGCGTCGAGCGGCTCAAGCAGCAGGGTCTGACCGACGCAGAGCTGTCCCGCATCCACGCGCCGATCGGGATCAATATCGGCGCGGAGTCGCCGGCGGAAATCGCGGTGGCCATCATGGCGCAAATCACCGAGCGGCTGCGCGAGGAGGTTGACGCCGAACCGGCGCAACCCTCGATCGCCAAGGCCGCGTCATGAAATTCGGTGCGGTGGCGCCAAAGGCGGCGCTCGGCGCCACCGCCGTGCATTCGATCCGCCAGGGCGGCTTGGTGCTCAAGAAAGGCACGTTGATCGGTGCAGCCGAGGTCGCGGCGCTGGAAGCTGCCGGCATAAAAGACATTGTCGTGGCGCGGCTCGAGCCGGGCGACATTTCCGAGGACGTCGCGGCGGGCGAGATTGCCAAGGCGGTCGCAGGGGAGGGCGTTCATGTCGATCGCGCCTTCACCGGCCGCGCCAACGTGTTTGCGCAAATTCCCGGCGTGCTCGTTGTCGACAAGGAGGTCATCGACAGGCTCAATCGCATCGACGAGGCGATCACATTCGCAACGCTGCCGGCCTACAAGCCGGTTGTCGCCGGCGAGATGATTGCAACGGTCAAAATCATTCCATTCGCGGTGGCCAAACATGCGCGCGACGCGGCGCTTGCGGCCGTGACGAAGCCGTTGTTGCGCGTTGCGCCCTATCGCATTCGCAAGGTCGGCGTGGTGTCCACGCTGCTGCCGGGCCTGGCGTCCAAGGTGATCGACAAGACGCTGAAGATCACCACCGACCGGCTTGCACCCGCGGGGGCGACAATCATCGCCGAGCGTCGCGTGCCGCACGAGCGCGATGCGCTCGCACGAGCGCTCGACGAGGTCCTCAAAGCGGGCGCCGAACTCGCCATAGTGTTCGGAGCCTCTGCGATCGCCGACCGCCGCGACGTCATCCCCGCCGCGCTGGAGACGATCGGCGGGCGCATCGAGCACTTTGGCATGCCGGTCGATCCCGGCAATCTGTTGATGATCGGCGATGCCCGTGGCCGCGCCGTGCTCGGCGCGCCCGGTTGCGCCCGCAGCCCGAAGGAGAACGGCTTCGACTGGGTGCTGATGCGGTTGCTCGCCGGTTTGCCGGTGGCGCGCGAAGACATCACCGGCCTCGGCGTCGGTGGATTGCTGATGGAGATCGTCACGCGCCCGCAGCCGCGCGTCGAGCCGACTCAGCCTGGCCGCAGGATTGCCGCGGTGGTGCTCGGCGCCGGCCGGTCGAGCCGCATGGGCGGCCCGAACAAGCTCCTGGCCGAGATCGCGGGCCGGCCGCTGGTCCGTATCGTTGTCGAGGCGGCGCTCGCCTCCCGCGCCCGGCCGGTGATCGTGGTCACCGGCCATCAACGCGAGCGGGTCGAGATGGCGCTTGCCGGCTTGCCGGTCAAATTCACGCACAACCCGCAATTTGCCGACGGTCTTGGCACATCGTTGAAAGCCGGCATCGCCGTGCTGCCTGCCGAGGTCGACGGCGCCATCGTCTGCCTGGGCGATATGCCCCAGGTGGATGCCGCGCTGATCGATGGCTTGATCGGCGCCTTCGATCCCGACAAGGGCGCCCTTGTGGTGGTGCCGACGATTGACGGAAAGCGCGGCAATCCGGTTGTATGGTCGCGCCGCTTCTTCCCCGACCTGATGGCGGTCGAAGGCGATGTCGGAGCGCGTCATCTGATCGGCCGCTATACCGAGGCCGTCGCCGAGGTGCCGCTGTCCGGCACCGCGGCGCTGACCGACGTCGATACTCCCGAAGCGCTCGAAGCGGTGAGAGCGGAGCTGGAAAAATCATCCGCCTCCGCTGTCGGGGCAGGATGAAAATTCACCAACTCGAAACCCTTCCCCATTAGCGTTCGAATGGTCCTCGTGGGGAGAGGCTTCATGCTCGGGTTTCGGCGCAAGGTTGCGCTCAGCATCGCGACTGCGGGTCTTTTGATCGCGACGATCGGCGCCGCCGAAGCGGCCGGCGCTTTCGCGGTCGGCGCCTGCGGCGCTTACGGTTACGGCTTCGATTTTCACAAGATGACGGATGCGCGCGCTGCCGCGATCCGGAAATGCTCAGGTCGCAATTGCAAGATTGTCGGTGACATGCGACGCAGTTGCGCGGCAATGTCGGTCGATGCCAAAAATCCCTGCGGTTCGTTCGGCTGGGCCGTCAACTCGCATCTCGGCAGGGCGGAGAACATGTCGATGCGCCGCTGCGTTCAATTCGGCGGTCACGAGTGCATGGTGCGCGCCTGGGCCTGCGACGAGAAGGGTTGATGGAGCGCGGCGGCGCGGAACCAACGCACTATTGAATCAGGTTCTAGTGGGCGACGCCGATCTGCTTGACGATCGGCGCCCATTTCTGTTGCTCGCTCTGGATGAACGCCAAGGTCTCCGCAGGCGACATGGCGCGTTCTTCGCGGCCGAAATGGGCAAGCCGCTGCCGGACGTCCGCAGTGCCCATAGCCTTGAGCAGATCGGCATTGGCCTTTTGCACGATCGCAGCCGGCGTACCGGTCGGCGCGACCAGCACCTGCCAGCCGACGGCTTCAAAGCCGGGAAGCGTTTCCGCCACTGTCGGCAGGTCGGGGAAATTAGGCAGGCGTTTCGACGACGCGATTGCCAGCGGCACGGCGTTTCCGGCGGTGATGGCGCCGGCAACGCCGGCGTAGGAGTCGAAGGCAAGTGCGACACGGCCGCCCATCATGTCGTTGAGCACCTGCGCGGTGCCGCCCGAATAGGGCACCATCAGGAGCTTGATGCCGGCGCGTTGTTGCAACAGTTCGCCAGTGAGGTGCGTCAATCGTCCGACCCCGTTGGTCCCGTAGGCAAGCTCGCCCGGCTTTTGTTTCGCCAGCGCGATCAGTTGCGGCAGCATTTTCACGCCGACCCAGCGCGCGGCGGTCATCAGCATGGGTACGCCGCCGAGATAGCCGATCGGTGTGAAGTCGCGCGGCACCCGGATCGGCAGGTTATCGGCCGTGCCGGGCAGCGTCACGAAAGCAGAGATGGCCGGCATGAACAGCGTGTAGCCGTCGGGCGCGGCCGATACTGCGGCGCGCGCCGCAATGGCGCCGCCGGCACCCGGCTGATTGATGACCGCGGCCTGCTGGCCCCAGACCTTGCCGAGCGCGTCGGCAATGATCCGCATCGACACATCGATGGCGCTGCCGGGAGCGGAGTCCGAAATCAGGCGCACCGCATGTGTTGGATAGTTTTGCGCTTGTGCGGCGCGCGTACCGATGCAAAGGAGCGGCGGCAAACACAATAAAGCGGTGAGGAAGCGACGGTATCCCTTATGCATGTGCAATCCCGGCGATGACGATCGATCGCCCGATTGTAGAAGCCTTGCGCCGTGATTTTCAACGCACCGGCTGCAACCGAACTGATGCCGCATTCAATATCGCGCGTTGACGCCGACACGCAGATAGGGCCCCGAGCGGTGGTCGGAGGTCATCGCCCAGCCGGTGCCCGCCGACCATTCGACAGTGTTGGTGCGGAAGCCGGTCACGTGCGCGCCGAGCTGGACCTCTTCGAAGTCGCCGCACCAGAACTCCTGCGTCTCCGGCCCGATGAATGCCGGCACGAAGGTACGAAATCCGAACGCCGTGCGCAGCGATCCGGTGGGGCCGATCGAACTGATGTTGCCGCTGAGCGATACCATGGTGCTGGCCGTCGGCTGGTACCAGACATCGCCGGCGAATTGCGCTCCGACGTAAAAGCCGCGCAGATGGCTGCCGGGATCATACGGCGTGAGCCGGTAGTCCTGCACGACCGGCCCGACGAACAGACTGACCACGAAGCCGTCGCGCGTGAAGCGCCAGCCTGGTAACGCCGCGGCCGACAGCATGGTGCCGTGGACATCGGCGTTCAGCGTGCCGGACGTGTAGGTGTAACCGCCGCCGTTGAGCAGCGTTTTGAGCGTAAAACCGCCGGCGTCCAAGCCCGCCGGCGACCATAATGCACCGCCGTACAAGAACGCGCCGTATTGCCAAAGATCGGTGCCCGCGAACAGAAGAAAAGGAGGATTTTCAGGCCCGCCGGCTTCCGCCCGGTCCGGTATGGTACACACCCATACACTCGCGGCTGCTGCGGCCGCCGCGGCGACAACCTTCGCCCCGATCACCGAGAACGCAACTCCACCCCAGACGCATCGATCCCCGATCTATTTGATCGACGCCGGTTCGCGATGTCGAGCGGATAAGCGGCCAAACTACGTTAAAAATCCGTAGAATTTGGCGATTGGGGATGAAAGCCGGCGCCGTTCACCCTTGCAAGATTGGGGGTTATGCCGAAGCGCCGGCGCGTTATATAGGGCAGGAGCGTTCGCAAAGGATCGATCGATGGACGTGGACGTCTTGCCGGCCAACCGCGCGGCGCCCGAGCGTGTCGCCGAGCGGCGGTGGCTTGCGGTCGGCTTTCTCAACTGGGCGCATGCGCTCGATCACTTCGTGATCTTGATCTATCCGACCGTGGTGATCGAGCTGCAAGCAGCCTACGGCCGATCCTATTCGAGCCTGATCTGGCTTTCGACCGCGTCGTTTGTCGCCTTCGGACTGTTTTCGCTGCCGGCCGGCTGGCTGGGCGACCGCTGGAGCCGCCGCAACATGATCGTCGGATTTTATCTCGGCTGCGGCGCTTCGCTGGTCGCCGCGGCGCTGGCGCCGTCGCTGGTCGCGCTCGCCGTCGCGCTGTTTGCGCTCGGCATGTTTGCAGCCATCTATCATCCCGTCGGCACCGCGATGATCATCGAGAACGCCACGCAGCGCGGTCGCTCGCTGGCGTTCAACGGCGTGTGCGGCAATCTCGGCGTCTCGCTTGCCGCTGGCGTCACCGGCGCGCTGACCGCGGCATTGTCGTGGCGCGGCGCGTTTTTAGTGCCAGGTGTCGTCTGCATCACAACGGGCGCCATTTATCTTTGGCTCGTTCCGGACGAGGGGCGACACGCCGTCAAGCGCAGCGCCACCGCCGATGTCGTGCTGTCGACGCCGGTAGCGGCCACGATCTTCGGTCTGTTCGTGGTGGTCGCGCTCAGCGCCGGACTCGTCTTCAACACTATTTCGGTCGCTCTGCCGAAGATCGTCGATGAGCGAGTCGGCAGCGGCATTTCACTCGTCGAGGTTGGTGGCTTGACGACAGCGGTGTTTCTGTGCGGCGCGCTGGCCCAAATCACGGTGGGCCGGCTGGTCGAGCGCTTCCCGGTGCATATCCTTTTCGCCATCAGCGCCATCATGCAGTTCACCGGCGTCGTCTGGGCCGCCTATGCCAGCGGCGTGACGCTGTTGTTCGCGCTTGCCTTCACGATGGCGTCGATCTACGGCCAGATCACGCTCAACGACCTCGTCATCGCGCGCTACACTGCCGATGCCTGGCGGGGCCGCGTCTACGCGGTGCGCTATTTCCTGACCTTCATGGTGTCGGGCGTCGCCGTGTCGATGATCGCCGTGTTGTATGGCCGCGGCGGCTTCAACCTGGTGCTCGGCACCACGGCGGTCGTTGCGCTTGGCTTCCTCATCGCGGTGCTTTTGATCGCGCTGATCGCAAACGGCGTGGAAAATGCACGCGTGGCGCAGCCGGCGGAGTAAATCTCAGTCCGCAATCGCCGAGGCTTGCGTCAATTCCCCGGCGCGGACTTTCGTATTCGGCATATTCAGCATGCGCTCAGGACAACAAAACGCCGGAGCTTAGGCTGCGCAAACAAATGCGCGACCCATTCGGGAATAGATGTTGATAACGCCGCCAGTGCCCCGATGGGGCCCCAATTGCGGATCGAGATAACCTGCGACGATTTCGTTTTATCGGGGGCGCAAATGCTGTCGGGCAGCCGGCCGCAAACGGATTTGGGCGCGCGCGCGGAACTGCGGCGTTGGGCAACGGCGCGACAATATTGGGATCGCGCCATCGAGTATCTGGAGTTGGCGCGTGCTGCTCCCGATCCTGATATACGAAACCGCTATCTCAAGGTTGCACAACATTATCGCACCGCGGCCGAAGCTGAAGAACGAGCCGCATTTCAGCGGACCGACGAACGACTTGCTGGACAAAGCTATCGACGAGCCTGCTGATTGCCGCAGGGGAGACTATCGGGGATAAGCTGGAGCGTCACGGACGTGTGCGGTGATACGCGCAGTCCGGTGGCATCCCGCGAACCACGTCGTCATTTGTTGATGCTGGCCTCGAACGCTTGCAGCACCGGGTGCCATTGCATCTGCTGCGCGTTGATGAATGCGTTGACCTCGGACGGCGTCATGGCGTCGACATAGGCGCCGCGCAGCGCAAGCTGCTTGGCGAGGTCGGGCTCGCCCAAGACCTTGCGCAGAGCGTCGTTGACCTTCTGGATGTCCGCCGCGGGCGTGCCGAGCGGCGCGACGATGCCTTGCCATCCGCCGGCTGCGAAGCCCGGCAACGTCTCCGCCACCGTCGGCAGATCGGGGAATTCGGACAGCCGATGTCTTGAGGCGACGGCGAGCACGTTGAGCGTGTGCGCCTGGATCGCGCCGGCGAGGCCCGAATAGCCTTCGATGATCAAGGGTACGCGGCCGCCGATCACGTCGGTGAGCGCGGCCGCAGGGCCGCCGGTGTAAGGCACGACCTGCAATTTGATGCCGGTCCGGCTTTGCAGAAGTAGTCCGGTCAGATGCGTTATTCGTCCGATCCCGGTGGCCGCGAAAGAGATCTGGCCGGGATGCTCCTTGGCGCGAGCGATGAGTTCCGGCAGAGTTTTGATGCCGGATTTGGCGCTTGCGCACACGAACATCGGCTGTTCGACCAGCGAGCCCACGGGGAGGAAATCGCGCGGCAGTATCAGCGGCAAGTTTTCCGCTTTGCCGGGCAGTGAGATGAACAGCGAAATTGCCGGTGCGAACAGTGTGTAGCCGTCCGGCACTGCCTCGGATGCGGCGTGGGCCGCAATGGCTCCGCTGGCGCCGGGCTGATCGACCGGCACCATTTGTTGGCCCAACGTCTTGCCGAGCCGATCCATGATCATCCGGAAGGTGACGTCGACGGCACTGCCGGGCGCGGAATCGGAAATGACTCTGATGGATTTACTGGGATAGTCGTCCGCCTGCGCGGGCGATGCAGCGACGGTTGCGAGCGCCAAAAGTCCCAGCGCCATGACCTTAAACGGCGTGTCCATGTTCCCCTCCGATGTCGACTTGGCGCTTTGCGATGCCGCGCTCTTTGCGCAAAACGGTAGCCCAACCGCGTCTTGTGCGAAAGCCGCGCGCCATGCGCCACGCGGACGCAATGCCGCCGACCTGGAGCGGCGGGTTTGACCCGTCCCTACGTCGCAAAGATGCAAAGCGATGTTTCGCCTAACTTGCGTTCTTCGCCGCCAACGCCATGCCGATCATCGCCGTGCCGCCGAACAGCATGTTGATGCCAACCAGCAGGCCGAGCGCCCAGGCCGCGGTACCGGGCAGGCCGGCGAAAATGATGCCGGCAAGGATGAGGTCAACGATGCCGCTCGCCAGCATCCAGCCCCACCGCCCGCTGAGCTGGGCGCGATGCTCGATGGCATACATGATGCTGGCGATGCCTTCGACCACGAAGAAGGCAATCAGCACGAACGTCAGGGATAAGGTTCCGCTGATTGGCCAGCGCAGCAGCACGATCCCCGCTGCAATGCCGATGGCCGCCGACAGCAGCGACCACCAGAATCCGGGCGCGTGCCGCATCCAGAACGTCGTGATCAAGCCGACGACACCGCTGATCAGCAACACCCAGCCGATGATGATCTCGAAAGCGAGAGTTGCGATCGGCGGCACCACGATCGCCAGAATCCCGAGAATGACCAGGATGATGCCTTCGACAAGAAACAGCGCCCAGTGCGCATGGATCGCGCTAGTGAACGCGCGGTCGATGCCGTCTTCATCGGCCTGCCGATTCATTGTCATGTGTCAGCTCCCTCGCGGCCGGTCACCGCTCGCTAAAGCGCTGCGGCGACGCCGGAATTATTGAAAAAGTGCGAATCTTTACGCTACCTTTCGGCCTTGCGCGGCCAGTCTTGCATAAAAGCCGAGCCGAGCCTATGTATTGCCGAGCGGCGTTGACGCTTCTCAGGCTCCGCCGCGGGACGGCCACGGTTACGATGGGTGACGCCGGATGTACGCGCACCTTCTCGTGCGTGGCCGTTAGCATTTCAGAAACCTGGCGGGCCGCAAAGGCGGAAGTCATTCGCTATTCGCTTATTTGCTCAATCGCTCGATCAGAGCCACTGCACCCGCCGGGGCACGAACCTTGCCTTCATGAATGACGTAGGCGAACACGTCGCGCGGTGCCCGTTTGGGCTGCCACCGATCGATACGCGGCAGATCGGGCGGGGCGCTCCCTGTCGCCCAGGTGCGCAACCGGCCGGCCCAGGCGCCGATCTCCTTCAAGGGGTAAGCGGTTGCAATCGTATCCTTGCCGCGTTGCAGGCGCGCGTAAACGAATGCGCCGGGAACATCGGCGATGTTGGGATATTTGGCGTGATCGGTATAAACGACCGGCAGCGCGAATTTGCGCAGCAATGCGATAAATTCGCCCGAGCTGAAACTGTCGTGCCGAACCTCGACGACGTGACGCAAGGCGCGCCGATCGAATCTGTTCGGCAGCAATTCGAGGAAGCCGCCGAAATCCGCCGCATCGAACTTTTTTGTCGGCGCGAATTGCCATAACAGCGGCCCGAGATGATCGCCAAGCTCGGTGACGCCGGAATCGAAGAAGCGCTTGATCGAATCGCCCGCATCCTTGAGCACACGCCGGTTGGTGGCAAAGCGCGGCCCTTTGAGCGAAAACACGAAGCCCGGCGGCACGTCGGCGGCCCACTTTCGGAATATCGCCGGAGTCAGCGACCGATAAAACGTGCCGTTGACCTCGATCGAGGTCAGCCGCTCGCTCGCATAGGCGAGTTCCTTGGCGTGCGGCAGCCCCTTCGGATAAAACGAGCCGCGCCACGGCTCGAAGGTCCAGCCGCCGATGCCGACGCGGATTTGGCCTGATTTTGCTGTCATCTGACTGTCATCTCGGCATGCTAAAAGATCAATGAGTGGCGATGAAGATATGTAGCTTGTGTGCTTCGTCGCCACCTCGACCACGGTGAGATCAGGCGACGCCGGATGAACGCGCGCCCCTCGCTCGTGGTCGTTGCTTTTTTGGCGGTAGCTTCGAGCATTTGGACATACTGCGCTCAGCCCGCTTTGATCCCCCCGCGATCTTAGCCGCCTTTGCCATTCCTCGATCTCGTCGGCGATGAATTTGCCAAGATCGACACGCGAGCCCGCAAGGGGTGCGCTACTGAATCGGCTAACCGTGCCTTAAATGCAGAATTAACCGCCGCAGCATTCATCAGGCGTGATTGCTCCAAGGGATACTGCAACGGCAGACAGTATATTTATGATGGCGGCCAATTATCGTGCCAGGCTTGCCAATCGTTTTTATTTATTGGCGGCATCTGCACAACGGAATGCGTTGATGACACGGTCCCGCGGCTCGAACGGAGGCATCGTCTGGCGCCGCTGGAATGAGGAGACGCAAAAAGAAATTGCGCGGCGCAACCGGCCCGTCCTGCTGTTCGTCGCATCCGACGGGCCTTTGGATTACGCCATCCCCATCTTGCGCGCCATATTTGCGGCGATGCCGGCAAATTCACGGCTTTGAGAACTTCTCAACGACCATTTCGTTCCGCTCTACGTCGAGCCGGATCAATTGACGAGCGAGCTGCGCGCTTTCGGCGCCGGGATGAGTTTCCGCATAGCCATTCTGTCGCCCGACTGCATCACACCGCTCGTTACGTTCCGAACCGAAACGGGCGACCCGGCGCGTCTTGTGGACGAGAGCGCACTCGTCCTCGAGCGCCTGCGCCGCGACGAGCGCGCCGAGAATCCGCCATCGGTGCGGAAGAGACGCTCGTTCCGCGATACGATACGGGCGATTTTCCGGAGGACCTGATCTCGCACCTTACGGGGCGTGCCTCGCTCTACGGTCGTCCCGTGTCACCAAGTCAGGCGTAGTTGCCGAATTCGTGCTGGACCCCGTGTGCCCGGCACCAATCTCGAAACGCGTTGACCGCATCCAACCGGCCCGCGAATTTCTCGCGCAACAGCTCGAAGGCGAGCTTGGGAAGTGACGACGGCGCCACGCGTACCCAATATTCGTAGTCGGTATCGCCCCAGACCTCCTCGACAGTGGGTCCCATGTCCTGCCCTTCCAGTACGATCGCGCCGTCGTCCTTGAGCATCAGATCGACGCGGCGGAATTCGGTTCCCTCCTGACGCGCGATTTCAATCACCTGACTGGCCATAGTGCGGTTACCTCATAAGCGCGTATTCGCCCTATCGCGATGCGCCTGGCCTCCTCTCGGCCAGCCCAGTCCTTAATAACACAAGCCGTCGGCGTCAGATCGCCAGGAGGAACCGGCTCGCGCGCAAAATGCGTAGTCCCAGTGTCCAAGTACGATTCCTTGGCAATCGGGAGACGAATAGCACTCTCCAAAGCCCGCTGGCTGAGCCTGGGCCAATTGCATCAGCATCGCGAATAACAAAGCCGCATACGTCAGGGTTTTCACGTCGCGCCTCCACTTCCAGCCACGACCCTCCAACGAGCTTTCCGTGCTGGACATCGGGTGCGCACATCATCGCTTCAATGGGTTGTGAGGCTTGCTTCCATTCGGTGATGTGGTCTGTCGCATCAATCCTGTTTACGGGTACGGCATGAGCCTGGCTGCTCAGCAGGTATGCCTTTTGCACCGACTTGCGCCCGATCTGATCCGCGAGCGGGCATCCTGTAATATTCGGCAACATTGGTCCGTCGCGGGCCCTAGGGCCTTTTCGGTTTTGATGGCATCAAAATCGGGCTCCAGCATTTTGATGGAGCATGATCTTTTCCGAAAACCGGTTTCCATCCCCGGATCAAGTCCGAGGACAGGCTTTTTCGGGATCATGCTCTAGCTCAATTGCGCGAGCAGCGCCTTGGCGGCCTGTAAATCCGGAATGTCAAAGCCTTCGGTGAATTCGCCGTAGAGCGGCGCAAGCGCGGCGCGCCCTTCGGTCCTGCGGCCGGTGTCGCCAAGCAGCTTCGCCAGGCTTGCGGTTGCGCGCAGCTTGAATGCGCGACAGGCGTGCTTTTCCGCAAGCGCAATAGCCTGCCGGAAAGCGGCTTCCGCCGGCGCCACGTTGTCGCGCGATTGCGCCCGCAAGCTCTCGCCGCGCAGGCGCATGACTTCGCCTTCAAAAAATGGGGCTCGAAGCGCGACTTCTTGGCTGGCGCGGTCGAGCGTGATCGTGGCTGCATCGTGGTGGCCGAGGCGGACCTGTTGCGCAGCGATTAGGCCGAGCAGGACCGGATATAACACGGAGCTTCCCGTCGGCTTTGCCACCTGGAGCATGTCATCGATCGCGCTGTAGCTGCCGCCTTCGTTCGCCGCCAGCCAGCCGCGCAGGAATTGGGCTTGCGCCAAGGGCCAGGAAAACTTGTTGCGCTCGGCGAGCGGATAGAGTTCGTCCGCGATCGCCCGGCACGCCTCGACGTCGTCGAGCATGAGAAACGTGAAGCTGCCCATATTGAGGCCGTGGGCGTGCGAAAACGCGTGCCCGAGCGTGCGCCCATCTTCGATGCACGCCCATGCCTCGCGCCGGGCCTGCTCGGGAAAGCCGAGAGCCCACAGGCTCAAAGCAACGAAGCTTCGCGCGCAGACCCGTGAATCGTGGCCACCGAAGAAGTAGGCGTGGTCGCGATGACGGTTGCGGTCGTAGAGGCGAATCACTTCTTTTCCCGCATCGCGCGTGCCGGCCAGATCCGCGCGCCACATCATCGTCGGACACACGGCGTGATAGGCTTCGACCATGAGGTCGGTATCGTTGCGTTCGCGTGCGATCTTGACGAGCTCGTCGGCGAGAGCCATGCCCTCGGCAAATTTTCCGGACACCGCGGTCAGAAACCAGACGCCCCAGGTGGCGAGAAAAAGCTCGCGACCGCACTCCGGCAACGTTTGGCTCAGCGCCAACGCGCGCTGATAGTGCGCTGTCGCTTCGGTCGACCCGGGACCGATTCCGATGATTTCTGCGAGACCGAGACCAAGACTGAGATCGAGCTCCAGCTCGTCGCGCTGCCGCCCCTCCGACAACGCCAGCGCAAGACGCAGCCCGTTGGCATAGTGCGCCATCGACTCTTTCATGGCGAAGCGGCGCAGATCGCGGTCGGCGGCCTGCTGCCAGTATTTGATTGCTTTCTCGTTCTGCGCCGCGCGTTCGAATTGCTGCGCGATCACCTCCGGCGTGGTCTTCACCACGTCGGGGAAACGCATCTCCAGCACCATCGCGATGGCGGAATGAAGCTGCTGGCGGCGGATGCGCAGCATGGTCGAATAGGCGGCGTCCTGAATGAGAGCGTGCTTGAAGGTGTAGATCGCGTTGGGCGGCGTGCCGCGCAGGAAAACGAGCTCCGCTTCGGTCAGCCGCACCAGGGCGTCCTGCAGCACGGCATCCGGCAGGCCGGCGACGGCGGCCAAAACCTCGTAGGAAAATTCCCGCCCGATTGCGGCGCCGATCTGCAAAACCTCTCGGGCCGAGCCGAGCCGGTCGACGCGCGCCATCAGCGACGCTTGCAGCGTTGTCGGAATCGCCAGCGGCTGCGCCGGCCGGTCGGTGACATCCTGACCGCCCGCGGTATGCAATTCTTCGCTTTCCAGCACGGATTTGGTCAGTTCCTCGACGAACAGCGGCACGCCGTCGGTGCGATCGACAATTTGCTGAAGCAGCTCCGGCGGCAAAGTCCTGCCGCCGCTGACGTGACCGACCAGGATTGCCCGCTCGCGCTGGGAGAGGCGGCTCAGCGACAGCGTGGTGACGTGCGGCAACCCCGCCCAGGGCGGCTGATAGTCGGGACGAAGCGTAATGACCAGCAGCGCCGGAAGCGTTTGCAGGCGTTCGATGGTCAGCGTCAGCAGTTCGACCGAGGTCGGGTCGGCCCAGTGCGCATCCTCGAACAGCAGCAGTACGGGGTGCTGCCGCGCCAGCACATCAAGCCGCGCGAGCAGTGCGGCGAGGACGCGCTGCCGCTTACGCTGCGGATCGCGGTCGGCCGGATCCGCCGCCTGCCCGACGGGCAAGCCCAACAGCTCCGCGATCGGCTCGATGTCCGCGCCGCCATCGCCCGCGGCCAGCAGCTTTTCGAGCTTGGCGCGCTTGTCGGCAGGCGTGTCGTCGCGTGCAAAACCGGCGGCATGTTGAAGCTGCCCCACGATCGGTTGCAGCGCGCTGCCTTGGTGATGCGCTTCGCAAAAATAACGCAGGCGGACATGGGCTTCGTCCTTGAGACCCTCCTCGAGCGCCGTCGTCAAGCGCGATTTGCCGATGCCAGCTTCACCTACAAGCAGCACCACGCGGCCTTCGCCGGACTTGATTTGCTGCCAGCGTCGCTGCAGCAGCTCGATCTCCTCTTCGCGGCCGACGAGTGGCGTTACGCTTGCCGCCCGCAATGCCTCGAAGCGGCTTGCCATCGTGCGTTCGCGCACCACCCGGAAAGCGCTCACCGGCTCGGCGAAGCCCTTGAACTGCGCCGGTTCGATCGTCTCGTATTCGAACGACTCGCCGGCGAGCCGCCGCGTGGTGGCGGCGATCACGACCGAATTGGGTGCGGCCGCCGATTGCAGCCGCGCGGCGAGATTCGGCGTTTCGCCGACGACGTTGCGTTCCTGCGCCTCGCCGGCGCCGACCAATTCGCCGACAACGACCAGGCCGGTGGCGACGCCGACGCGCACCTGATGGCGACCTTCCGTGAAAAGCTGCGCGATGCCGTCGACCAGTGCGAGGCCGGCACGCACCGCATTCTCGGCGTCGGCCTCGTGCGCTTCCGGATAGCCGAAATAAACCAGCACGCCGTCGCCCATATATTTGGCGAGGTAGCCGCCGAAACGCGTGACAACGTCGGCTGCGCATTTCTGATAGGCGGCGATGACCTCGCGCAAATCTTCGGGATCGAGTTGTGTGGAGAGCGCGGTCGAGCCGACAAGGTCGCAGAACATCACTGTGATCTGCCGACGTTCGGCCGTTACCGGGGGACGCGCAACTGGCAGGGTAGGCGTTTGAGACGCCGGGGTAGGGGCGGGTGCCGGTGCCACAGCGTCGCCGAGCTTGGCGCCGCATTGTGCACAAAACCGCGAGCCGACCAGGCTGACATGGCCGCAAGCCGTGCAGCTCAAGGCCTGCGGCGCACCGCATTGCGGGCAGAAACGGGCATTACTCGGAATCGCGGCCTGGCAGCCCGGGCAGGCCTTGGTCGTGCGCATGACGCTTTATATCGCGGGACTGCATGACCGTCATTCTCGACACGGCCGCTGCGACATTGCGATATGGCCGTTGCGGTCCGCTATAACCGCAGAATTCCGATGTGAAAGGCCGGTACGTTTTTCGATACGATGCCGACCAAATTTTGGAGGGAGGCTATGCAACGCAAGGTCATCATTTCCTGCGCCGTGACCGGCTCGGCCGACACGCCCGGCCGCAATCCGGCTGTGCCCGTCACGCCTGAGCAGATCGCACAATCCTCCATCGACGCCGCCAAAGCCGGCGCCGCCATCGTGCATATCCACGTGCGCAATCCGCAAACTACCAAGCCGAGCATGGACCTCGCGCATTACCGCGAGGTCGTGGAACGCATCAGGGCAAGCGGCACGGACGTGCTGATCAACCTCACCACCGGGCCAGGCGCGCGCTTTACCCACGACGCCAGCGATCCCTCGAAGCCCGGCGCCGACAGCGTCCTCAAATCGCCACAAGAGCGCGTGCGCCATGTCATCGAACTCAAGCCCGAGATTTGCAGCCTCGACATGGGCAGCCTGAACATGGGCGACCGGGTGTTCGTCAATACGCCTGCGCACCTTCAGGCGATGGCGATCGCGATCAAAGACGCCGGCGTGACGCCGGAGCTTGAAGTGTTCGAGACCGGCCACCTCCTTCTCGCCAAGCGGTTCATCGAAAACGGCTACGTCAAGCCGCCGGGCATGTTCCAGATCTGCCTCGGCATATCCTGGGGCCAGCCGGCGACGCCGGAGGCCATGACCTATATGCGAAATCTTTTGCCGCCGGACGCGCCGTGGTTTGCCTTCGGCATTTCGCTGCACCAGTTCCCGATGGTGGCGCAGACCGTACTGCTCGGCGGGCATCCTCGGGTTGGCCTTGAGGACAACATCTATCTGGAAAGAGGCAAGTTCGCGCCAAGCAACGCCGCACTGGTGGAGAAGGCGGCGCGCATCATTGAAGTTTTGGGCGACCACGTCGCAACCCCGGCGGAGGCGCGGAAGATTCTAGGACTGGCGCCGAGCAACGCGTGAAAGCTCGTAATCCGTCATGGCCGGACTTGTTCCGGCCATCCACGTCTTAGTATGTGCAAAAGAAAAGACGTGGATGCCCGCATCGGGATCCCCATCGCGCTATGCGCGATGGGGTGCCCTGTCAAGTGCGGGCATGACGGAGGAAAGCAAAAGGCCCGGGATTGCGCCCGGGCCTTCGCGTTCGCGTCGCCTGAAACGCGAACTTAGAAGTCCATTCCGCCGCCGCCGGGCATCGGAGGCATCGGCTCCTTCTTCTTCGGCAGTTCCGCGACCATCGCCTCGGTGGTGATGAGCAAGCCGGCGACCGAGGACGCGCCCTGCAGCGCTTGGCGTACGACCTTGGTCGGATCGATAATGCCCTTCTTCACCATGTCGACGTATTCGGCGCTTTGCGCGTCGAAGCCGAAGCCGTACTGATCCTTTTCCAGGATCTTGCCGACGATGACGGAGCCGTCCTCGCCGGAATTGACGGCGATCTGGCGCGCCGGGGCGGACAGCGCCTTGCGCACGATCTCGACGCCGTGCTTCTGGTCGTCGTTGTGCGTGCGCACCTTCTTGAGCGCCTCGGTGGCGCGAAGGAGTGCCACGCCGCCGCCGGGCAGGATGCCTTCCTCGACCGCGGCGCGAGTCGCATGCATCGCGTCGTCGACGCGATCCTTACGTTCCTTCACCTCGACCTCGGTGGCGCCGCCGACGCGGATTACCGCGACCCCGCCGGCAAGTTTGGCCAGCCGCTCCTGCAGCTTCTCGCGGTCGTAGTCGGAGGTGGTCTCCTCGATCTGCGCCTTGATCTGGGTGATGCGGTCTTCGATGTCCTTCTTCTTGCCGGCGCCGTTGACGATTGTGGTGTTCTCCTTGTCGATCATCACCTTCTTGGCCTTGCCGAGCATGGCGATGGTGACGTTCTCGAGCTTGATGCCGAGATCCTCGCTGATCGCCTGGCCGCCGGTGAGCACTGCGATATCCTGCAACATGGCCTTGCGGCGATCGCCGAAGCCCGGCGCCTTCACCGCCGCGACCTTGAGGCCGCCGCGCAGCTTGTTGACGACCAGCGTCGCGAGCGCCTCGCCTTCAACGTCCTCGGCGACGATCAGGAGCGGCTTGCCGGTCTGCACGACGGCTTCCAGGAGCGGAAGCAGCTCGTTCAAGGCCGAAAGCTTCTTCTCGTTGATAAGGATGTAGGGGTCCTCCATCTCGACGCGCATCTTGTCGGCGTTGGTGATGAAGTAGGGCGAGATATAGCCGCGATCGAACTGCATGCCCTCGACCACGTCGAGTTCGGTCTCGAGACTCTTGGCCTCTTCCACCGTGATGACGCCTTCGTTGCCGACTTTCTTCATCGCCTCGGCGAGGAATCGACCGATCTCCTGGTCGCCGTTGGCCGAGATGGTGCCGACTTGGGCGATCTCGTCGTTGGAGGTGACCTTCTTCGAGTTCTTCTTCAGCTCCTCGACCACGGTCTCGACCGCGAGGTCGATGCCGCGCTTGAGGTCCATCGGGTTCATGCCGGCGGCAACCGCCTTGGCGCCTTCCTTGACGATGGCGGCGGCGAGCACAGTCGCAGTGGTAGTGCCGTCACCGGCGATGTCGGAGGTCTTAGAAGCGACCTCGCGCACCATCTGTGCGCCCATGTTCTCGAACTTGTCCTCAAGCTCGATCTCCTTGGCGACGGTGACGCCGTCCTTGGTGATGCGGGGAGCGCCGAACGATTTGTCGAGCACGACGTTGCGACCCTTGGGGCCCAGCGTCACTCTCACCGCATTGGCGAGAATGTCGACGCCGCGCAACATCTTGTCGCGCGCATCGACTGAGAATTTGACTTCTTTGGCAGCCATTTGAGTGTCTCTCCTGGTTATAGTGTTGCGTCATCCTGAGGTGGCCGCGCAGCGGCCCTCGAAGGATGACTGTCCGTCGGGTCGCCCTTCGAGGCTCGCAGCTTCGCTGCTCGCGCCTCAGGGTGACGCTTGCGGTTACGCGGCCTTCCTCTTGGCCACGGGCTCGTCGATGATGCCCATGATGTCGGACTCCTTCATGATGAGGAGTTCCTGGCCATCGATCTTGACCTCGGTTCCGGACCATTTGCCGAACAGCACGCGGTCGCCGACCTTGACGTCGATCGGAATGAGCTTGCCGGCCTCGTCGCGGCCACCAGGGCCGACGGCGATGACCTCGCCCTGCGAGGGCTTTTCCTTGGCGGTGTCCGGGATGATGATGCCGCCGGCAGACTTTTCCTCGGCATCGATGCGCTTGACGACAACGCGGTCGTGAAGCGGACGAAACTTCATGGTGTCCTCCTACGATATTGAATCAACGGGGGAAGTTCAGGTTTGCGCGGCCTCCCTTGGGTCCCTCGGCTGACCGCTTGGCGGCCACATAAGGGCTCGATTTTTTGCCCGCAAGTAGCGCCGGAAAATTTTTTAGCACTCGCTAATCCGGATTGCCAATAAACCGAGAGCTCCAGGCGGAGCATGGTTAACGCGGCTGGTTCCTCGCGCCGCGGAAAAATATTGCCGGATCGGGTGTGGCAACCCCGGCACCTTCGCGTCCGTTGTCATAAGTCAGATTAGCTGCACCCGGGCCGTATGCACGGGCTACTTGTTAGCAGGAACGTTTGGATGCTGCTAGTGCCTTGAAAATAAACAACTTCTTCACTTTTGAGGCTTGCAATGACGCAGCGAGTCTCAGCACATTCCCGAACTGGGATTGGAGGGCACTATGGTGTCAAAGGACTTTCGCAAACAGCTTGAAGGCTACGGACTGACAACGGCCAACATTCTTTATCGGCGGCCCGATCACCCCTGGTTGCTGCAGAGCTACGTCTGGCAGGATTACGATCTTTGCCCGTTGTTTCCGGCGCTGAACAAATTCCTTAATTTCTGGCTGGAGACGCTGGAAGGCCCGTTGCATTCGGTGACGGTCGCCCATGCCAAGCTGATCAAGCCCGCCGAAATCCGCGCCGTGGACGGCGAATTCCGTCTGCACTGAGCGGACTTTCCGCCCAACGCCGCCTCTGTTCTCCCCCGTGCTCGCCCGCTAGCATTGTTGCCGACAATTCACGCATCGATTTTGCGGGAGAGACTATGCCGCGGCATGTTGGCATCGTGTTCGTTCACGGCATCCTCGGTAACGAGTTCGATTTTGCCGCCAAAATGGAGCATAAGCTGCGGCAGCGACTACCGGCCGCGCTACAGGATTTCGTCCACTTCCGCTCGGTTTTTTGGGCCGGTACGGTTCGCGAGCACCAGCGCGATTATTTCGGACGTGCCCGTAGCACCGGCCCGATGTGGCACAATCGGCTGCGCCGTTATGTCATCGAGGGCCTCGGCGACGCCGCCGCCTATCAGAAGACACGTCATCGCAAAAACTCCGTCTACTACGAAGTCCAGCAGGCGATTAGCGACAAGATCGAATCATTGGAGTCGCGCGGCCGCGAGAAAAGTCCGCTGATCTTCATCGGCCATTCGCTCGGCTGTCACGTCGTCTCTTCCTATCTCTGGGATTTGAACAAACTGACGCAGCGCGGCGAAGCGGAAGTGGCCCAGTACGACGATCCCGACGAGCAGGCGCTGTGGCGCGCATTGAAAGACGCAAGTCCGCTGCGGCGACTCAAGACGCTTGCCGGCATTGTCACGCTCGGCTGCAACATGCCGATGTTCACCTTTACCTTTGGACCGGACGCCGTTTATCCGGTGACCGCGCCGGTCACATTGTCGAATGGGCAGACGATCACGCCGGCGTTTCCCGGCGCCGATTTGCCGAAGCCGCTGCGCGAGAAGGCGCGCTGGCTGAACTATTACAGCAAGACCGATCTGCTCGGCTTTCCGCTCAAGGCGCTCAATGACGATTATCGCAACTCCGAAAAGATTCACGACATCTGCGTGTCTTCGGAAGCGCCGTGGTATATCCCTTATTTCTGGTGCCTGTTGGCGCACGTTCGCTACTGGACCAACCGCACCGTTCTCAGCGGTACCACGCAGCTCATTCGCGACATCGTCGAGACACCGGAGTAGCCGCAGCCCGGGTTAAGCGGACGAGAAACCCGAGGCTTATACATCGCGCGCATTCCACTCCCGGATTTCGCTGCGCTCAAGCCGGGTTACGCTCCCGGCGTCAAGACCCCCACGATCGCGCCCAACAAGCACGTCGTCAGCGTGCCGGAGACGATCGACTTCAAGCCGAGCGAGACCACCTCGTCGCGTTTCTCCGGGCACATGGTCGCGAGCCCCGCGATCATGATGCCGAGCGAGCCGAAATTCGCGAAGCCGCACATCGCATAGAGCATGATCAATCTTGAACGGGGATCCAGTGCGTCGGGCGGCAGCGCCGCAAGCTGCAGATAGGCGACGAGCTCGTTGAGCACGGTCTTGATGCCCATGAGCCCACCCGCCGTCACAGCCTGTGACCACGGAATGCCCATCAGCCAGCACACTGGCGCCATGACCCAGCCCAGCGCGCGCTGCATCGTCAGCGGGCTGCCAAAAACATCCGGCAACAGGTCAAGGACGGCGTTGGCGAGATGCACCAGTGCCACGAACACGATCAGCATGGCGACGATGTTGAGCAGAAGCTCGAGGCCCGCGCCGGTGCCCTTGACGATGGCGTCCATGGTGCTGTCGGCCGCCCGCTCGACGTCGTCGAGCACGCCGCCGGTGTGCAGCTCTTTGGCATCGGGCACCATGATCAGGCTGATGAAGATGGCCGCCGGCGCGCCGAGCACCGAGCAGACCACGATATGGCCGGCGGCGTCCGGGATGACCGGGCCGAGAATGGTCGCGTAGAGCACGAACACCGTGCCGGCGATACCGGCCATACCGCCGGTCATCACCACGAACATTTCGCTGCGTGACAGTTTTGTCAGATACGGGCGGATGAACAGCGGCGCCTCGACCTGGCCGACGAAGATATTGGCCGCCGTCGACAGCCCGACCGCGCCGCCGACGTCGAGCGTGCGCTCGAGCGCCCAGGAAAAGCCGCGCACGATCGGCGGCATGATGCGCCAGTAGAACAACAGCGACGACAATACGCTCATCACCAGAACGACCGGCAGCGCCTGGAACGCGAATATGAATTCCGCGCCCGGCACTTTCAGCTCGAACGGCAGAGGGCCGCCGCCGATATAGCCGAACACGAACGAAGTCCCGGCCTTGGTCGCCGCAGCGATCGCATCGACCGCATCGTTGATGGCGGCGAAGGCGATTTTGACCTGCGGCACTTTTAGCATCAGCAGCGCCAGCCCGAACGTCACGGCAAGACCGGCGATCACCGGACGCCACGGCACCGCTTGGCGGTCCTCGCTGATGAGCCAGGCGAACGCGATAATGGCGATCACGCCGAGCGCCGATTGCAGGTTTGCCATGAAGGATGAGGCCCGATTCCACGGTCGCGCGATTGTAGCCGCATCCGCTCGTCCCCGCGAAGGCGGAGACTCAGAATTATGAACGGCTGCTGGATTCCCGCTTCCGCGGGAATGAGCGGAGCGTGGCGTCCGGCAGCGTCAAACCGCCTCGACCCGAACCGCCATAACGCGGGACGACAGCGCGGTCCCGGGTCATTGTGGATTTGCCGATCGGTGCGGACCGCGCCGCGTGTATGGCGACGCCGGGGGCGCGACAGCCGTGGGAGGGATATATTGGGTGTTGCGGTCGCAACTGCCGCCCATGCCTCTGATGGTGGCCATGCATTGGTCCCACGTCGAAAATCCGCAATTTTCGCCCTCTTCGGAGCCGCCGTAATACGCGCACCACGGATAATTCTGCGCCTGGGCGCGGCTGCCGAATCCTGCCGTGGCGGCGAGGACGACGAGCACGAACAGCAACGTCTTCATGGCGGAACTCCGGTTTACGCGCTCCTTTGTTATGAACACCGCGGCAATGCATTTCTTCGCGCCAACGCAGAGACGCCCGCTGGCGACGATCGAACGCGACGCGCCGCGCCGAGGATGCCGCGCCGCCATCCTGAACATCTGTTGCCGTAATTGCAAAAATCCGCCTCGCCGGGGCTCTAATTCCGCCGTTGCGCTTCGGTCTTCTCGTATCGGTTTTCGTGACGCAATTGTGAAGGTGATACATGGAAGACATTGTGAAGTTGGCGCTCGCCGCCAGTGTGGGCGCGTTGACGCTGGCCGGGCCGCAATCGGCGAAGGCCGCCGACATGGCGGTGCCACAGGCGCAATATGAAGCGCTGCCATCGCAGACCTACGTCCCGCCGCCGGCTCAGCAGAGCTACGCTTATCCGCCGCCGCCGGTCGTGTATGGCTATCCGCCGCCGCCCGTTGCCTATTACGCCTATGCGCCGCCCTACGTGGTGTGGCCAGGACCCTATTACGGTCGCGGGCCATACTGGCGCGGCTACGGTCCGCGCTTCGCCTACGGCTACAACCGCTGGGGTCGCGGCTGGCACCGGCGATAGGCTTACCTTGCTGCGATGGAGAGGTCGGCGTGCGCGACACGCCGGGGAGGGGATTCGACACGCGGAATTTTGCCTGCAGCATTACCGCGGCGGTATCTCGCTCACGCTGCCGCGCGGCATCAGCGCGCGCGTGGCGTTGAGCCACTGCAGCCACGCCAACCGCGCGGCCTGCCGCGCCCGCGTCGTCACGAGCTGGGCAACGGATTCGGCCTTGGCGCGTCTAATTCCCAACCGCAGCGCCGTTGTGTACAGCGGGTCGATCGAAAAACCCCCTCAAAACAGGGGCTTCTGGCGATAGCGCAAAATTGTGCTGGGGGTCACATCGCGGTTGAGGCGGGGGAGCAAACTAGCTGGGTAATGCCCGCGCGACGGCTCGTAGTTACCGAGCTCGTGCCAGACACCGGTGAGCGGCCATGTTCGCTCCTAAGGATCTTGCGCCTCGATTTTTTGGTCTTGCTGCCGCGGACTGGTCAATCCTTCTCCTTGGCCTCGCGCTCGCAGGCTTGGTGTTCGCATTGATCTAGGTCGTGCTCTCATAATTGCGAAAGCCGACGTTCAGCACCGAGGGGCAAAGCACATCGTTGTGGCTAGCCGCAGCTTCCGCGTTTGACCCTGATGATCTGCGTTCAAAGGTTGTCGCGCCAGCATTGCAATTCAACAGAAACCCGTTGGGATGCGATAACCACCCGGCTGATCTGCATGCACGGGATGGAACGAGATGCCGTCGAGCCTGTTCGCGCATCGGTGGCAATAGGCCGCTTAGAAAAAGCCTACCTCACCTCCGTTGACTTCGGTTCGTCGCGGCTTTTCGACGAACGCGATGCGACGTTGCCAACTGCCGTGCAGGGTCGGGGCTTCGCTGTTCAATGTGGAGGATCGCTATGTTTTGCAATTCGATTATCCCCGCACTTGAAAAGCATTTATCCATCCCATTGCTCGCGCGCACTACGGTCTTGGTCGCCCTGTTTGGCGGCGTCGCGTTTGCGGCGCAGGATAAATACACGCTGAAAATTCCGAACGGGCTCGCCTGGGCTGATTTCAGAGGGTACGAAAACTGGGAGGACGTCGCCGTCAGTCAGACCGATACCCAGATCAAGGTGATCGTCGCCAATCCGGTTATGATGAAGGCGTTCAGGAACGGTCTTCCGAGCAGCGGCAAGCTTTTCCTCGATGGGTCCAAGGTCGCAAAGCTCGAGTGGTCATTCAAAAAAAACCCTGTGTCTCCCTATTCCGTCAATGTGCCCGACACCCTGAAAACAGTCGCGTTCATCGAAAAGGATACCAAGAGATTCCCGGACACGCACGGCTGGGCATATGCCTCGTGGGATTATGATGCAGCGACCGACACGTTTAAGCCTGCCGAACTTGACCCAAGCGGTGCCAAATGCGGGTACGCGTGCCACACGACCGTGTCGGCACAAGATTACATTTTTACGGCGTACCCCAAGAGGTAAAGCGCCGGAAATCTTTCTCGCTCCGATGCTCGTCCGACTGAAGTTGGAACGAGGGAGGGAGTGCATGACCAACACCCTCACGCGTCGGTTCGAGTAGGATGCGGCTACGGAAGCTCAGCTCGACAAGACCGTTCGCCTCGATAGCGTCCGGCAAGAAGACTTCGACACCCTCTTCTACCCGGGCGGCCATGGCCCGATGTGGGGTCTCGCCGAAGACAGTCATTCCATCAAGTTGATTGAGTCTTTCCTCACCGCCGGCAAGCCAATCGGTGTCGTGTGCCATTCCACCGGGGTGCTGCATCACGTCAAGACACCGGACGGCAAGCTTCTGGTTCAAGGCAAGGACGTGACCGGCTTCACCAATGGCGAGGAAGAAGAGATGGGCCTCACCAAAATCGTGCCCTTCCTTGTCGAAGATGAGATGTTGAAACTGGGCGCCATCTTCTCGAAGAAAGCGAACTGGCAGGTTCACGTGGTCAGCGACGGTTTGCTGATCACGGGACAGAATCCAAGTTCATCCGGCCCCGCCGCGAAGACGCTGATGGCAGCAGTAAAGCAAAGGGCCGCACCGGCCGCTATCACTCGAGCTTCGTAAGATCGAATATACATCGAGCGACCGCAAATTTCTTATGAGCAGGGCCGCGGCTGATCACGGCGGCGCAAGCTGGGCCTTTAAGCAGGCTTAGCGTCTCAAGGGCAAATGCGAGAGCGGCAATGCGACGACGACTTGGTTGGTGAGCCGCTCGTCCTCCGCCGGCGCGTGAACGGCCATTGCGGCCGCATCGTCAAAGCGACGGGTGACGGCATTCCGGCCCGGTCATCCGAGGAATCTGATCCACGCCGAGAGCAGTGCGGTTACGCCCATCAGTCCGGCGGCCCAAAAGTTCCTGTTGTTTATTTTTTGTAGCGCTTTGTGCAGTTCATTGACCTGCTCTAATTCGTCCATGCCCGGTGTGATACCGGGAAAGCGGCACATTGCGGACATGAACCAGAATATTGCAGAACCGCACGCCGCGATGATGACTCCGGCCTCGATGTACGGTTTCATAAACACTCTTTGTGATGCGGCGATCATAACCGCAAGATCGCGATCGTCACGCCCAAAGATTCGCACGACGCCGCGATGCCGCGTGCGCCGGGGTCATTGAGATAAGATCGAAAATCATACTTAGACCGATCCGTAGTACTTGAATGCGCTGCGGACGGGCCAAGTGCTTGGGACGGGTCGGATAGCGTCGCGCTTGGTCTCGGCTGCTTCGCGTGCATCGCGGCCTCGGGGCCGGCGTACACCCGCCGGCTTCGGCATAACCGCTTTGCAGATCGGCGGTTGCTCGGAGCGGAATCAGCGATTACACAACGGCGGCCCGAATCCGCGGATTGCTGCCTCACCGAACGATTTCATAGCCGGCGGCGACGCCACAGTCAGTTCAAGGCCCGAGCAGGGAGGAAAAATGGCGGTCACGACCATGGAAGCGGGCGCGGTCCAGCGGCGCTCCTTTCAAGAAGTTTGGGTCATCTGCATCGGGCACGCGCTGACGCACTGGTACCCGGCGACATTCTACCTTCTGCTTCCTCTCATTGGTAAAGAACTCGGGTTGGACTATGTGCAGATCGGGTCGATTCTGACCTGCCAATTCGCCGCCGGGGCAATCGCCAATGTGCCCGGCGGCATCTTTGTCGACAGCGTCGGCCGCAAGGGCCTGCTCATGGCCATCGCGCTGAGCTGGATCGGCGTGCCGTACCTCATCATGGGTTTGTCGCACACCTATGGGATGATGCTCGGTTGCGCGACCTTGGTGGGGATCGGCAACAATCTTTGGCATCCGACTGCAATCCCGTGGCTTGCCGAACGTTTTTCGGAACGCAAGGGTCTGGTCACGGCTTTTCATGGTATGGGCGGCAACTTCGGCGATGCCACCGCGCCGCTTGCCGTGGGCCTATTGCTGCAAACCTTCAACTGGCGAACCGTGGTGTTCATGAACGTCGTTCCTGGCGTCGCCGTTGCGGTGTTTATTCTTCTCTATGTCAGCCGCCTGCAGATGGCGGACATTCGCGCTGGCATTGTCACAGTCAGGCCGGCGGCGATGAGTGGAGCGCAGCGCCTGCGGGCCATCGGTGCACTCCTGAAAAATCGGGCGATGGTAACGCTCGCGATTGGAACCGTGTTCCGGACCATGACATCGAGCGCGCTGATGACATTCCTGCCGCTCTATCTGTTGCGCGTGATGGGCTACGCGCCGCTGTGGATCGGCGCATGCATGTTCGGTTTGCAGGCGGCAGGCTTCGTGGCCGCGCCGATCGCCGGCCATATGTCCGACATGGTCGGTCGCCGGCAGATCATCATGTCGAGCATGACGATGACCGGCGTCATCATTATCTTCATGACCTTTGCCGGCGGGACGAGTTGGTTCGTTTTCCTGGTCGCGGTGCTCGGATTCTTCCTGTTCGCGGTGCGGTCCGTGCTGCAAGCGTGGCTGTTGGACGCAACGCCCGCCGGCATGGGTGGCAGCGCCATCGGATTGTTGTTTGGCACCCAGGCTATCGGCGCGGCCGTCGGACCGGTCAGCGCCGGCATTGTCGCCGATCACTTCGGCATTATGGCTGTGTTCTATTTTCTGGCCGGCACCATCATTATTGCCAATCTGATGATCTTCGTGACGCCGGCCGGCCTGATCAAAAAACCCTGAGGCGCTTGACGTCGGGCGGCTGCGCGTTCTCAACCAGGGAGGCCGCGCTTGCAACATTGATCCGCCAGACGTCGTCTTACGCCATCGTTCGCGGAGAGCTTGACGCCCGATCCCGAAGTTAGAGAAATCAATTGGCAGAAGAACCGACATTTCAGTGATTGTTGGAATCTGGTGGCGATGTCGCCTTGTGGCGCGCAACGACGCCGGCGCATTTTCGCGCTGCCGGCTGCGACGAGAGGTCGAGCGGACGTTCCGCGGCTAAGCCTCAGGGCGGTTCATGACCTTTAGCGACGATTCGCCTCTCAATTTTGCCGAGACGCACAGCACCGTTGTCGCCGTGAAGTGTGATAGCTTAAGGTCTTCCCGGTTTTCGACAGGGACAACCCATGAGACGGCGCGAATTCGTCACGCTCATCGGAGGCGCAGCGGCATGGCCATGCGTCGCGCGTGCGCAGCAGCCGGCGATGCCGGTGATCGGATTTGTCAGTAACTTCACCGCCAATCCCAATTATATTGCCGCGTTCCGGCGCGGCCTGGGCGAGGTGGGTTACGTCGAAGGGCACGACGCCAAGATCGAATACCGCTGGGAGCAGGGCGGGCAATACAACCGGTTGCCGGCGGTGATGGCGGACCTGATTGGCCGTCGCGTGGCGGTGATCGTCGCAAGCCCAATTCCCGCGGCGCTCGCTGCCAAGGCGGCGACCTCGACGGTTCCAGTCGTGTTCGCGGTAGGCAGCGATCCGGTTGAAGCGGGTCTTGTGACCAGCCTCAATCGGCCAGGTGGAAATATCACCGGCGTTGGATTTAACGCCGTCGCGCTGAATGCGAAGCGATTGGACCTCCTGAGCGCGTTGCTGCCAAAAGCAACGTCGGCCGCGCTGCTCGTGAACCCGAACAATGCCAATGCCAAGCCGCAGATAAACGAAATAACGACAGCGGCAAAGAGACTTGGACTGCGTATCCAAATCTGGCATGCCAGTTCCGAGGATGATTTCGAGAAAGTTTTCGCGAACCAGGGCGAGCGCCGGCCCGACGCGCTGGTCGTGAGCGCGGACCCGTTTTTCATCAGCCACCGCGAGCGCCTCGTCAGCGTCGCGGCGCACTTTGCGCTGCCTACGATCTATTATGCGCGGGACTTTGTCGTGGCTGGAGGATTGATGAGCTACGGCACCGATTTTTCCGACGCCTTTCGCCAGGCCGGCGACTACGCCGGGCAGATTCTGAAGGGCAAGAAGCCGGGCCTACTTCCAATCATCCTGTCCGACAAATTCGAGTTCGTGATCAATCTCAAAACCGCGAAGGCGCTCGGGCTGGCGGTGCCTCCGACGCTGCAGGCGATTGCCGACGACGTCATCGAATGAAACGGCGAGCCCACTCCAAATCACCTCTCCCCTTGAGGGGGAGGTCAATCCGCGAAGCGGTTGGGGAGAGTGGTTGCCTTCAGGCTTACACTCGGGCGCGTGCAAGCGCGGTCCGGCTAGGGCGAGGGGACAGTCCGAGTATCGGTCGCCGCGCCTTCATCGTCGCTCTCGGCGCAACCGCCGCGTGGCCGGTTGTGGCGTGGGCGCAGCAGCCCGGCAGACTGCCGACCATCGGCTTCCTCGGCACGGTCGCGAAATCGGCATGGCCGGCCGAGACTTTTGCCCAACGACTGCGCGAACTCGGTTGGATCGACGGCAAGACCGTACCGATCGAATATCGTTGGGCAGAGGGACGCCGCGAGCGCATAAGCGAATATGTTGCCGAGTTCGTCCGAGCCAAAGTCGACGTCATTGTGACCGGCGGAGATGCGGTCTCTGCAGCAAAGCAGGCAACCTCAACTATTCCAATCGTCTTTGCATTAGCTGTCGACCCGATCGGCAGCGGATTTGTTGCCAGCTTGGCGCGACCGGGTGGCAACGTCACCGGCCTTTCGCTGGAAAGTCCTGATCTGGTCGGCAAGCGACTCGAATTATTGCGTGGGCTCGTTCCCGGCTGTCACCGATTGGCGGTCATGGCCAACGTCGACTATCCGGCTGCCAAGAAAGAATCGACCGAAGTTCTGGCTGCAGCTCGCGCACTTGGTTTGGAAACCGTCTCATTGGAAATCAGGCGAGCGGAGGATATCGCGCCGGCGTTCGACGGCCTCAAGGACCGCGCCGATGCTTTGTACGTCGCCGATGACGCATTGGTCGCGTCCAACACACCCCGCATCAACACCTTCGCGTTGGCTTCACGGCTGCCGACAATCTTTGATACCCGCCGCGGCCCCCAAGCGGGGGCGCTGATGTCTTATGGGCCAAGCCTTCCCGCCCTATTTCAACGCGCCGCCGATATGGTCGACAAGATCCTACGCGGGGCGAAGCCCGGCGATATCCCTGTCGAGGAGCCGATCAAATTCGAGCTCGTGATCAATCTCACAACCGCCAAGGCGCTCGGCATCACCGTGCCACCGAACCTGCTGGTGCTTGCCGACGAGGCGATCGAATGAAGCTTTGCCGGCCTCACGACGGCCGGCGCATGCCACTCCTCGACTGCGCTTTTCAACGAATGCTGCGCAATTGCGAAGGCGGATTTGCACGCATGGCCCATATGGTCTAGTGCAGCCGACACGAGACCCTTGGAAGGAATTGCGATCTCCCACGCGCCTCAATTGCCATGAGGGAGAATGAGTCCCATCGACATTGTATTGGTGCTGGTCGCACTCGCGTTCGCCTGGAGCATGGGAGCTCATTACACGGGCGCTTGCATGGGCATGCCGTATGCGACGGGCAGCATTGGTCTAACGGGCGCTTTGTGGACGATGGCGCCACTTACTCTGATCGGCGCCACCTTTCTCAGCCATAGAGTTCTGGTCAATGTCGGCCACAATATCCTCGCGGCTGAGCGCGCGGGCTCCGCGCCGGCCATTGCCATCATTGCGGCTGCCTTCTTGTTGACGACTATTTTCACGCAGCGTCGTATTCCCACTTCGACGATTCAAATCCTTGTTTTCTGCATTATCGGGACCGGCGCGGCGCTTGGACTTGCAGTCCGCTGGGATACGGTGATCCGCCTTGCCGTGCTCTGGGTCCTGGCTCCCTTCATCGCCTTTGCGCTGGGCTACGTCTTCACCAGGCTCTTTGACGCGATCCCGGGATTCGTGAGCAGCGGGGCGGCGGGGCAGGTCGGCCGCGCCCTCGTCATCGTCGGCGGCGCGGCATCGCTGACCATGGGAGCCAACGATGTGTCCAACGCAACCGCGGTGTTTCTAACAACCGGATTTTCGGGGCCGCTGCTTGCCGGATTGATCGGCGGTGCCGGTCTGGCGGTCGGCGTGCTGACCTGGGGCAAGCCGCTGCTCGAACGCGTCGCCTTCGATGTGGTCAAGCTCGATATGGCAATGGCGACCGCGGCGCAATTGGTGCAGGCGCTGGTGGTGTTGACGGCTGTTTTCTTCGGCTACTTTACATCGATGAACCAAGCGCTGATCGGCGCCATGGCCGGAACAGGCTTCGCGCGCGGGCGAGAGACGATCGACAAGGAGGTTATCTTCGGCATCGTGCGAGGCTGGATCGTCGGCCCAGCCGCGGGAGCGGCACTTGGTTACGCCTTCGGCCTGATAACGCGAGTCCTTTGACCGCCGAATACATCTCGGCCAACTTAAGAATGCTTGGTCTCACCGTGCCGCCATCGATGCGGGCCATCGCTGACGAGGTGATCGAATGAGGCGGCGCGACAAACGCTCTTTCACCTGTCCCGCAAAAGAAAGGTGGTGACGACCGACATCACTCCGGCTTGATGCCGGCAAATTTGATCACCTTGGTCCATTTCGCCGTCGCGGCCGCGATGAGCTTGCCGAAATCGCCGGGCGAGCCGGGCAGTCCGTCGCCGCCGAGATCGGCCAATCGGGCTTTGAAATTGGCATCGGCCAAAGCGGCGTTGGTCTCCCGGTTCAATCTTTCAATAATGTCCTGCGGCGTGTTTCTGGGCGCGCCGAGGCCTTGAAATGACGTGGCCTCATAGCCGGGCAGGAATTCGCCCACGGTCGGCAAATCCGGTAGCTGGCTCGAATGTGTCGCCGACGTCACCGCCAAAGCCCGCAACTTGCCGCTCTTGATGAATCCGATGGATGCCGACATCAGGTCGAACATGACTTGAACCCGGCCGCCGACCAGATCGATCAAGGCCGGTGCGTCGCCCCGATACGGCACATGGACCAGATCGACTCCCGCCATCATCTTGAACAGCTCGCCCGCCAGATGCGGCGTGCTGCCGATGCCACCGGACGCCATATTGATGCGTCCCGGATTTGCCTTGGCGTAGGCGATGAACTCGGGCACGGTTTTGGCCGGCACGGCCGGATTTACCTCCATCACGTTGGCGACCTGGACGACGCCGGCAATCGGCGCGATATCGCGCAGGAAGTCGTAATCGAGCTGGCGGTACATGCCGGGATTGGTAGCATTCGAGGTCGTGATCAAGAGCAGCGTGTAGCCGTCGGCCGCAGCTTGCACCGCCGCGCGGGTCGCAATGTTGGTGTTGGCGCCGGGCCGATTGTCGACGATGAATTCCCGGCCGAGCCGCTGCGACAGCCATTGTGCGATCAGCCGCGCCACCGTGTCGGCGGCGCCGCCGGGCGGAAAGCCGACAATGATGCGCACCGGTCGCGTCGGATAATCGAGCGCCGATGCGGCGCGAGGGAACGCCGAAAGCGCGGCAGCGCCCGCTGCCATACGCAGAAATTCTCGCCGCGGAAGTTTCATGTGCCCCTCCAATTAGCTGTCGGCAGCAGTGCGCCGGCTTATTCCGCCTTGATGCCGGCCCCGCGGATGACCTTGGCCCACTTTTCGGTCTCGTCGGCAATGAATTTTGCGAATTGCTCGGCTGTCATCGGCATGGGTACAGCCCCTATGTTTGCAAGCTGCGCTTTGATTGTCGGGTCAGCAAGGGCGGTCTTGATCTCATTGTTGAGTCTAACGACGATTCCGGCAGGGACGTTCTTCGGCGCACCGAAACCAGTCCATGGGACCGCCCGGTAGCCCGGCACAAACTCGGCGATTGGCGGAACATCCGGCAGCGCGGCCACGCGCGTTGTGCTTGTCACCCCCAACGGCCGGAGCTGTCCCGCTCTGATGTGCCCGATTGATGTCGAGAGCAGGTCGAACATGACCTGCACCCGTCCGCTGAGCAAATCGGTTATGGCTTGGACCGGTCCGCGATAGGGCACATCGAGCATCTCGACCCCAGCCATCGCGTTGAACAATGCGGCGGCCATTTGGGTTGCGGTCCCGTTGCCCGACGAGGCGAAAGCGAGCTTGCCGGGATTGGCTTTAGCGTACGCGATCAATTCGGGGACGGTCTTGATTGGAACGGATGGATTGACCTCCAAGACCATGGGATAGCCGGCTATCGGAGCGACAGGGGCGATGTCGCGGATGAAGTTGAAATCGAGCCTTTGGTAAAGCGTTGCATTGATCGCATTTGCCGTGACCACATACAGGAGGGTGTAGCCATCCGCGGGCGCTCTGACGACTTCCTCTGTGGCAATGTTGGTTCCGGCACCAGGCCGGTTCTCGATCACAAATGGTTGGTGAAGCCGTTTCGACAGCCATTGGCCAAACCAGCGCGCAACGATGTCCGCTTGGCTACCGCCCGGAAAGCCGACGATGATCCGCACCGGCCGCGTCGGATAATCGAGCGCCCATGCAGGGCCCAACGAATGCCCTAGCGCGGCAGCACCCGCGGCAAGATGCAGGAAAGTTCGCCGCGGAAATTTCATCTTGATGGCCTCACGAGCTGGTACACGCTCCGCACATGCAGAGGTGAATGCACTCTGTGCGCCTGGTTGGCCGCCGGGGGCACAGTCGCCGCCTTTTGTTTGTGGATCCTCGGCACGTCTCGCTGTCAGCCTTAAGGCAACCTAACACTTTAGTCGTCGTCTCCGCAGGGGCCGCGATGTCACAACTGGCACAAAGCAGCGGTTTGGGAAAGTCTGCTCAACGGCCGCCATGCGATGTCATGCCAAGCTTCCGCTGATTGTCGAGTTCCGGCGTCGGAGCGCGCAATCGCTTCAAGTTGAATCGATTCGGTACTCCAGGATATTGGTGGAGCAGGGCGGCTCGGACAAAGGTCTTCCAGTCAACCCGCCGTCCCCGCTACGATGCCTGCTGGGTCTTGGAATCGGCTATGCGGCGGCGCGATCTCATCAAAGCAATTGCAGGCGCAGCGACCGCTTGGCCGCTGGCGGCGCGTGCACAAGAAAATCAGCCATTGATCGGATATATCAGCAGCCGATCGGCCCAATCGGATGCGCCGTTCGTGACCGCGTTTCGCGGCGGACTGAACAAGATTGGCGGCGCGGCCACGAACGCTAAGATTGAATTCCGCTATGCCGAGGACCAATCGAGCCGCCTCGAGGCTTTGGCGCGCGATCTCATTGCGCTCAAGCCATCTGTGATTATGGCCGGCGGCGGTGCGGTAACGGCGCTGGCCGTCAAGAAACTGACGCAGACCACCCCGATCGTGTTCGCCAATGGCGCCGATCCGGTGAAAGTCGGCCTAGTCCATAGCATGAGTCACCCCGAGGCCAATGTCACGGGTGTGGACTTTCTCGCAACCGAAATCGTTGCCAAGCGGCTGGAATTGCTGCTCGACTTTGTTCCGAACGCAAAATCGATCGCCATTCTCGTCAATCCGAAAAATCCGGGCTACGCGTCAATGGCACACGACGTTGAGGACGCCGAGCGTTCGCTCAAGATCCCTCTGCAGACCTACAAAGCCTCCACCGACGGCGAGCTGGACGATGCATTTTCCAAGTTGGAGGACAAGCGTCCCGATGCGTTGCTCATCGGTGGCGATGCGTTTTTCAATGCCACCCGGCGTAAGCTGGCTGTATTTTGCTTACGGCAGTCGCTGCCGGCCATTTTCGACACGCGAGAATTCGCGGCGGACGGAGGCTTGATGAGCTACGGCACGAGCCAGACCAGCGCCTATCAGCAGGCCGGCGAATATGTCGCTCGTATCCTCGACGGCGCCAAGCCGGGCGAATTGCCGGTCATGCAGTCGACGCGGTTCGAGCTGGTGATCAATGGCGCGACCGCGAAGGCACTCAAGCTGCAAATTCCCGACAAGCTGAGTGCGCTCGCCGACGAGGTGATCGAATGAAGCGACGCGAGTTCATCGCTGCTCTCGGCAGTGCGGCGGCATGGCCGCTCGCGGCGCGTGCGCAACAAAACGAGCCCACGCGGCGGCTGGGCGTCTTGATGGCGTCAACTGAAAACGACAGCGAAGTGCGCAACGACGTTGCCGCGTTCACCCAAAAGCTCCGAGATTTGGGCTGGAAGGACGGCGAAAATATTCACATCGATTATCGTTGGGGCGCCGCTGACCCCGCCCGTATTCGTAGCGAGGCGGCGGAACTGGTTGCGCTCAAGCCGGACGTGATCGTGGCGGAAACCGCACTCACAGTCGCGCCTTTGCGGCAGATGACCAGCACGATCCCCATTGTCTTCGTGCGGATCAGCGATCCTCTTGGCGGCGGGTTTGTCGCGAGCCTGGCCAAGCCGGGCGGCAACATTACGGGTTTCGCTTCTTTCGAGTTCTCGGTAACCGGCAAAATGGTTGAAGTGCTGAAGCAAATCGCGCCTACCATCGACCGCGTCACGGTCATTTACCACGCTGTGCAAAAACCTCAGGCGGGAATGTGGCAAGCCATCGAAAAGGCCGCACCGTCACTCGGCGTGCAAGCAAGCGTCGCCAACGCGGACAACGCAGCCGACATCACGCATATCATTGACAATGCCGCTCGCAACCCCGGCGGCGGCCTTGTCGTGTTGCCGAATCCGGTCACCGACAGCAATCGCGGCCAGATCATCGCGCTGGCGGCCCAGCATCGTATCCCGGCGGCTTATATGTATTCTTTTTTTGTCAAAGACGGCGGTTTGGTGTCGTATGGTTCCGATCCGGTGGTTGAGTATCGCGAGGCGGCGACTTACGTGGATCGTATTTTCAAAGGCGCCAAGCCGGGCGACCTGCCGGTGCAGCAGCCGACCCAGTACGAACTCGCGATCAATCTGAAAGCTGCCAAGGCCCTCGGCCTGACGATATCGCGTAACTTTCTGTTGCTCGCCGACGAGGTGATCGAGTGAGACAGGCTGGTCGCAAATCTCTGGTATAATCACGGAAGCTCGGCCGGCGCAGTGTCGTCCTCGACTTGAGGAGCTTATGGGGCGGCGGAGTTCATCACGATTGTCGCCGCTGCCGCAGCTTGGCCGGCCATGGCGCTCGCACAGCAGCCGGCGATTGCCACAACTCTGCGGGCAGGATTGGTGCAACCTTGCGTCACAGGAGCGTGCGAATGATCATGAGCCTCAGGAGAGGGGATCATGTGTAAATCGCAGCGGTTGATACGGGCATTGAGCGCGCTGACGTTTCTCTACGCCCTGGGCGCGGGCGCGCCCGCTCGCGCCGATGGCTCGGTCTCGGCGCTCGGTATGGGCATGGGCGCGCGGCCCGGCGAGATGCCGCGCTTCGACGCCGTGGTCCGGCAGTATAATGCGTCTGGCGAGCGCTTTCGCATCGACAGTCACTGCCAGTC
>JASHQI010000044.1 GCA_030037645.1 Xanthobacteraceae bacterium
GTCATGCAGCTCGACGGCGGCCAGGTCACCAATGCGTCGCTGGCCGATTACAAGATTCCCGGCATCCGCGACATTCCGCCGATGGAAAACGAGCTGGTCGATGCCGAGCAGCATTCCGGTCCGTTCGGCGCCAAGGGGCTTGGCGAGTCCGGCACCTTCGGCGTGTCGCCGGCGATCGCCAACGCCATCCACGATGCCGTCGGCGTCCGCATCATGGAATTGCCGATCACCGCCGAGGCGGTTTTCCGTGCGTTGCGCAAACAGCAGGGCCGGCCGCTGGAGGACGAATGATGAGTCTGCGCACCATCAACTTCACGCTCAATGGCCAGCAAGTCAGCGCCGCTGTCGAGTCGCACCACAATCTCGTCGAACTGGTGCAGCGCTTCGATCTGTTCGGCGCCCGCGAAAGCTGCGGCCAGGGGCTGTGCGGCTGCTGCACCGTGTTGGTCGACGACGTGGCGGTGTCGGGCTGCCTCTATTTTGCGGTGTGGGTCGACGGCAAGAGTGTCACCACTGTCGAACATCTCGATGCCGACGGTTCGCTCTCGGTCGTGCAGCAGGCCTTCATCGACTGTGGCGCGTTTCAGTGCGGCTTTTGCACGCCCGGCTTCGTGCTGATGACGCATCAATTGCTGAAGGCGCATCCGAATCCGAGCGACGACGACATCCGGCACTACCTGTCCGGCAATCTGTGCCGCTGCGCGGCCTATCCGGAGATCATCGAGGCGGTCAAGCGCGCCGCCCGGCGCTGAGCTGAATCTCTTGGAAGACATGAACCGCCGCCGGGAATAACCGAGGCGGTACGGTGTCTACGTCCTGCACGGCCGCGATGCCGGCCACTCGGGACACGACAATGTTCATCAAGGCAAAAATTGCGCTTGCCGTGGCAATACTTCTCACGGCCGCCAACGCCGCGTCCGCTGCGACGAAGAGCGGCAGAAACGCGGTCCGTCACAGCAGTTCGCACGGTCAGGTTGCGGTTCCGCGCAATCTCCCAGTCCTGGATCCGGACAGTCCGGCTGCGACCGGCGGCGGCAGCCTCGGGTTCAATCGAAATCAAACCGACGACTGGTGAATAAGATTCGGGCGAGCGATAGCTCGCCATCGTCGTCTCGTGTCACGCGGAATTCAACGCGTCGGTAAACCGCTGCTTGATCGCGTGGCCGTCGCGCAGCGGCAGCACGCGTGGCGCCTCCTGGTCAGCGATGCGGGCATTGACCAGAATTGGGCCTTCGCCGGAATGCAGCAATGCGCGAATATCGGCGGCTTCCTCGATCCGCGAAACCTCGCGGGCGTATTTGAAGCGGCAGGCGAGCGCCGCGGCGACGAGATTGATGCCGGAATGAGTGTGGCTCGGCTGCATGCCGGTTTCGCCGTAGTGGGCGTTGTCGAGCACGACGATGGCAAGATTTTTCGGTTGCTTGACGCCGATGGTGGCGAGACTGCCCAGGCCCATGAGCAGATCGCCGTCGCCGGTGAGCACGGCCACACGGCGGTCAGGGCGCGCCAGCGCGAGTCCGAGGCCGACCATTGCGGTGCCGCCCATGGCGCCCCACAGATAGAAGTTGAGCGGATGATCGCCCGCGGTTGCGACATCGAAAGTCGACGCGCCGAGCCCGCTGACCACGAGCAGATTGCCGCGATCCATCAGCAATTGTTGCACAAATTCGCGGCGCTGGAGCATTCTAGTGGTCCGATTCTAACATTCGCATCCTGTTGCGGCTTGCTCTCGTGCGAATGTTAGAATCAAAGGACCACTAGCAAATATGAGTCATAGTGGAGCTTTGGATTTGACATTCGCTTCACGCGTTGTCGGCCAAGTGGGTAGCGAATGTCAAATCCGCTCCACTTGCCTCTCATCGCGTCCATTGCTTGCGGCCGAGCAGCCGCTGCGACAGCACGATGGCGATCTGAAGATCGCCGTAAAACGCCATGTCGCAGCCGGCGCCGACAATGTCGTCCACATCATCGGCGCTTTCGACCCGATATGTCAGAAAGCCCGCAAGCCGCAGTACCTCTTCGGCAATCGATCCCATCGGCACCTGCCAGGGATTGAATTCGGCGAATTCGCCGCGCATGGTCACCAGCGCAACGCAGCCGAAGCCGCAATTGCGCAACAGCGAAAACATGTTGATGCAATTGCCGACGCCGCTCGATTGCATCAACAGCGCGGCGCGCTGGCCGCCGAGCGCCGCCCCGGCGACCAGGCCGACACCTTCTTCCTCGCTGGTCAGCACCACGTCCGTGATTTCGGGATCGTCCTGGCAGAGCTTGATCAGCCCGCTCAATCCACCATCCGGCACATAGCCGACCTGACGAATGCCGACGCGGCGGAAATGGGCGTGAACAATATCCGGCCAGGCGGTCTCGATGTTTGACGGCGTGTGCAAGAAAATGATCTCCCCGGCTTCTCAGCCACGTGGTTGTTGAAGCACTGAGTTGCTCCGTTGCGCAAGAGGAGAGGCTTTGCAAACGACTGATCGCTGCTTATTGTGCCTGAACAAAGCAAGAAACAGGATCGGAGAATCAGCATGACCTCCAGACTTCGCCACATCGCCATCATCGTGCCTGATCCGGAGCAGGCGGCGAAATTCTTCGAAAGCGCCTTCGGTATGACGCGCGCCGGCACCGCGCGCCGCGGCATTTACATGTCGGATGGCACCGTCAATGTCGCGTTGCTTAAGACCGAAGGCAACGAAAAGCCCGGCCTCTACCATTTCGGCATGTGGGTCGACAATCTCGACGAGGCGGAAAAGAAGGTCACGGCCGCGGGCGGCAAATATCTTGCCGGCCGGCCGACTTCGCCAAACTCCTTCTACGAGGCCAAGTACAAGGACCCGAACGGCGTGGTGTTCGATCTCACGCATCACGGCTGGGCCGGCGCCACCAAGGAAGTCACCGCGAAGGCGTAACGCCCTTACGTCGTTCCCGCGAAAGCGGGGAACGGTGTCACGCGTATACCTATTGCAACGACGCCAATGCCAACCTATCCCGATCGCATCATCGTCATCGGTGCTGGACCGGTGGGTCTCGTGCTGTCGCTGGCGCTGGCACAGGCGGACCAGAAAGTCTGCCTCGTCGAGGCGTTGGGCGCCCACAATTTTCTCGAACAGGTGCCGCGCGCCGGCACCAATCATCCCGCGACGCTGGAAATGCTCGACCGCGTCGGGCTTTACCGAAGGCTAGAGCCGCGCGGTATCATCGCGCCGGTGTTTCACTATTGGGACCGGCACGAAGGCAGGCTGATCGCCGCTTTTGACCACAGCGTTCTGAAGAACGACACGCGCTTTCCTTACGTGCTGCAATGCGAGCGCATCAAGATCGTCGAAGAGGCGCTGGCGATGGCGAAGGCGCACCCCAACATCGATTTGCATTTATCGACCGAGTTTGTCGCCTTCGCGCAAGACGGCGACGGCGTGAAAGCCCAAGTGATCGATCCGACCGGCGAAAAGCAAACGATCGAGGGTCGTTATATCGTCAGCGGCGAAGGTGCGCGCAGCATTATTCGCAAGGAGCTGGGCATCGCCTTCGAGGGCTTCACCTACGACGATCGCACGCTCAACGTCGAAGTGGCTTACGATTTTACCAAGCACGGCTATGCCCATCGCAACTACATTTCCGATCCGACCGAATGGTCGAATCTGTTCCACTGGAAAGGCCCACCCGATCGCTGGCGGGTGCATTTCCCGACCGATCCCAAGGCCGACGAGAGCGAACTGACCCGGCCGGAGGCATTGCAGGCGCGGCTGCAGGGCTTCTTGCCGACCGGCAAGCCGTTCGACATCGTCGGCAGCAATCTCTACGTGGTGCATCAACGCGTCGCACAGAAATTTCGCGTCGGTCGCGCCATCCTCGCCGGCGATAGCGCGCATGTGAACAGCCCGATCGGCGCCATGGGCATGAACAGCGGCATCCACGATGCCATCAATCTGGCCGACAAGCTCATCGCCATCGGGCGGCGCGAAGCCGACGACGGCGCGCTCGGCCGCTACGCGCGCCAGCGTCGCCACGTCGCGGTGGCGCACACGCAGGCCCAGACCATCCGCAACAAGCGGCTCCTTGCCGAGCAGGACCCGGCGGTGCGCAAGCGCAATCACGACGAGCTGCGGCGCGCCGCGGAAGATCCGGAACTCGCTCGGAAGTTCCTGTTGCGCACAGCTTTGTTTGACAGCTTGCGGGAAGCCGATGCTATCGCCTGAGAGCATGGGGGATAAACGATGAGGCTCACGACGGTCATTTTCGTCGCCGCCGCGATTGTGGCCGCAACAGTGGGCGTTGCGCCCGCGGCGCGTGCGGCGCAATGGCCTGACCGGCCGATCCATTTTATCGTGCCGTTTCCGGCCGGCAGCAGTTCCGACATCGTCGCACGAATCGTCGCGCAGAGACTGGGGCAAAGACTCGGTCAAACGCTCGTCGTGGAAAACCGACCCGGCGCCAGCGGTGCGATCGCCTACGAGGCCGTCGCGCATGCTGCCGCCGACGGCTACACGCTGGGCCTGATCAATACCAGCTTCACGCTGCTGCCGAGCCTGTCAGCCACGCACGCGTTCGATCCGATCAAAAGCTTTGCGCCGGTTTCAATGCTGGGCGCCTCGCCCTTCATTCTTGCCAGCTATCCCGGCCTTGCCGCGCACACCGTGCAAGACGTGATCGCGCTCGCCAGATCCGCGCCGGGAAAGCGCACGTTTGCCGAGGCCGGACCGGCGACGCTCGCCAATCTTGCGGGCTTGCTGTTCAACAAAATGGCCGGCATCCAGATCACGCCGGTGGCCTATCGTGGCAGCGAGCAAGAAGTGCCGGACCTGATTGCCGGCCGGGTGGACATGGCCTACGTGACCATTCCGCCGACCTTGCCGCTCATTCAGCAGCGCCAGGTTCGGGCCATCGCCGTGACCGGGGCGCAACGCAGCCCAACGTTGCCAAACGTGCCGACGATCGCGGAGGCCGGCCTTGCCGGCTATGAAGCCGTCCTCTGGCAAGCGATCAACGCGCCGGCCGGGACGCCGGCGCCGATTCTGGCGCGGCTCAATACCGAGACCAACGCGCTGCTACGGGAGCCGAGCACCGCAGAAGCATTGGCGAGAGTCGGCGTCGAAGCCGAGCCGTCGACGCCGGCGCAACTCGCCGACCGCATCAAAACGGACATCAAGAAATGGCGCGACGTGATCGTCAGCGCCGGCATCAAGGAGCAATAGCCATCCCTTGAGCGACGCTTGACGCTCGGCGAGCGGCGGCAGATGCTGCCAGTTCAATGGCGTTTCTCGCGCGCATCCGCCAGCAACGGAGGCTTTCATGGCTGCACGGCTTCGTCACATCGCGCTGTCGGTTCCTGATCCGGACAAGGCGGCGAAATTTTTCGAGGATGCCTTCGGCATGAAAGTCGTCGGCAAGGCCGGCATCGGCTGCTACGTTTCGGACGGCACCGTCAACGTCGCGCTGCTGAAATACGACGGCGAGGTCCCCGGCTTCCACAAGGGCTACCATGGCCTCGTTCATTTCGGCATGTGGGTCGACAATTTGGAAGAAACCTCGAAGAAGGTGATGGACGCCGGCGCCACCTATTTCAGCGGCGCGCCGCAGAACAATCCGAACGCCTTCTATGAGGTGAAATACAAGGATCCGGACGGCGTGATCTTCGATCTAACGCATAACGGCTGGCGCGGTGCCGTGAAAGAAGTCGTCCCTGCAGAACCTGAGAAAGTCCCGGCGGAGTAACCGAAACGATTCAGCGCCGCCACGGCAGCGCTGACGCGCGTTCGACAAAGAACCAGGCGCCCTCGCCGAGCTCGGCCGGAAACGCCGCTGCGATGCCGTCGTCAAAAGCGTGCCAATCAAGTTCGGCGTGCTCGACGGCCCGCTCGGCTTCGGCGAGCGATTGCACGCGTAGCGCATAGCCGGCGATAAACGGCAACTTGGTGATCGGCACTTCCGGCAATCGTTCCGTCACCCTGTCATGCGTGACGAGGTACACGCCGCCGCGGTCGAGGTGTATGACCGCGCCGCCGGAGGTCCGTGTCGCCGCGCGGCCGGTAAAGCGTGAAAAACGCTGTGCGGCTTCGTCAACGTCGGCCACGGCGATGACCACATCGATGAGCGCAACGGCCGTGTTCGGATGCGAAAGCCATCGCGGCTGCCACACCGCCGCTTCGGTGTGATGTGTCAGCATCTGGATGCGACCTTCGGGCATCGCATCGAGCTCGACGCGGGCGATGGTGAAGGCCGCCGTGTCTTCGCCGTCCTCGGTCTCCACCGGGCGCTGCATGTTCACCAGCGGGTGCACGCGAAAGCCTGCGCTGCCGAGCCGCTCGTGAGCTCGCTGGATATTGGCCACCGCAAAGGCCGCCAGATGAAGTCCGGCGTGGCGCGCGAGCCAGGCGTCGAATTCCCGGCCGAGCGCGGTGTCGGCGGTCTTGAATAGAACCTCGATATAGCCGCGCGTGAACATCGCAGTGACGTTGCCAGTCCCGGTCAGGCGGCTGCCGATTGCAATGCCGGGATGCACCTGGATCGAGATCGGAGTCGGCAAAAATCCTGCGCGCGCGAGCGCGCGACTTGCCGCATCGGCGTCGCGCACGAAATGCCCGATATGATCGAGAAAGATTTCATCGCCAGTCGGCAGTTGGCGATCGATTTCGCCCGATGCAATCGGCTGCACGGCTGCACCCCCCCAATTGTCATTCCCCACCTCAAATGAATGCTAGCAAAGTGTCATCAAGGCGGCGGTCTTTCGAAAGTATCGACTATTCCGCCCCTTCGAGGCCCGCTTTTTTCACGACAGCGGCCCAGCGCGCGATTTCGGAGCGCACGAACGCCTTGAGCTCTTGCGGCGGGGGCGATGCGACCGGTGTCATGCCGAGTTTGTCGAATTGGCGGCGCAGCGCGGGGTCGTCGGCGTATCCCTTCGCGGTATTGTATATTTTGTTGATGATGTCTCGCGGCGTCTTGGCCGGCGCCACCAGCATGAACCACGACGACGCGTCGTAGCCGGGCACGCCGATGGCGGCGAGCGGCGGCACGCCGGGAAGCGCATCGACCGGTTGACGCGACGTTACGCCGAGCGGCCGCAACTTGCCGGCGTCGATCAGTGGCCGGGCAATCGGAATCGGGCTGAACATCAGCGGGATGCGGCCGCCGGCAACGTCCGTGATCGCCGGCGCCATGCCGCGATAGGGCACGTGCGTCATGTCGATGCCCAGCACGCTCTTGAGCATTTCGCCGTCGAGGTGTTGCGAGGTGCCGGCCCCGGCCGAGCCGAACGACAGGCCGCCCGGCGTCCTCTTGGCGAGCGCGACCAGATCGGCGATCGAGTGCACCGGCAGCGCGGCATTGACCACCAGCACTTCAGGGACCCGTGCGATCAGCATGATCGGCGTCAGATCGGTCAACGGATTGTAGGGCAGCGATTTGCGCAACGTGACATTGATCGCCATTGTCGTGCTGGTCGCGGTCATCAGGGTGTAGCCATCCGGCGCCGCGTGCGCGACGTAGACCGCGCCGACCACCGAGGAGGCGCCAGGCTTGTTCTCGACGATGAAGGTGCCACCGAGCCGCTTTTCAAGCTTGTCGGCAATGATGCGGGCGAACAGGCTGTAGAGGCCGCCCGGTGCGGCCGGCGCAATGATCGTGACAGTACGACTCGGATAATTTTCAGCCGCCGCCAAGCTTGCGCTCGCCAACAAGCACAATACGAGCGCGAGGGCGGGCACGCATCGAACCGGCATAACGGTCGTCATTCGGTGCCGGCGATGCCGGCAGCCTGGACGACCTTGCCCCAGCGCACGATCTCCGACTGCAGAAAGCGCTGCAAGTCGTCAATGGAGCCTTTGCCGACTGGATCCATGCCAAGATCGGTCAATCGTGCATGCACGTCGTCCATGGCGACGATGTCGTTAAGCTCGCTATTGAGCTTGATCAGAATATCCTTGGGCGTTTTTGCCGGCGCGATCACGCCTTGCCATGCGGCCGCGTTGTAGCCGGGGACTCCAACATCGGCGAGTGGTGGCACATCGGGCAACGCCGCAAAGCGCTGCTGCGTCGTCACCGCAAGCGCGCGCAGTTTCCCGGCCGAGATCAAGGGCAGCGCCGGGCCGAGATCACTGAACATCAATTGGATGTAGCCGCCGACCAGATCGTTGAGCGCGGGCATAGTCCCCCTGTAGGGAACGTGGGTCAATTTTATGCCGGTCATGGTGGCGAATAGGGCGGCGGCCAAGTGATGGAAGGCTCCGATGCCGCCCGAGCCGAAGCTCAAATGTCGCTGCTTGGCGAGCTTGATAAGATCTTCGACATTGTGCACCGGCAGCGACGGGTTCACCACCAGCACGAACGGGACCGAGGCAATGAGCGCGACCAGCGCAAAATCCTTGGCTGGGTCGTAAGGCAGCTTCTTATACAGTGTGACGTCGATCGCAAGCGAAGACACCGCCATCATGATCGTGTAGCCATCGGGCGGCGACTTGGCGACGAAGTTGGTCGCGATCAATGTGCCAGAGCCGGGACGATTCTCGACCACAAACGGCTGCCCCAGCCGTTCTTGCAGCTTTTCGCCGAGCAGCCGAGCCAGGATGTCGGTACCGCCGGATGGGGCGAACGGGACAATGAAGGTAACCTGATGGCTCGGGTAGTCGCCGGCGTCCTGCGCACGTGCGACGGTGCTCGCCAGCGCCGGCAGCGCGCCGGCAAGCAAGGTGCGGCGCGACAGAGTCATCATCGACTTTCACTCCCTCTGTCGCTCCCCATGCGATGCCGTGCCGCCTGGGACGGCGTCGCCGTTCGCTACCCTAGGCACGATTCCGGATTCCACGGAAGCTTCCAACTCCTGCGGGTTGCGCCGGCCAGCGGCACGTCGCCGCAATATACAAGGCGCCGGCGTTTTGGCGATGCCGGGATGCCCGCACCATATCGCACCGCCGGCGGCACGGCATTTCTTGACACTCGCGGACCCTGCCGCCATAAGGACGACGGTCCGGCGTGCGTCCGGCGGGTCCGGACGCAGTTTACAGCGCGCCGGTAACCATCAGCAGCAACGATTGTAAAGAGCCGGTCCGGCGTTGAATCCGAAGGATCGTGCACGAGGATCAAGATGTTCGCGGTCTTCAAAACTGGCGGCAAACAGTACCGGGTCGCTGCCGAGGATGTGCTCAGGGTCGACAAGATCAAGGGTGAGCCCGGCGAGATCGTCGAATTCGGCGAAGTCCTGATCGTCGGCGGTGACAGCGTGACGCTCGGCGCGCCGACCGTCTCCGGCGTCACGGTCGCGGCCGAGGTGCTCAAGCAGGCGCGCGGGCCGAAAATCATCGCGTTCAAAAAGCGGCGGCGAAAGAATTCGCGCCGCAAGATCGGGCATCGCCAGGAGTTCACGCTCCTTCGCATCACTGAAATTCTGACCGACGGCAACAAGCCGAGCAAGACCGCGCCGCCGCGGCCAAAACGCGCCGCGGCACCGTCCGTTGCGCCAGCCGCCGCGGCGGCAGGATCGGATGCCGCCGCCACGGCGACGCAAGGTGTCACGGCAAAGAAACGCAAGCCTCCGGCCAAAAAAGCGCAAAAGCCGAAGGCCAAGGCGCCGGCGGCCAAAGCAAAAAAGCCGGCGCCTAAGAGCAAAAAGAAGTGATGCGGAGAAGTGATGCTTTTGTCACGAATCCGGTGTAGGCAATAGGTCAAGACAGGTTCGGAGGCCAGTGATGGCTCATAAGAAAGCAGGAGGGTCCTCGCGCAACGGCCGCGATTCGGCCGGGCAGCGGCTGGGCCTCAAGATTTTCGGCGGCGAAGACGTGCTTGCCGGCAATATCATCGCGCGCCAGCGCGGCACCAAATGGCATGCCGGCCGCAATGTCGGGGTCGGCAAAGACCACACCTTGTTTGCGTTGATCGATGGCAAAGTTCAGTTCCGTACCAAAGCCAAGGGCCGCGTTTTCGTATCGATCCTGCCGATGACGGAGGCAGCGGCCCAGTAACACGGTGGATCATATGAGGTCCGCCGGCATCCAGTCGAACCGGCGGGCCCGAATGGGCTCCGAAACAGGGGGAGACCGGGATGCCGGCTCTCCCTTTTCGATTTTTTTCAGGAGCCCAAGCCATGACCCCCTCGGAAGACGTTTCTGCGCCGACCCGGCAGCGGTGCGGCATTCCCGTCCTAAAGACCGAGCGGCTGACGCTGCGCGCACCGTGTGACGGCGACGTAGCAACGCTTGCGGCGCTCGCCAATGACCGTCGCATCGCCGAGAATACTTTGCGCATTCCGCAACCGTTCGGCGTCGCCGAGGCCGAGCACTTCATCGATTCCGTCAACAGGCGCGACGGCGAAACCTGCTTTGCAGTGGCGCTCGACGATGCGCTGATCGGGGTCTGCGGCATCGATCCGCGTGAAGATGGTCCGGAGGTCGGCTATTGGCTTGGCGTGCCGTATTGGGGGCAGGGTTACGCCACTGAGGCGGTTCGCGCTGTAATCGATGACGCGTTTGGCAGGCTGGACCATGCGATGCTGCAATCGGGCGCGCGCGTCAGCAATCCGGCCTCGCGCCGGGTGCTGGAAAAGTGCGGCTTCCAGTGGACCGGCGTCCGGCTATGCCGCATCCGCGCCATCAATTCCGCCGCGCCGATCGATCGCTTCCGGCTCGATCGCGGATTATGGGCGTCGCTGAAATCCTGGGGTCAGGTGAAGCGCGTCGCTTGAGTTCCGTTCATGGAACCCGAATCGGCGCAGTCGTTGACAGCGCGTGGGTCGAAGAGGACGATGGACCCTGGGACGAGCGCCGCGGCATCGTCCCAAGATGCGGAAGGGAGGTGCCATGCCCCCGGGCCAGTTGAGCCGCGATGACCGCCGCATGAGCGTTCGTAGTGTGGCGTAGCGGCATTCGCGAACGGCGCGTCGGGAGCGGCCTTCCGGGCCGCAGCAGTGAGGCAAGGTCCAACCCGGCCCCTCCCGGCGAAGCTTTCGCACTCGGTCTGATTTCCACGCTCGATGACGCCGATTGATGGCTTGCGGCACCGTACGGCGAGCGAAAAGCTTGCGCCGCAGGGGCGGCCGCAAATTGCGCGTCCGCGTTGACATTTGTTTGTACAATGTGCACGCCACGCCGGATTTGAACGCGCCGTGTCCCAGAGCAAGCGCGGACCAGCGAACGTGACCCCATGAAATTCCTTGACGAGGCCAAGGTCTATATCCGCGCCGGCGACGGCGGCAACGGTTGCGTCTCGTTCCGCCGCGAGAAGTTCATCGAGTTCGGCGGCCCAAACGGCGGCGACGGCGGCAAAGGCGGCGACGTGGTGGCCGAAGCCGTCGAGGGGCTCAATACGCTCATCGACTACCGCTACCAGCAGCATTTCCTTGCCAAGAACGGTCGCGCCGGCATGGGCAAGGATCGCCACGGCGCCAACGGCGCCGACGCTGTGCTGAAAGTGCCGGTCGGCACTCAGATCTACGAGGAGGACGGCGAGACTCTGCTCGCCGATCTCGTCGAGCTCGGCCAGCGCGTCGTGCTGCTGCGCGGCGGCAACGGCGGCTTCGGCAATGCCCATTTCAAGACCTAGACCAACCGCGCGCCGCGCCACGCCAATCCCGGCCAGCCCGGTGAGGAACGCACCATCCGTTTGCGGCTGAAACTGATCGCCGATGCCGGCATCGTCGGGCTGCCGAACGCCGGCAAATCGACATTCCTCGCCGCCGTCAGCGCCGCCAGGCCGAAGATTGCCGATTATCCTTTTACGACACTGCATCCGCAGCTTGGCGTGGTGAATGTCGACGGTCGCGAATTCGTGCTCGCCGACATTCCGGGACTGATCGAAGGCGCGCACGAAGGTGTTGGCCTCGGCGACCGGTTTCTCGGCCACGTCGAGCGCTGCCGCGTGCTGCTGCATCTCGTCGACGGAACGGGCAGCGACGCGGGCGAGGCTTACAGAACGGTACGCGCGGAACTTGCCGCTTACGGCCATGGCCTTGCCGAAAAGCCGGAGGTCGTCGCGCTCAGCAAGGCCGATGCGATCGACCCTGAGACTACCAAGCAACAGGTGGCACGCTTGAAACGTGCGGCAAGAAAATCGCCCCTTGTGGTCTCAGCCGTGAGTCACCAGGGCGTGACGGAGGTCTTGCGCGCCGTTTTGGAAGTGATCGAGCAGGCCGGCCGCGGCAGCGTCGAGCACAGCGCGGCAAATGCGGCTTGGCAGCCGTGAGGGAAAATTCCATGGCCTATACCTTCGTCCTGGTCCACGGTGCCTGGCACGGCGGCTGGTGCTGGCGGCGGGTCGCCGACCGGCTGTGCAGCGCCGGCCATGTTGTTTTCACGCCGACGCTGACCGGTCTCGGCGAGCGCGCGCACCTCTTGCGTGCCGGCATCGATCTGACGACCCACGTCACGGACGTCGTCAACGTCATGAAATGGGAGCGGCTGACCGACGTGGTGCTGTGCGGGCACTCTTATGGCGGTTTCGTCATCTCGGGCGTGGCCGAACAAATGCTGGCGGCGATCCGCTCGATCGTGTTCCTCGACGCCTTCGTGCCGAAAAATGGCGATTCCCCGCGTAACCTGACTGGGCCCGCCGTGCAAGACGGCATCCGTGTCACCTTGCAACGGGGCGATCTCGGCATGCCGCCGCGTGCCGCTGAAGCCTTCGGCGTCAACGTGGCCGATCGCGCCTGGGTCGATAGCCTGTGTGTGGCGCAGCCGATAGGCACCTTCACTGAGAAGATCGTGCTCAGCGGCGCCTGCGACCGCATCGCTCGCAAGAGCTATATTCGCGCGGCATCCTATGCCAATCCGGGATTTGATCGCGCCCTGGCCGCCGCGAAAGCGGACCCGTCGTGGCGCACATATGAAGTCGGTTGCGGCCACGACGTGATGGTCGATAGGCCCGAGCGGCTCACCGAGATTCTGCTGGAAGCCGCGCGTTGAGTGGCAGGCACGAAAAATGCAGCGAACCGTCGCGTTCGATGCGTCGCAGAAGGTCGATTTCCCAGGCCAGATACTCGTTCATCGCCGCCTTGGTGTCGCCTGTTCGTTCGTATGGCTTGCGCCATTGATCGACCGCATCGTCGGCCATGAAGGGCTCAGACGAGAGTTCGTAGCCGGCGTCCTTCCACACGGCGTTGCCGCCGGCGAGAAACCGTACCGGGACTTGAAGGAGGGCCTGCACTTCGGCGACCGCCAAGCGTGCGATGACGCCGTCTTCGGAGGTGAGAACCAGAGCGCCGGTTAGAGGAATCGCCTTGAATGCGCGTTCGAGCCGGGATCGGATCGCGAACCATGCGCCGGGGATGTGACCCTGCAGGTAGTTTCGGCTGAACGACAGGTCGACGATCGTTACTGCATTGCTGGAGAACAGCTCCTCGAGCGCAGCAAGCTCGATCGCCGCGTCGGCGCTCGCGTCGGTTTCCAGCATCGGTGCCGGCGGCCATCCGATCTCCCGGCCCGGCTCGGTCAGCGTAAAGACCTCGGTAAAGCCCATCTGACGCAGCCAAGATGCGGTCATGGCCGCGCGCACCTCAGCGTCGTCGACAAGCACGATGCGCGCGCCAAGCGTGCCGATATATTGATCCGTCGCCTGCACAAGCTGACCGCCGGGCGCCGATATGGCGCCGGGCACGTGCCCGGCTTCGTACTCTGCAGGATCACGTACGTCGAAGAGGTAGAGCGTACGCTCGGTGTCTTTACGCCAGGCTTGCAGCGTCGAACGCTCGATTGACTTGACGCCGCAACCTTGCGCCACCTGTTGTGCTGCTTGGCGCGCCCATTGCAATGCTTTTGCTGAAACGCCGGGAGCGCGTCGATCCTTGCCGCTCTCGCAGGCAAAGCCGGCGAGGTTCCAGCCCATGGTGCCGTTGCGCAGCGCCACGACCTTGTTCGGCAGCCCGGCATTGATCAGAGATTGCGCACCGATGATGCTGCGGGTGCGTCCCGCACAATTGACCACGATCATCGTGTCGCGCGAGGGCGCTATATCGCGGACGCGCAACACCAACTCCGCGCCGGGCACATTAATCGCGGTCGGGAGCGATACGCGCGCATATTCGTCGAAAGGACGGCTATCGAGCACTGCCACGTCGGCCCCTTCGCGAAGGTGCCGCTCCAGGTCGGCTGCTGCGATGCTGGGCGTGTGGCTTGCATGCTCGATAAATTCGCCGAACGCCTTGCTCGGGACGTTCACGCCCGAAAATAGCTCGTATCCCGCCGCCTCCCAGGAAGCGATCCCGCCGCCGAGAATTGAAAGATTCGAATAGCCGTTTCGCCCCAGGATTGCGGCGGCGCGGGCGGCAAGGCCGTCGTCATCGTCGCACAGCACAATGCGGGTCGCGCGCCGCGGCACGAGTTGCGCGAACTTCAATTCAAGTCGGCTCAACGGCGCCGACCGCGCCAGCAAAAGGTGGCCTTGCGAGAAGATCAATTCCTCGCGGACGTCGATCAGCGCGAACTCCCCGCCGTCGCCCAGCATGCGCCGCAGATCGGACGGGCTGACCAAAGCAAAGCTTGTCGACGCCGACTTGACCACCGAGAGCCTGCCGGCCGCGTCAGCCGTCACGTCGCCTGCTGCGGCGTCATGGGCTGCACCTCGCCGGTCTTGAGATCGAAGCGCACGCGATGGATCTGGTCGAGGTTGGTCCCGGTGACGCGGATGAAGCGGGCATAATCGGGATAATCGATCGAGTGGATTTTGCCGTCCTGATAGATGCCGGCATGACCGGGCGTCAGGCGGTATTTCTTCGCCGGCTTGAGTTTGGCGTGCTTGGGATCGCTGCCGTCGTCTTCGCGCTCCCACTCGATCATGTCGGTGTAGTGAGTGGCTTGACCGTAGATTGCCCACGAGGCGCCGTGATCGTGCGGCGGAGAGACCCGCGCCTTGTCGTTGATATGGGCGAGGACCTGAAAGCCGAGTTTGGGGTCCTCATAGAGGACGTGCAGTCCGCGCGGCGTGTCCTCGCTGCAATGGCGGCGGATGAAATCGGGGTTGCCGAGCAGGCGTTCGAGGCGCGTGCGAACCTCCTCGCGTCCGGCCGGGCCGGGGTCGCGCGCCAAAATGGAACGGCAATCCGATATGAACTGATCGAGGTCGTAGGCCATTGCGGTGACTCCTAAGTAAGGATCGCTTGCTCTTAATGTTGCGCATCGGCGCCTCCGGCGCCAGGGGCAGCTAGAGTTGTTTGGATTAAGCCGCGCTACCCATTACATTGGTTGTCATGTTGGGTCTGCCACGGATCAATGATCGGCCGCGTAATGTGCGGTTGGATACGCTGGTTCGCCTGCGTTGGCTTGCCGTTTTCGGCCAATTCGGCGCTGTCCTGGTGGTGCATTTCGGCCTCGAATACGAGGTCCCGATCTGGGCCTGCCTCGCCGTGATCGCGCTCTCGGCGCTGCTCAACGTCGCCTTGCGCGTCGGGTTTCACCAGACGCAGTGGCTGGAGCCCGATCGGGCGGCTTGGCTGTTGAGTTTCGACATCGCCGAACTCGCGGCGCTGCTTTACCTCACGGGCGGCCTGGAGAATCCGTTTTCGTTTTTGCTGCTCGGGCCGGTATTGATCTCGGCGACGGCGCTGCCGCCGCGCATGACGTTGCTCATCGGCACCTTCGCCATGCTGTGCGCGACGGTGCTCGTGTTCTTCCATTATGACCTGCCTTGGGAAAGCGAGAACAAGCTCGAACTTCCAGAAATCTACATGGTTGGGGTTTGGCTCTCGATCTTGCTCGCGATCGGCTATATCGGCGTCTATACGTGGCAGATTGCAGAGGAAGCGCGCCAGCTTTCGGATGCATTGGCGGCAACCGAGCTGGTGTTGGCCCGCGAGCAGCACTTGTCGCAGCTCGACGGACTCGCCGCCGCCGCCGCGCACGAGCTCGGCACGCCGCTATCCACCATCACTGTGGTCGTGCGCGAAATCGAACGCGCACTCGATCCGCAGTCGCCCTATGCCGACGACGTGAAATTGTTGCGTGAGCAGGCGCAGCGCTGCCGCGAAATACTGTCGAAGATCACCGAGCTTCCGGCAGGAGAGCCGTTCGACCGTATGCCGCTTTCGGCCTTGATCGAAGAGGCAGTCGCGCCGCATCGCAATTTTGGCGTTTCGGTCGGCGTCACGCTGCCGCCCAACCGCGCGGCGGAACCGGTCGGGGCGCGCAATCCGGCCATCCGCTATGGTCTGGGCAATCTGATCGAGAATGCGGTCGATTTCGCCCATAGGCGGGTGGAAATTCTTGCGCAATGGACGGCCGATGAGGTCAGTATCGTCATCAGCGACGATGGCCCTGGTTTTGCCCCGGAGGTCGTGGATCGCATCGGAGCGCCCTATGTCACCCATCGGAGGCCTGGACCGCGCGGCTCGGATGACGAGGACGAAGGGGTGTTCGGCCTCGGGCTCGGCTTTTTCATTGCCAAGACGTTGCTTGAGCGTTCCGGCGCCAAGCTTGCGCTCACCAACCAGGCCCCGCCGCTGCATGGCGCCACCATCGCCCTCACCTGGAGCCGTGTCGATTTTGAACGGCCGTTGGCATCGTCCCCTCTTGAGTCTGCGATTTCAGCCGCTTAGTTGTGTGGTAGCCATTGGCCTTATTGTTCACTTGTTGTTGACTTGTCATGCTGTGCGAAGGCGGGGCATGCGCATTGTACCGGGCGACGATTGCAGCTACCCCCGGTTGTGGGTTTCGACGGAACGAAACCTCAGGACGCTCATCCAGCAATAACGGCCGGCGTTGGCTTTTGATGGAGTAGAATGCCATGACCAATGCAACGGCTGGTGCGCTGCCCAGCGAGCGCTCGCTGCTGATCGTCGACGACGACAAATCGTTCCTGCAACGCCTGGCGCGCGCCATGGAAGGTCGCGGCTTTGCCGTCACGACGGCCGAGTCGGTTGCCGACGGGCTCTTACAAGTCGAGAAAGGCGCTCCCGCCTTTGCCGTCGTGGACATGAGGCTCAGTGACGGCAACGGTCTCGACGTGATTTCGGCCATGAAGAAACGTCGGCCGGAAGCCCGCGCCATCATCCTCACAGGCTACGGCAACATCGCGACCGCGGTGAATGCGGTCAAGCTTGGGGCGGTGGATTATCTTGCCAAGCCGGTCGATGCCGACGATGTGGCCGCCGCGCTCTTGGCGATGGACAACAAAAAAATCGAGCCGCCGGAAAATCCGATGTCGGCGGATCGCGTCCGCTGGGAGCATATCCAGCGCATTTACGAGTTGTGCGGCCGCAACGTCTCCGAAACCGCGCGCCGCTTGAACATGCATCGGCGCACATTGCAGCGCATCCTCGCCAAGCGCGCGCCCAAATAATCGAGCAGTGGCCCGCTTGTTGCGGATAAGCGCGGCTCAAATCGCCCCGGCATAGGGTCCTTGTGGATCGACGAGCGCCTGAAAGCGCAGGGCCGCCGCGTGCGCAAAGCGCAGCGTGACGCTCTTTCGAGCCGCCGCGGGAAGTCGATGTTCGGGAGCCTCGCAAACGATCGAAGCGCCAAATGCGTCGGCCACGATCAGTCCGGCATCCGCCGGAAATATCTCGCGCGGAACATCGACAATCGTGGCAAAGAACAGCCGGTCGCAGTGCAGTCGATAGTCCATCCACTTCTGGTCGGCGCGAAAATCGGCCACCGATGATTTGATTTCGACGATCAGGATCTCGCCGTTCCCGCCAAGAGCGACAAGATCGGCGCGTCGCCCCGACGGCAGTGGCAGCTCGCTCACGACGCAGTAGCCGAGCGCATGCAGGTAGCGTCCGGTGCCGCGCGCGATCGCGGACGCGGTCTGCGATTGTCGTCCGTCAAGTGGAATGGAGAGGGTCGGCGAACGCAGAGTCATGGCGAGAATTCCAGGAAAGGGCCGATCGGACACGGGACGACAGGCAAACTTACGCACGCCGCGCACTCCGGTTGAACAATGACCGCCGCCGGCAGATCGGTCATTCTGCCGCGCCGGCGCGGTCCGGGAAAGCCCTCGCCAGCGCGGCGCGCGAGGCCGCAATCACGCCGCGCTCGGTGATGAGGCCGCTCACCAGCCGTGCCGGCGTCACGTCGAAGCCGTAGTTCGCCACGGCGGAGCCGTCGGGCACGATGCGGACGGTTTCGATCCGGCCATCGGCGGTGCGGCCGGTTATCGTCGCCACCTCGTCGGCGGCACGCTCCTCGATGGGAATCTCGGCAACGCCGTCGGTAACCGTGAAATCGATCGTCGGAGACGGCAACGCAACATAAAAGGGCACGTTATTGTCGCGCGCGGCGAGAGCTTTCAGATAAGTGCCGATCTTGTTGCAGACGTCGCCATAGGCGGTGACGCGGTCGGTGCCGACGATGACCAGATCGACAAGGCCGTGTTGCATCAAATGGCCGCCGGTATTGTCCGCGATGATTGTGTGGGGCACGCCGTGATGAGCAAGCTCCCAGGCAGTCAGCGAAGCACCCTGGTTGCGCGGGCGCGTTTCGTCGGCAAAGACGTGGATCGCGATCTTGTTGTCGTGCGCCAAATAGATCGGCGCCGTTGCGGTGCCGACGTCCACCGTGGCGAGCCAGCCGGCATTGCAGTGGGTCAGCACGTTCACCCGCTCGCCTGCTTTCTTGCGCTGTGCAATGGCCTTGATGAGCGCAACGCCGTTGCGTCCGATCGCGGTGTTGATGGCGACATCTTCGTCGCAAATTTCGGCGGCGCGCCGATAAGCGGCGGCGGATCGCTCGTCGCGCGGCCGGTTGCGGACGGCAGCGACCATCTCGTCAAGCGCCCATTTGAGGTTGATTGCCGTCGGGCGGGTCGCGAGCAGGGAGTCGTAGCTGCGCTCGAGCGAGTCGTCGGAGGTGTTTTGGCGCAGCGCCAGACATAGGCCGTAAGCCGCGGTGGCGCCGATCAGCGGCGCGCCGCGGACCACCATGGCGCGGATCGCATGTGCGGCCTCTTGTAGGGTGGTGAGGCGGACCGTGGCGAAGCGATGGGGCAGCACGGTCTGATCGATCACGCCGATCGACCAGCCATCGGGCTCGACCCAGATGCTGCGCATCGCTTTGCCGTCGACATTCATGGGTCATTCCTTGCGAAGCTGACGGCGCGGCGCGCTCGGCGTGTTCCCGGACTCCTTGTGGGGAGGGTAGGGATGGGAACGAGGATTTTGTAGCATCGCAGACTCATCTGCCCAACCCTCCCATTCATGGGAGGAGACAAGTTCGTCCGGAGCCGCCGATGGCCGCCGTCGACTACGAAGCCGAATACAACAATCGCGCCCGTGTGCCCGAATACGCGGACATATTTGCGCGCTGGGCGGGCGAGGCCGAGCTTTATCGCGCCGACATGCTCAAGGCCGGCCGCGCCGAGCTCGGTCTGTCGTATGGCGACACGCCGCGACAATATTTTGATCTGTTCCTGGCGGAGCCGGGTAAATCCGCCCCGCTCGCCATATTCGTGCATGGCGGCTATTGGCGCTCGCTCGATCCGTCGATGTTCAGCCACATGGCGCGCGGCTTGAATGCACACGGCGTCGCGGTTGCGGTGGTCGGTTACGATCTGTGCCCGACCATCGGCATCGCCGACATCATCGAGCAGCTCCGGCGCGCCTGCGCGTTCCTGTGGCAGCGATACGGCCAGCGCCTGTTCATTTACGGACATTCCGCCGGCGCGCATCTGGCCGCCGCGATGCTCGCGACCGACTGGCCTTCGCTCTATCCCAAGGCGCCGGCCGATCTGGTGCCTGCCGGCTATGGAATTTCCGGCATTTTTGATCTCACCACGCTCCTCAAAGTCAGCGCCAACCAAGACTTGCATCTCGACGAAGATCAAGCGCGCAAGGTTTCGCCGGTGTTTTGGCCGCTCGCTCCCGGGCTAACCTTCGACGCGGTGGTGGGCGGCCTCGAGTCGAGCGAGTTCAAGCGCCAGAGCCAAATCATCGTCAAAGCCTGGCAGAATGCGGCGCGCACGCGCTACGAGGAAGTCGCCGCAAATAACCATTTCACCGTGATCGATGCGCTCGCCCAGCCGCAGAGCGTGATGGTGGCGCGTATTGCGGAACTGGCCCGGCAGATCAAGTCGTGACGTTGCCCGGCGTTTCACCTTGCCATATGCGGCACGGCATTGGGGAACGAAGGGGGGCTACGATGCGACTTACATGGGCGTGGGCCGCGTCAGCAACACGCAGGCCGAGGCGGCAAGGATCAAGGCAAACCCGACAATGTCGGTATCGGTAGGGCGCTCGCCGAGCATCAGGACCGAGGCGATGACCCCGATGACGGGACTGCCCAGCACGCCAAGGGAGGCCGTCGTGGTCGGCAGCCGTCGCACGATCGTAAACCACAATCCGTAGGCCACTCCGTTGCCAAAGATGCCGGTCCAGACGGTGCCGAGGAGCGCGCCGGTATGCGCTGCGCTCAAATGCAGCCCGTGTTCGAAGATGAGCAGGCATAGCACCAGAACAACGCATGCAATCGTCAACTGCCAGCTCGCGAGTCCCAAGGGATCGGCGTCGATACGCGCCCATTTCAGATAAACCGTGCCCGCGGCCCAACTTACGCCAACCGCGAGCGCCAACAGGATGCCCAGGGGAATTCCGTGCGCGGTCAAGGGATAGATCAGGATCGCGAGCCCGGCAGCGCACAGGCCGAGGGCGGCCGCTTGGATGCGGTTCGGCCGCTCGCCGAGGAAGACCCACGCCAACAACACCGACCAAATCGGTATCGTGTAGGCCAGAATCGCCACCCGCGAGGTCGCGGCCGAGAGCTGGGCGAAAGCCCCGAACACGCTGAAGGCAACGACATTGAGCAGCGAGGCGACGACGACGTGCACCCATGCCGTCGCGTTCGGAATGCGCAGGCTGCGGCGCTTGATGCGGCACACCAGATAGAGCGTCAGTGCGCCGAGCGCGGCACTCGACGCACGCATGCTGAATGGCGGAATTTCGTAGAGCGCGATCCGCATCACCGGCCAGGTGACGCCCCAGACGAAGCACAGCAGGACGAGCATCAGCTTCGCGCCGACGTCGCCGCCGTCCGCCGGCTTGTGCGCGCGGTCGGGAATGCTCACGGACTTTTCACGGCTCCTTCGGGCCAGCGCGCAAGTACCAGTCGACGATCTGCGCGCCGGTCCAGAACAGCACGTCTTGTTTCTTGCGAATGACTTCGAATATGCGGCGTAGATATTTCAATCGATGCGGCGCGCCCATGATGTAAGGATGCATCGACAGCGCCATAATGCGCGCCGAATCCGCTGAATCCGCATAGATCTGCTCGAACTGGTCGAGCGCGCGCTCGCAATATTCGCTGGCCTTGTGGTGCTGAATCAACATCATGGCGACGTCGTTGCATTCCTGCGTATAGGGCACATTGACGATCGGCTTGCCTCTGGTCTTGAGCCGGACCGGCTGATCGTCGAGCACCCAGTCGGCAACGTAGTCATAGCCCTCTTCGACCAGAAGATCGGGCGTCTGCCACGTTTCCGTGAGGCCTGGGCCGAGCCAGCCGCGCGGCGGCTTGCCGGTCGCCGCTGCGATGACGTTGCGGACCTTGCGGATGTCGGCGCGCTCGTTGGGCACCTTCTGCATGTTGCGCTGCGTGAAGCCGTGGCCGATGAATTCCCAATTGCGCTCGACGGCCGCGTGCACGATCGCGGGGTAGGCGGCGAGCGCCGATCCGTTGATGGCGATCACCCCGGGAATCGCGAATTCGTCGAACACCTTGATGAACCGCCAGAACCCGACTCGGTTGCCGTATTCGTGCCAAGCCCAATTCGGCACATCGGGGCTCGGCGAGCCGCCGGCCGGCGGAGTCAGCACCGTGCGCGGCATCGGCTGCGTGGCGTCCCATTCCTCGACGTTGATGATCACCCAAACCGCCATGCGGGCGCCGTTCGGCAGCTTGAGCGGCGGTCGCTCCACGATCGGCGAATAGGCGATGCGATCGGTCGGCAGCATCGGCCGTTTCGAAGGCTTCCTTCGCGGTGTGGATTTTTTTGCCGGCGTAGTCATTGCATTTGTGCCTGTCGGTTGTTGCTTCACCTAAGAGCCTTTTCGGTTTTGATGGAATCAAAACCGGGCTCTAGCGTTTTGACTGAGCATGATCTTATCCGAAAACCGGTTTCCATCCCCGGATCAAGTCCGAGGACAGGCTTTTTCGGGGTCATGCTCGAGTGTCCCGATTCCGATGTTCGCATGATTGCGCAGCACCCTCGGTTGCAAACTTCGGAATCGAAAGGACACTGGCAAAGTATTGATCTGGTGTGGCTTTGGTCCAGAAGTCCGCAGCACAAGCCCAGCCGAAAGAATTGTGCGGACTTCTGAACCGCCACACCGGGTTCGGGTATCGGCCGGACCATTACGGGTTGGCAGGTTTATAGCGCGCGACCGCGACGCCGAGCACCGTCAGCGTTACGGCGCACAGACATAATGGCACGAACGCGGTCCATGGTCGGCCGGTCGCGTCCCACAGCGCGCCGCTGGCGGTCGGGACGATGATGGCCATGGTGTAGCTGATGGTGAACATGCCGGCGGCAGTGCGCGGCACGTCGGCGGGCGCGCTCAAGAGCGGCGGCAAGGCCAGCGTTGCGGTCAACGTGACTGCGGTCGTAAAGCCGATCCACGCGGCGCAGACGATGATGCCGAGCGCCGAAGGGAAGAATATCATTCCGAGGAAAGCCGCGAGCAGAATGGGGCCGAATATGAGGAACGGCCACGCCCGCCGCTGCAGGCGATCTGCCATCAGGAATAAGACGACGAGAGCCACGACCTGGAATCCATTGAGCCAACCCAAGGCCGGCCCCAGCAGGTCAGCCCGGCCTTCGCTGGCGAGGTAATCGCCGAGGAAGGCGTTGGTCGAAAAGTACGAGCTGTTGTTGCTGCCGAGCGCGAGGCCGAGCAGCCAAATCAACGGATCGCTCCAATCGGGCCACCACCGTCTGCCGGTGCTGGTCGCGTGGTGCTCGCTGGCTTTCGGGCTCAACAGATAAAACACCGGCGCAAAAAGCAGCGCCGGAACCGCCCAAAACGCCAAGTCGAGCCGCCAAGAGCCGCCGAGGTGCGGCAACACAAATGGAATGGTCAAGGTCGGCGCCAGAGTCGCGCCCATCAGCATGCCGGCCGAATACAAAATGGTGCCGAGCGCGATGCGGTCCGGCAGCCATTCGCGCACCAGCGTCGGCATCGCCGGCTGCATGATGGCGATGCCGAAGCCGGTCGCAATTGCAGCGGCGTAGAGCGTCCACACACCGCCGGCTGCGCCGCGCGCGCCGCCGGCAAGTGCAGCGATAATCATGCCGAGGACGACTGCGTAGCTGGCGCCGATCCGCGCGATCAAGAGCGATCCCGGCACCGCCGCGACGGCGAATATTGCCAGCGGCAGCCCGATCAGAAGACCAACCTGTGTCTCCGACATGTGCAATTCGCTGTGCACCAGCGGGATCACCGGCGGCATGGCGAGTATGGTCATGCGCATCGCCACCCCGGCGAGCCAGAGCAGACCCATGAGCTTGATGAGGCGGCCGACGGCGACGGTGGAGTTCCCGGCAGGGGACATGCGGAGGGCAAATGTTCAAGGTGCACCCTGCATCAGGTGGCACCCCCATGCAAGAAAGCCGTCGCCGCGCGTGGTAGCGGTGCCGTCGCCGCCTCGCTGTTGCATATGAGACACCGGCATTAATGGCCGCCTTTCGCGGTGTTCCGCCGTGTTGCACGGCATTCCGCGGTGTGTTAGCAAGCCCGCGATTTTCGCGGGTTCGCCGGACATTTTGCGAAGTCTGCGAACATCCAAGTCCCGCTTAAATCCCAAGGGCTTGCGCAGGTCCCCGAGGACCGGCACCGAGCCTTTGGAAAAAACCAAAGCCCCCGAGAGCGCACGACGTGGCCGCAGCAGAACCGATCATAGCCGGCATGGCAGGACGCTACGCGACCGCATTGTTCGATCTGGCGCAGGAGGCGAATGCGATCGACGCAGTGAAAGCGGACCTCGAACGCTTTGTTGTCCTGGTCGCCGACAGCGACGATCTCGCCCGCTTGGTGCGCAGCCCGGTGTTTTCCGCCGCCGAACAGTTGCATGCGCTATCGGCGATCCTGGATCGCGCTGGCATCGGCGGGCTTGCCGCAAAATTTCTCAAGCTCGTCGCGTCGAACCGCCGGCTGTTCGCAATTGGCGACATGGTCAAGGCCTATCGTGAGCTTGTCGCTCAGCAAAAAGGCGAGGCGACGGCCGAGGTCACGGTCGCCGACCAGCTCAAGGGCGAACACGCCGATGCGCTACGCGCTGCGCTGAAATCGGTCAGCGGCAAGGATGTCGACCTCGATATCAAAATCGATCCCACCATCATCGGCGGGCTTGTGATCAAGCTCGGCAGCCGCATGGTCGATACTTCGCTGCGCACCAAGCTCAATGCGATCAAGCACGCGATGAAAGAGGCCCGCTAATGGATATTCGCGCCGCGGAAATCTCCGCGATTCTCAAAGAGCAGATCAAGAATTTCGGCCAGGAGGCCGAGGTTTCCGAAGTCGGTCAGGTGCTGTCGGTCGGCGACGGCATCGCCCACGTTTACGGCCTCGATAACGTCCAAGCCGGCGAAATGGTGGAATTCGAGAGCGGCGTGCGCGGCATGGCGCTCAATCTCGAACAGGATAATGTCGGCATCGTCATCTTTGGCAGCGATCGCGAGATCAAGGAAGGCCAGACCGTCAAGCGCACGCGCGCCATCGTCGAGGTTCCGGTCGGCAAGGGACTGCTCGGCCGCGTCGTCGACGCGCTCGGCGATCCGATCGACGGCGGCGATCCGATCAAGGCTGAACACAAGTCGCGAGTCGACGTGAAGGCGCCGGGCATCATTCCGCGCAAGCGGGTGAGCGAGCCGATGGCGACCGGGCTCAAGGCGATCGACGCGCTCATTCCGATCGGCCGCGGGCAGCGCGAGCTCATCATCGGCGACCGGCAGACCGGCAAGACCGCGATCGCGCTCGATACGATCCTCAATCAGAAATCGCTCAACGCCTCCGGCGACGAAAAGGTCAAGCTGTATTGCGTCTACGTCGCCGTCGGGCAGAAGCGCTCTACGGTCGCGCAATTCGTCAAGGTTTTGGAAGAGAACGGCGCGCTCGACTACTCAATCATTGTTGCCGCGACGGCCTCCGATCCGGCGCCGATGCAGTTTCTGGCGCCGTTTGCCGGTTGCGCTATGGGCGAATATTTCCGCGACAACGGCATGCACGCGGTGATCATCTACGACGACCTTTCGAAGCAGGCCGTGGCCTATCGGCAGATGTCGCTGTTGTTGCGGCGCCCTCCCGGGCGCGAGGCGTATCCCGGTGACGTGTTCTACCTGCATTCGCGGCTGCTCGAGCGCGCGGCGAAAATGAACGAAGACCACAAATCCGGCTCTCTTACCGCCCTGCCGGTGATCGAAACACAGGCGAACGACGTTTCGGCCTATATCCCGACCAACGTCATCTCCATCACCGACGGTCAGATCTTTCTCGAAACCGACCTGTTCTATCAGGGCATCCGTCCGGCGGTGAATGTCGGGCTGTCGGTGTCGCGCGTCGGCTCCGACGCGCAGACCAAAGCGATGAAAAAGGTTGCCGGCCGGATCAAGGGCGAGCTCGCGCAATACCGAGAAATGGCGGCGTTCGCCCAGTTCGGCTCCGACCTCGACGCCACGACGCAGCGCCTGCTCAACCGCGGCTCGCGGCTCACGGAACTGCTCAAACAGTCGCAGTTTTCGCCGCTGCAGATGGAGGAGCAGGTCTGCGTCATCTATGCCGGCGTCAACGGCTATCTCGATCCGCTCCCGGTCCAGCGGGTGCGTGCCTTCGAGGAGGGACTCCTTGGCACGCTGCACAGCAAGCACGCCGATATTCTCAAAGTCATCCGCGAAACCCGCGACCTCGACGACGCCACAGCGGGCAAGCTCAAAGGCGTCGTCGACGCCTATGCCAAGACTTTTGCGTAAGGCCGTCATGGCCGGGCTTGTCCCGGCCATCCACGTCTTCGGACGTGGCACGCGGCAAAGACGTGGATGCCCGGCACGAGGCCGGGCATGACGATAAAGAGAAACGACTGAGACGTAATGCCCTCGCTCAAAGACCTGCGCAACCGCATCGCCGCCACCAAGGCGACGCAGAAGATCACCAAGGCGATGCAAATGGTCGCGGCGTCGAAGCTGCGTCGCGCCCAGGCGGCGGCCGAAGCGGCGCGTCCCTACGCCACCAGGATGGACAAGGTCCTCGGCAACATCGCCGCATCGGTGGCGGGCCTCGACACGGCGCCGCGGCTCCTTCGCGGCAGCGGCAGCGATCGCGTTCATCTTCTCCTGGTCTGCACTGCTGAACGCGGCCTGTGTGGGCCGTTCAACACCGCGATCGTCCGACTCGCCCGCGAACGCGCCACCGCGCTGATGGCCGAAGGCAACGAGGTCAAATTCTTTTGCGTCGGCCGCAAGGGCTACGATCAGTTGCGCCGGTTCTACGGCAAACAGATCGTCGAGATGGTCGACTTGCGCGCGGTGCGGGCCCTGCATTTCGAGAACGCCAAGACGATCGCCGAAAAGATCATCGCGCTGTTCGACAAGTTCGAGTTCGATGTTTGCACGCTGTTCTTCTCGCGCTTTCGCTCGGTGATCGCGCAGATACCGACGGCGCAGCAGATCATTCCGCCGGTGTTTGACGCCAAGACGGCGAGCGCATTGGGCGGCGCGGTTTACGAATTCGAGCCGGACGAGGAGGACATCCTGCTCGACCTTTTGCCGCGCAACGTTGCCATGCAGATTTTTCGCGCGCTGCTCGAGAACGCCGCCTCGTTCTATGGCGCGCAGATGTCGGCGATGGACAACGCCACCCGCAACGCCGGCGATATGATCCGCAGGCAGACATTGTTCTATAACCGCACCCGCCAGGCGATGATCACCAAGGAACTGATCGAGATCATTTCGGGCGCGGAGGCGCTGTGATTTATCCCTCCCTCTTCAACGGGGAGGAGTTGAGAGACGAGAACGAGGACGGCTAATGGCTCAGAAAGTCGGACGTATCACCCAGGTCATCGGCCCCGTGGTCGACGTGCATTTCGAGGATCATCTTCCGGCGATCCTCAATGCCATGGAGACCACCAATCAGGGCCGCCGGCTGGTGCTTGAAGTCGCCCAGCATCTCGGTGAGTCCACAGTTCGTTCCGTGGCCATGGACTCCAGCGAAGGTTTGGTGCGCGGCCAGGAGGTGACCGACACCGGCCGGCCGATCGCCGTTCCGGTCGGTGACGGCACGCTCGGCCGCATCATGAACGTGGTCGGCGAGCCGGTCGACGAGGCGGGAGAGATTCCACACCAGGAAACGCGCGCCATTCATCAGGAGGCGCCGGCCTATACCGACCAATCGACGGAAGCCGCGATCCTGGTTACCGGCATCAAGGTTGTCGACCTGCTCGCGCCCTATGCCAAGGGTGGCAAGGTCGGGCTGTTCGGCGGTGCCGGCGTCGGCAAGACCGTGATCATCATGGAGCTGATCAACAACATCGCCAAGGCGCACGGCGGCTACTCGGTATTTGCCGGCGTCGGCGAACGCACGCGCGAGGGCAACGACCTCTATCACGAGATGATCGAATCCGGCGTCAACAAGGACCCGGCAAAAGGCAGCGTCGAAGGCTCCAAATGCGCGCTGGTCTACGGGCAGATGAACGAGCCGCCCGGTGCCCGCGCCCGCGTCGGCCTCACCGGCCTTACCGTCGCCGAATATTTCCGCGACCAGGGCCAGGACGTGCTGTTCTTCGTCGATAACATCTTCCGCTTTACCCAGGCCGGCTCCGAAGTCTCGGCGCTGCTCGGCCGCATCCCGTCGGCAGTCGGCTATCAGCCGACGTTGGCGACCGACATGGGCGCGCTGCAGGAGCGCATCACCACCACGACCAAAGGCTCAGTCACTTCGATACAGGCGATCTACGTGCCGGCAGACGATTATACCGACCCGGCTCCGGCCACCACCTTCGCGCATCTCGACGCCACCACCAATCTTGATCGTGCCATTGCGGAGAAGGGCCTATATCCGGCGGTCAATCCGCTCGACTCGACATCGCGGCTGCTTTCGCCCGCCATCGTCGGTGAAGAACACTACACGGTCGCGCGGCGGGTGCAGCAAATCCTGCAGCGCTACAAATCCCTGCAAGACATCATCGCCATCCTGGGCATGGACGAGTTGTCGGAGGAAGACAAGTTGATCGTGGCGCGGGCGCGAAAGATCGAGCGTTTCCTGTCGCAACCGCTCCACGTCGCCGAAGTGTTCACCGGCTCGCCCGGAGTCTTCGTCCAGCTTGAAGACACCATCCGCGGATTTAAGGATTTATGCGAGGGCAAATACGATCATCTGCCCGAGGCGGCCTTCTATATGGTCGGCACCATCGATCAGGCGGTCGAGAAGGGCAAGAAACTCGCCGAGGCGGCATAACCCGCCGG